>NZ_VFVP01000009.1:0-259494 GCF_006442175.1 Mesorhizobium sp. B2-3-14 | reverse complement strand
GCCCCAAGGAAGGCGGCCGCGAAGCTTGCGCTCGCCGTGTCGGTATTGTTGCCGATCGTATCGGCGTCCTGCGTCACCAATGTCAGGGCGCTATCCGCAACCGTCCCGACCGTCACGGAAGGGCCGTCGTCATTGAAGGTAATGGTCAGCGTGCCCGGTGCCGTCGAGCCGTCCGCATCGGTGATCACATAGTCGAGATCGACGGTCGCATTGTTCTCATCGTTCGGGCCTTGGGCCTGAAGCACGTTGTCGACCAGCGTCACCGTGTAGGCGCCAGTTGCCGGGTCGGTCACATGCATCGTGAACAGGACGCCACGAGGGCCTGTCGCGGTCAGTGTGTCACTGCCGGCGTCCCAGCTGTAGGTCACGTTCTCCTGGCCGACCGTGCCATTGGTGCCATCCAACGTTGCGAACGAGAAGCCGTTGGCGCCGGCGCCGTCGCCACCGACGCTGCCGCCGAGCGCTCCGTTATAGGTCTTTTCGCTGGCACTGAACGGAACCTCGCCGAGATTGGCGTCGATATCGCCCAAGGTGCTAGCCGGATTGCCGCCAGCAAGCCCGTCATCGTCAACCGCAGCCGTAGCCGTGCCGCTTGTCGGCGTATTGGCGTCGGTCACCGCAAAGGTGATACCGGCCGTTGCAGTGTCGCCGTCGCCGTCAGCCACCGTGTAGGTCGCCGAAGCCGCACCGGTGCCGAGAACCGAACTGTCGGCGGTGAAGGAGTAGTGGCCGTCAGCCATGACCTTGATCGAGCCATCGCCGATATCGATCGCCTGCGAGTAGCCGTCGTTGCCGAAGACCAGCACAGTAGAGCCGATGTGCGTCACCGTGGCGCCATCGGCGCCGGCCACGAAGTCCAGCGTGCCAGTGATCGTCGCACCCTCGGCAACATTCTGCGAGGCTTCGTCATGCGCCGTCGGCACGTCGTCGGACACCGTCACGTTGACGGTGCCGGTCGCCTGAGTACCGTCGGTATCGGTGGCAACCACGCCGACATGGCCCAGATCGACCAGGTCGTCGAGATTGATGCCGGGATGCGCGTCGTAATTGTCGTTCAGCGTCGCCGTCACCGTCGCCACATTGTTAGCGACCGAGAGATCCAGCGTCACCACGGTCACGGCGCCGTCCTTGCCCACGACCTGGGTGTCCGACACCCGGGTCCAGGTCAGGTTCGCGGTGTTCAGGCCGCCCAGGTCTGTGCCGAAGACGACCGAGGTGATCGCGTCCGAGCCCGGCGTGAAGGTGATCGAGTTAGAGGCAGAGTCCGGACCGAGTGGCGTCGAGCCGTCACTCAGGTTCTGGTCGTCGAGCGCCAGCGTGATTGGAGCGCCCGCGGTCGGGCCCGCGCCATCCGTGATCGTGAAGGCGATGTTGGCCGTCGAAGTGTCGTGATCGCCGTCCGTCACCGTGTAGGTCGCGTTGACCGCCACGGCACCGCCGCTGTTGTCGACCGAGACATCGGCCGTGAACGAGTAGGCCCCGTCGGCCTTCACCTGGATGGTGCCGGCGCCGATGTCGATCGACTGCGAATAGCCCGTGCCGGGATCGAAGGTCAGCAGCGTACCGTTGACATGCGTCACTGTCGCGCCGTCCGCGCCGGCCACGAAGTCCAGTGTCCCCGTCACCACCGGGGCACCTTCCACAACCGCTTGCGAAGCCTCGTCATGGGCCGTCGGCACGTCATCGGACACCGTCAGGTTGACGGTGCCGGTCGCCTGAGTACCGTCGGTATCGGTGGCAACCACGCCGACATGGCCCAGATCGACCAGGTCGTCGAGATTGATGCCGGGATGCGCGTCGTAATTGTCGTTCAGCGTCGCCGTCACCGTCGCCACATTGTTAGCGACCGAGAGATCCAGCGTCACCACGGTCACGGCGCCGTCCTTGCCCACGACCTGGGTGTCCGACACCCGGGTCCAGGTCAGGTTCGCGGTGTTCAGGCCGCCCAGGTCTGTGCCGAAGACGACCGAGGTGATCGCGTCCGAGCCCGGCGTGAAGGTGATCGAGTTAGAGGCAGAGTCCGGACCGAGTGGCGTCGAGCCGTCACTCAGGTTCTGGTCGTCGAGCGCCAGCGTGATTGGAGCGCCCGCGGTCGGGCCCGCGCCATCCGTGATCGTGAAGGCGATGTTGGCCGTCGAAGTGTCGTGATCGCCGTCCGTCACCGTGTAGGTCGCGTTGACCGCCACGGCACCGCCGCTGTTGTCGACCGAGACATCGGCCGTGAACGAGTAGGCCCCGTCGGCCTTCACCTGGATGGTGCCGGCGCCGATGTCGATCGACTGCGAATAGCCCGTGCCGGGATCGAAGGTCAGCAGCGTACCGTTGACATGCGTCACTGTCGCGCCGTCCGCGCCGGCCACGAAGTCCAGTGTCCCCGTCACCACCGGGGCACCTTCCACAACCGCTTGCGAAGCCTCGTCATGGGCCGTCGGCACGTCATCGACGATGTTGACGGTGAGCGTGCCATTGGTGCTCTGGAGATCCTGGTCGGTCAGCGTGACAGTGAAGTTCTCGAACAGGCTGTTGGTGCCCTGGACAGAGGTATGTGTCTCGTTGTCGTTGAGCGTGTAGGTATAGCTCACCTCGCCGGTGCCGGCATTGTAGGCCGTCACCGTCAGCGTGTTGCCTAGCGTCGTCGTGAACGAGCTGGCGGTGAACACACCGTCGGTGATGAAAGCGTGGCCATCGATCGACAGATCGTGGATGCCGTCGGGCGAGGAAATGGTGAAGGTGCCGGGGCCGGTCTCGGCCGTGCTTGCCGGATCGGACCCGGGGCCACCAGGCGTGCCGACATTCAAAGCCGCTTCGTTGACGATGACGTCGCCGCCATTGGCTTCCGGCGTCAGGTTGGCGACTACAGGCGTCGAGTTGCCGATCGAGATCGTCAGCGTGGTGTGCGAGGTGTCGCCATCGCCATCCTTGATCGTGTAGGTGAAGACGTCGTTGACGCCTCCGGGTGTGCCCGCATCGCGCACATAGGTATAGCTGCCGTCGCCGTGCAGCGTCAGCTTGCCATATTCACCTTGGATCGGGCTGTTGAGTGTGGTCGTATTGTCCAGAGCGACATTCGTCGTCCCCTTGGCAACGCCCACCACCGTCGCGCCGTCGGCGCCCTGGGTGTCGGCAACGCCGTCCGTAGTGTTGGCGTCGCCCGCATCCGTGCCGCCAACCAGCACATTGCCCGTCGCGGGGCCGAACTGGCCGGCTGCGATACTGTCGGTGTCGGCAACCGCCGTCGGCACGTCGTCGATGATGGCAACGGTGAAGGTCGTGCTCGCCGTATCGCCGTCGACATCCGTGACGGTGATGCTGAAATTGTCCGGAACCGTATCGTTGACGTCGTATCCGGTCGTGCTGACGGGATGCGTCACCGACTGGGTGACAGTGTAGTCATACTGGATGGCACCCGTGCCAGGATCGAACGACAGGATCGTGATGTAGCCGAACTGCCCTGAAATTTGCTGGCCGACACCGGTCACGGTGGTGCCGTTGATGACGATCGAGCCGATGCCATCGGGTGCGTCGATGCTGATCGTCCCGACGCCGGAAGTTTCGGAGTTGGTCGGTGCCTCGCTGCCCGGCGATTGTTGCGCGCCGCCATCGAGTCCGGTTTCGCTGGCCGCCTGATCAGGGTTGGTCAGCGACATGGCCACGACGGAGACGCCTCTGTCGACCAAAGAGGGAAACAGCTCATGCCGCTCGAGCTGCCCAAACTGCAAAGCCGTCGGCGGCAGAAGCGCCGACAAGCCGAAGCCGTCGCCGATCCCGCCGGCAGGCTGTTCGAAATTCCCGCCGGCGCTCGAGGTCGTGCTGCCACCGGCCGATATCGAGCCGTCCGCGCCAAAGGCGACATCGACATGGCTCGCTTCCAGCGCTGCGATCAAGGCCCCGCGCGGCACTTCGACGTCGCCGATGATGAAGGTCGGCACATGCAGGGCACCGTCCTTGATGACGATGACCGAGCCGTCCGCCTGCTCGAGCACGAGGTTGTGGCCGTCGACCTTGATGTTGTCGATCGAGACATTGGCGGGAAGTTTGACGACGTTGCTTGCGTCCGCGACGTATTCGTGCGGGGCGTTTGCCGCTGGCGGAGCTGCCGCTGGCGCGCCGCCACCGACATCGACCGGCACAGGCTCGGCCGCGGCCGGCGCTGTTTGGACCGGTGCCGCCGCTTGCTCGGCGGGCGCGGCTTGCGCCACCACCTGGGTCGGCGCTGTCAGGTCGTGATGATCGCTGGAGACGGAATGCTCGTCCCACGAGTTCGAAAGATTGTCCAGTTCAATACTGTTCGCCATAGCTCAAACCCCTCCGGTATTTCCCGGATAGAGACAGGCGGTGGCTTGACTTTGCAACGGTCCGTCAATGCATTCTATATATTTGGATATGCCTTCGATGACTTTTTTTACGCTTGGTAAACTGTGAACATATAATCAGTTATATGTTGCCTGGAAGGCATAGCGCTTCGCCACCGGCGGCGCGGAAAACTTGGTAAATATAAGTATAAATACATGTAAAATTTTACTAAAATCAGCAAAGTGAATTCGTGGGAAACTTATCCATCTTCCTTTCCAGTAATTTGAGACAAAATTGGTAGCGTCCACAGTCAAAGGTGGGCGTCATGAAAAAACAAAAGAATGCTCCGGGGAAGTGCAAGCTCAAGCTGCTTCTGCTGGCGGTGGGGATAGCCGGCTCGGCGCAGCCAGCCCTTGCCGGGCCCGTCATCAGGAATTTCATGCCCGAAGCAGCACTGCTTGGAGTGGTCCAGGCGCCGCCTGGCCTCGGCGGCATTTCGCTGCAGAGATACCAGCCCTGGCAGCCGGCCACCCCCTACCGGATCAGCCTTGTCCTGAACGGATATGGTCCCTTTTCCGCTCAAGACGGGTCCAGCGCCTCGATGGCGCAAGAGGGCAGGGGTATCGACCCGATGCCGACGGCGTCGATCATTCCGGGCGTTTTCGGGTCGGTTGCGCTGTCCATGCGCAATTTTCCCGTTTCGGCGCGCTGGGCACCTGTCTACCAGGCCATAACCGATTGCACCGCGGGCAGCCCCTGTGATCACGAGAGCCCGGCCTTCGCGGCCATGGTCTCGGCCGCCCAAGGCAAGGGGTTCGTCGAAAAACTGTCGTTCATCGACAGCGGCATCAACCACCTGATCGCCTATAAGAAGGACAGCGTCGTTTACGGCAAGCTCGATTACTGGGCGAAGCCCTCGGAGATCCTCGCCAATCGTGCCGGCGACTGCGAGGACTTCGCCATCCTCAAGATGACCGCGTTGCTGAGGGCCGGCATTCCGGCACGCAGCATGTCGCTCGTCGTTCTCCAGGACCGCAAGCGAGGCTTCTTCCACGCCGTGCTTTCGGTCAGCACCGCAAGCGGCGCTTATATTCTCGACAGTCTCAATGATACCGTGCTCAAGGACAGCGCCCTTCCGAATTATCAGCCACTGTACTCGTTCAGCACCGACCGGGCCTGGATCCACGGGTCCAAATCGGGAGACGCCCAGATGGCCGATGTCAAGGGCGGTTTCGCAACCGTCGCCCCTGGCGAAGGCGTCCAGACGGAAGTCAAGTAAGGGGCCCGCGCGCCGGCTTTCTTGTCCTGGTTGAATGGCGGAACGATTGCGGAAAAGTCCCGTGGTGGTTTTCCGGCGGAATTGCGTCAAGCACATAGGGCCGTTCGGCGTTTGCGTGAAACGATGGATGGCGCTAGCCGTTGAAGACGAAAGCCATCAGCAATTCCAGGTCCAGCACCGGCGCCCGCACCACGTTCAATTGGCCTCGGTAACGGCGTTCGCCGGCTCCAATCACAAATCCGCTCGCAACGGCAACGTCGCCATTGGTGTCGAGGCGGGCGAATATATCGGCCACGTTGAGGTCCAGCGCCAGCTTCAGGTCCTGGCGCGTGTCTTCGTCGAATGCCGCCGGCAATTGTCGTTTGACCAATTGCTGGAACGGCGCATTGAAGGTCACGATCTTCTTCGTCGAGGCCAAGGCGAAGGCCGGCGACGGGCAGGCAAGCAGAATGGCGTTTATCGTCCTGATCGATGCAAGCCTACGCAAATTCAGGTTCTCGCGCCCCAACTCGCGTATGCAGGCCACCCGGATTGCCGAGGTCAAGTTTCCTTTCTCCGCGTGACCTTCGGCGATCTCGTCGACCAGCATGCCGATCGTGCATTTGCGGCTTTCAGCCATCTGTTTCAGCGAAACCCAGAAAGCCCGTTCAAGCCGAATGCCGCGCCTGATGCCGCCGCGCGCCACGACGCGGAACTCGAGTTCGAAATCTTCTGTCGGGAGTGGCAGAAGCAAGTGGTCGCTCCGGGTCGCGGGAGAGGTGGCGCTAGCGCTCACTCATTGCCTCCTGGCGGGCTTTGTTAATCGGCTTCAGCAGGTAGCTCAGGATCGTCTTGCGACCGGTCTTGATATCCACGGAACAGATCATGCCGGGGATGATCGAATATGCCTTTCCGTCTCGCTCCAGTGTCGATCTATCGGTTGAAACACGCACCTGATAGTAGGGCTCGCCCGTCTTCTGATCGACCAGGCTGTCGGCGGTAATGTTTGAAACCTTGCCTTCGATGCCGCCAAAGATCGAGAAATCATAAGCCGTGACTTTGATCAAGGCATCCTGATCTGGGCGGATAAACGCGACATCGCGGGGCGAAACACGTGCTTCGACCAGCAAAGTCTCGGAAGTGGGCACGATGCCGGCCACGACAGTACCCGGCTGGACGAAGGCGCCGACGGTGTTCAGTTCCATCGTGTTGACGATGCCGTCCACCGGCGAGCGGATATCCGTTCGCGCGACCTTGTCGGTCGCGCCGCGAATGGTTTCGTCCACCACTGAAAGATCGGCCAAGGCCTGCGTCAGGTCATCGAGCGCTTCCTGCTTCAACTGCAGCCCGAGTTCCTCGACCTGGAGCTGCGCCTCGGTGATCGCCGACTTGCCCTTCTTTATCGTCTCGCCGGCCAGGTTCAATTGGCCGTTGAGTTCGGTCTGTTCCTGCTCGACCTTGAGCTGCTCGGTCCTTGCCATCAGACCTTTCTTGACCATCGCCTCGACCAGCTTCGCCTGCTGGTCGCTCACAGCCAGGTTTTTTGTCAGGCGGTCGAGATTGGCGTTCGCCTCGTCCAGTTCTTTTTCGCGCTGGTCGAGTCGCGACTTGAGCACCGACAGCTTGTTGTCGAAGTTTTCGCGCCGGGCAACGAGGAGATTTTGTTCGTTGTCACAGATTTCCGGCGCCACGGATTGGATGTCCTGCGGACAGGGAAACGATCCGGTGATGCTGCCGCTCTGTTCGTATTTGAGCCTGGCGATGCGTGTTTGCAGGGCCCGCGCCTTGGCTTGCTGTTCGCCGAGGCTGGATGTGTTCAAAGTATTGTCGAGACGGATAATAAGGTCGTTCTTCCTGACGACCTGCCCCACCTTCACGGCGATTTCCTGAACGACGCCCGGCTCGCTGGCTTGAATGACCTGGGTCTTGGAGGCCGGTATGACCTTGCCGTCGCCACGCGCGATCTCGTCGACCTCGGCGAAGGACGACCAAGCGACAAAGGCGGCGAAGAGCGCCCCTATGATGAATATGGACGCCGTCGCGAAAAGCGGCGGGCGGTCTTCCCTGGCAAGCATTTCCCACGCCCCGTTATCATATCGGTTTCAGCCCGATATAATTTGTTCATTCAGGAATTCGTTCTCTGCAGCGCCTGAATGACTTGTTCTTTTGGCCCGTCGGCAACTATCTTTCCTTGTTCGATAACAATGAGGCGATCAGCCAATTCGAGCATGCTGAAGCGATGCGTCGAGACGATCAGCGTCGTGTTGTGGTCGAAAGCGGTCTTGAGTTGCTTTATCAGTTGCCGTTCCGACGCCAGATCCATCGAGCCGGACGGTTCATCCAAAAAGACGATCTTCGGCTTGGTCAAAAGCAGCCGGGCGATCGCCACCGTCTGTCTCTGCCCGCCGGAAAGATTGGTGCCCCGCTCACCGACATTCATGTCGTAGCCACGCGGGTGGCGAGACACGAACTCGTCGACGCCGGCGGCTTTCGCGGCTTCGATGATTTGCTCGTCGGTCGCCTCCGGAGATGCCATCAGCAGGTTCTCCTTGATGGTGCCCGAAAACAGATCGCCGGCTTGCGCGACGATGCCGACGGCGGCGCGCACCTCTGACGGGTGATACTGGCGGATGTCGATGCCATCCAGCAGCAATTCGCCGGAGCTTGGCAGAAAAAGCCTGCCGATCAGGCGTCCCATCGTCGTCTTGCCCGATCCGATGCGGCCGATGATGCCGATGCGCTCTCCCGGCTTCACCGAAAAGTTGAGGCCGGACAGAACCTCGTTTTCCGATCCGGGGTAGACGAAGCCGACATTCTTGAACGTCATCGCGCCATTGCGAATCGGACGATTGACGAAGCCCACCGTATCCGGCCGGTCCTCCGGCTGGGCCATGATGGAATTCACCATTCTCAAGGAGAGCATGGCCTGGCGAAATCTCGACAAGGTGATCGCGATCTGGCCGAGCGGAGCCACGGCCCGGCTCGCCAGCATCACCGTTCCGATGATGGCTCCTGTCGAAACATGCCCTTCGGAAAAGGCGTAGGCTCCAGCCACGACCAAGGCGACCGTCACAAGCTGCTGGATGGCCTGGGTGATGTTGCCGGCCGCCGCCGAGAGCTGCTTGATCTTCTCGGAAGTGTTGGCCGCATTCTTCGAATGCTCGCCCCACTTCCTCAGCAAATAGGCTTCGGCTCGCAGCGACTTGATCGTTTCCAGCGTGGAGATGGACTCGACCAGCAGAGCCTGGCGCTGGGAGGCTTCATTCATGGAGGCTGCGACCCGTTTGCCGATGCGGCGTTGCGTGACCAGGCCAACGACCACCGACGCCACAAATGCGAGGGCCGGGATGACGACCAGCCAGCCGCCGATCGCGTAGATGACGAGCAGGAAGATGAAGACGAAAGCCGTATCGATGAACACGCTGATCGTGTTGGAGGTGAAAAATTCCCTGACGAACTCATATTGGGTGACGCGGTTGGCATATTCGCCTGTCGAGCCCGGGCGCGCGGACAGGGACGAATTCAGCACCTTCTCGAACAGCAGATACGATATCCGCAAATCCGCCTTGCGCCCGGCATAGTCGATGAGCGAGGCTCGGGCCGTTTTCAAAAGCAGATCGAAGAGAATGACGGCGCCGATGCCGATCGCCAGCACCCAAAGCGTCGATATCGCCTTGTTCGGCAATATGCGGTCATAGACATTCATGGTGAAGATCGGCGAGGCGATGGCCAAAAGGTTGATGAAGATCGCCGACAGCACGACCTTGGAATAGGTGCGCCAGAAAGCGCCCATCGTCCCCGTCAGCCAATGGCGCCGCTCGATCTCCTGCGCCGACCCGACCTTCATGCCCTCGGTGGCGTTGGCATAGGTGATCGAGAAGGATACGCCGCCACTGATGTAACTTGCGGCCAGCTCGGATTTGCCGACAGTCGTGCGCCCGTCTTCCTGCGGGGCCGTGAGATACCCGTCGCCGTCGGTTTCCGCCAGCAAGGCGATCGGCAACTGACTGACACGGAAGAGAATTGCCGGAAGATCGACGCGACCGCGCAGGAAGTCGCGATGGTTGAATTCCTGGGTCTCGAGACCGATCCGCTCGGCAAGATGCCGGATCTCGGTGACCTCGATGCGCGTGTCCGAAATCGGCACTCCGGCAAACAGCACGGTTTCGGCGCTCGGCCTGCCGAGATAGGCAGCCACCGCCGAAAAGCAGGCCTTGAACGCCTCCTTGGGCGACAGAATATGTGGCTGCTGATTCACGACCCGCCCGCCAGAACCCTCAACACCCCTTACGGCTCACTTCTTCCTGACAGGGGCGAGGATATCGAAGGGCAGGTCGTTCTTCTGTTCCGACGGGGTCCGTGCATAGGTTTCGGTGTCCGGGATCTCCGGAACCGCGAATTCATCCTTGGCGTAGGCCGCGGCCTGCTTCGGCGGCTGGATGTCCATCGTTTTCAGCAACTGCCCGGTTGCCGCCAGAAGTCGGTATTGGGCAAAGAGGGATGCGTAGGACGCGGTGTCCGCCAGCGTTGCTGTGTTGAACCGCGTATTCTGCGCATCCAGCACATCGAGCAGCGAGCGCTGTCCGACCTTGAACTGCTCGCGATAAGAGGCAACCAGCTTCTCGTTGGAAGCGGCTTGCAGCTTCAGGGTCTTTGCCAGGTCGGCTTGCCGGAAGCGGCGATCCCACGACGTGCGAACGGCTTCTTCGATCTCCCGCAGAACCTGATGCAGCCCAAGCCGCTGTTCGCTGGCGCGGCGGATCTGCTCCTGCTCATTAGCTTTGTCGATGCCGCCCCGATACAGGTTCCACCGCAGCACTACCCGTGCCTGCAGATCGGACGTGTCTCCATTGTCGCCGTCAATGTCGTATCCGGCCCGGGCAACGCCTTCGGCGACGACCGACGGGCCGTATTTCGCCCGAGCGGCGTCAACCTGCGAGCCCGCGGCGGCGATATCGCTATTGGCCATGTGGACGCGCGGGTTGTTCTCCCGCGCAATGCCCAGCGCGTCGTCCAGGGACCTTGGCAGTGCAGAGGAAACGTCGCCTGGCCGCGATGCATTGGTCAGCGGTTTCCCGACGGTCTTGAAGAAGCGTATTCTCGAGGCCTCGAGTTCCTCGGAAGCCTCCTGCATGCGGGCCTTGGCCGCAAACAAGCGCTCCTCGGCCTGTTGCCGGTCTGCTTCGTTCAATCCGCCGCCTGCTATGCCTTCCCTGATGTCGTGGAGAATCGCTTGGTGAAAGCCCAGATTCTTCTTTGCCTCGGCCACGATCGAGGCCTGAAGCATGTATTCCAGGTAATCCTGGACGACGGACAGCCCGATGAACTCAGATCGCTCCAGCACGCGGAATGAGGCGCCATCCACTCGCGAGGCTTGACGGTTGAGTTCGGCTCGCCTTGCGCCACTATCATAAAGCGTTTGCGAAACCGTCAGATCGGTCTCCGCGGGATAAAGCGCATCGTGCTCGATGGAGAGCGCGCGGCGGGAGGAGTTGTCCAGGCGGCGAGCACCAGCGGATGCCTCCAGGTCGACGCTTGGAAGATAGAGCCCTTTTGCTTGCCGCAGTTCGAACTCGATGGCCTCGCGGTTTTCGATGGCCTGGCCGATTTCCGGGTTGGATTCCACCGCGACCGCCATGGCTTCCTTGAGTGTCAGCGCATGCGCGCCCCAGCAGCTCAGCATGGTAGCCGTCATCAAGAGACCAACGCCCATGACCTTGGTCGACAGACCTGTCGTCTTCATTTTCCCACCCACGTTTCCCCGCGCTTTTTAAGAGCGCCCCAGCCGGGCTTGGCGCCTGACCTTGCCACTATCTTGCAAATTAACGTGCGCGTTTCATTATTAAGCTGTGACTAAATCATAGAATTTAGGCAGACGGTCAAAAAATGTAGCAAAAATAGCACACATTTGGGACGCCGGCGGGATCAAATGCCGGTGTCGAAACTTGAAGTCCCGAGACAAGATATTGAGATGGGCAACAGCAAGCCTGTTCTGGCATATGCCGATGAGTACGCATGTCCGCAAACAAAGTTGCTCTCGCGGAGGCAATAAGGCGCCTTCAACAGCTCGGGTGCAGAAGGATTTGGTCCGGCCCACCCAGATTGACGACATGTTCTGGTCGCGCTTTCATCCGCTGTGGTTTGCGAGATCGCTGACGCACTGCCGAGCGTGACACTTCTTGGTTAAGTCTAGGCTGCAGAGTGTTTGGATCAGGGCTTATTCGGTGCGCGCTTGGGTCTCGAATGGACCGTCTGCGCTTGGCTGGGGCGCCAGGATTCGAACCTGGGAATGTCGGTACCAAAAACCGATGCCTTACCACTTGGCGACGCCCCAATAGCCGTCAGAGTCGCTGTGCGGCGCGTTATTAGCAGAGCAGCCGAAAAGCACAATGCTTATGAATGACCGCGAAGACGCTCGGCTGACCAGCGGTGCAATCGGCGCTAGGTGATCCACAAGCGGACTAGTGGGACCACACAGCCAGCTCGTTGCCGGCTGGATCGACGAAGTGGAAGCGTCGGCCGCCGGGGAATGAGAATATCCGCCTGACGATCGTTCCGCCGGCGCTTTCGACGGCGCGAAGGGTTTCCTCCAGATTGTCACTGTAAAGCACGGGCAACGGCTTGGCCGGTGCTTCCGCGGCATCGGCCTGAAACCCGCCATCCAGGCCCTCGGCGAAGGCCGAATAGGTCGGCCCATAATCGGTGAAAGACCAGGCGAAGGCGGCGCTGTAGAAGGCTTTCAACCGATCACACGTGCCGCCGGTCGCCGGCATTTCCAGATAGTCCAGTTTTCCAGGCTGTTTCATGGCGCACCTCTTGTTCCCTTTTTGTTCTAGACGTCGAGCCGTGAGGTGGCAAGTCTTTTTGCCACAGGCCCGGGCGGAGTTTTTTCTTAATCGATTGTAGCGGCCGAACGGCTTGCCGACGCCTTGCCTTTCGCACTGCAGCATCATATCGCTCCAAAGTCGGGCACGGATGGAACTTTGCGTTTCGCCAATCTTTCCAATCTCCTGCAACCGGAGAGCAAGCATGACCAAATGGGTTTTCACCTTTGGCGATGGTGCGGCGGAAGGCCGTGCCAGCGACAAGAATCTGCTGGGCGGGAAGGGCGCCAACCTGGCTGAGATGTGCAGCCTGGGGCTGCCAGTACCGCCGGGCTTTACGATCACCACCGAGGTCTGCAATGCCTATTATGCCAACGGTCGCACCTACCCGGCGGGATTGGAGGCTGATGTCGCAGTCGCCCTCGACCATATCGGCCGGCTGACCGGCCGCCGGTTCGGCGACCCGTCGAAACTGCTCCTGGTTTCGGTGCGTTCCGGCGCCCGGGCGTCGATGCCCGGCATGATGGACACCGTGCTCAATCTCGGATTGAACGACGAGACAGTCGAGGCGCTGGCCGCCGATTCCGGCGATGCGCGCTTTGCCTATGACAGCTACCGCCGTTTCATCCAGATGTATTCCGATGTCGTCATGGGCCTCGATCACGAGGTGTTCGAGGAAATCCTGGAAGACCAGAAAGCCAGCCTCGGCCACGAGCTCGACACAGAACTGACGGCGATCGAATGGCAAGGCGTCATCGCGCTCTATAAGGCCAAGGTCGAGGAGGAACTCGGCAGGCCGTTCCCGCAGGATCCGCACGAGCAACTCTGGGGCGCGATCGGCGCGGTGTTTTCAAGCTGGATGAACAACCGGGCCATCACCTACCGGCGTCTGCACGATATCCCAGAAAGCTGGGGCACGGCGGTCAATGTACAGGCCATGGTGTTTGGCAATATGGGCGAGACCTCGGCCACCGGCGTTGCCTTCACCCGCAACCCCTCGACCGGTGAAAAAATGCTTTATGGAGAGTTCCTGGTGAATGCGCAGGGCGAGGATGTCGTCGCCGGCATCCGCACGCCGCAGAACATTACCGAGGCGGCGCGCATCGCGGCCGGTTCCGACAAGCCTTCGCTGCAGAAGCTGATGCCGGATGCCTTCCAGTCCTTCGTCACCATCTCCGATAGCCTGGAAAAGCACTACCGCGACATGCAGGATCTCGAATTCACCATCGAGCGCGGCAAATTGTGGATGCTGCAGACCCGGTCCGGCAAGCGGACCGCCAAGGCGGCGCTCAGGATCGCGGTTGAAATGGCAAGGGACGGCCTGATCACGAAGCAAGAAGCCGTCGCACGCATCGATCCTGCTTCTCTTGACCAATTGCTCCACCCGACCATCGACCCGAAGGCCGCACGAGACATCATCGGCGTCGGGCTGCCGGCGTCTCCGGGGGCTGCCACCGGCGAGATCGTCTTTTCTTCCGGCGATGCCGAGGATCTGAAGACGCAGGGGCGCAAGGCGATCCTGGTGCGTATCGAGACCAGTCCGGAAGATATCCATGGCATGCATGCGGCCGAAGGCATCCTGACCACGCGCGGCGGCATGACCAGCCACGCCGCGGTCGTCGCGCGCGGCATGGGCAAGCCTTGCGTGTCCGGAGCCGGCTCGCTGCGCGTCGACTACAAGGCAGGCACGCTGGTCTCGATGGGGCAGACCTTCCGCAAGGGCGACATCATCACCATCGACGGGGGCAACGGCCAGGTGCTCAAGGGCGCCGTGGCGATGCTGCAGCCGGAATTGTCCGGCGATTTCGCCGCCATCATGGAATGGGCGGACGCGGTACGCCGCATGAAGGTGCGCACCAATGCCGAAACGCCGCTCGATGCCCGCATGGCGCGCTCCTTCGGCGCCGAGGGCATCGGGCTATGCCGCACCGAGCACATGTTCTTCGACGGCGCCCGCATCGTCGCCATGCGCGAGATGATCCTGGCCGACACCGAGAAGGATCGCCGCGCGGCGCTGGCCAAGCTTCTGCCCATGCAGCGCTCGGATTTCCTGGAGCTGTTCGAGATCATGGCCGGCCTGCCGGTGACGATCCGCCTGCTCGATCCGCCGCTGCACGAATTCCTGCCCAAGACCGAAGCGGAAGTCGCCGAAGTCGCGGCCGCCATGAACGTGTCGGCAGACAAGCTCAGGCAGCGCACCGAGGCCCTGCACGAATTCAACCCGATGCTAGGCCATCGCGGCTGCCGGCTCGCCGTCTCCTACCCCGAGATTGCCGAGATGCAGGCGCGCGCCATTTTCGAGGCGGCAGTCGAGGCCGGCAAGAAAGCCGGCGCGCTGGTCGTCCCCGAGATCATGGTGCCGCTGGTCGGTCTGGCGAAGGAACTCGATTTTGTGAAGGCACGCATCGACGCCGTCGCCAAGAGCGTCATGGACGAGAGCGGCGTCAACATCGATTACCTGACTGGGACCATGATTGAGCTTCCCCGCGCGGCGATCCGCGCCCATGTCATTGCCGAGTCGGCCGAGTTCTTCTCCTTCGGCACCAACGACCTCACCCAGACCACCTTCGGCATCTCGCGCGACGATGCCGCCTCCTTCCTGGAGACGTATCGCCAGAAAGGCATCATCGAGCAGGATCCGTTCGTTTCGCTCGACATTGAGGGCGTCGGCGAACTGGTGCGCATGGCGGCGCAGAAGGGCAGGGCGACGCGACCCGACATCAAGCTCGGCATCTGCGGCGAACATGGCGGCGATCCCTCGTCGATCCGCTTCTGCGAGGAGGTCGGGCTCGACTATGTCTCCTGCTCGCCCTACCGCGTGCCGATCGCCAGACTGGCAGCGGCGCAGGCCGCGGTGCAGACAACGACCACGGGGCGTGGATAGACCGGTCCGAGCTTACGGTTTTGTATGAAAACTCACGCGAACGTGCTAGAGGTAGCGCGCAATCTCGCCATTGTTTCTGACCAATTTCGTGATGATCGCCAAACGTCTCCGGAAACATATGTTGCAGATTTCACCCGCTCCGTTCCGCTCGATCCTGATCATTCAAACGAAGTTCATAGGCGATATCGTCCTCGCTTCGACCCTCGCCAGGAACCTTCGGCTCGAATTCCCCGGTGCCAGGATCGTGTTCCTCTGCGAAGCGCACTTGGAGAGCTTCGTGATTGCGCATGGCATCGCTTCGGAGGTGGTTCCGTTCAGGCGGGCTCGCGCGCGGGGCACCCCGCTGGAGCGCGGAAAAGAGCTCTACGCAACGGTGAAGGCGCTGCGCGGCTTCTGCTTCGATTTGACGATCGACCTGACCGATTCGAAGACCTCTCGGCTTATCAGCGGCTTGGTCAACGCAAAGACGCGCGTCGGCTACAATCCCCCGGAAAGGCCGCTGAAGCTGCTGGAGCGGCAGCCCGCCAATGTGTTTGCCAAACCATTCGGGTTTGGCGGCCAGCATTTTGTTTATCGCTATCTCTCCCCTCTTGAAGCGCTCGGCATCGATCTGCGGGTGACGGTACCGGGCCTCCAGCCGCCGCCATTCGAGGCCGCGAAAGCCTTGGCGCTTCTGGGCACGCACCACATCCGTCCGAACGCCTTCGTCGCTGTCCACGCAGGCGCGAGTTTCAAGGGCCGGCAGTGGCAGCCGGAACGGTTTGCCGAGGCGATTGACCAGATTGCGGCCGAAACCGGACTGGGCATCGTCCTGGTGGGAGGGCCGGGCGAAGGTGAAACCGCCGCGCGGATCGTTGCCGAGACGGCGACGCCGGTGGTGGACCTGGTCGGAGCGCTGTCGCTCGAGACCCTACTGGCCGTCCTGGAACAGGCTCGGCTGTTTCTGGGCAATGAAAGCGGGCCGATGCATATGGCCGCTGCCGCCGGCACCCCGGTTGTCGGCCTTTTCGGCCTGACGCATCCGTCACGCTGGGGACCTGTCGGCGTGCCCAGCATCGCGCTTCGGCCGTCAATGCCATGTGACTGCGTGGCCAAGGATTTGTGTCGCCGAACCGATCCCAGCAAGGCGTGCTGCGTTTGGCGCCTGGAGGTGAAGCCGGTTGTCGAAGCGGCGCGCGAAATTCTCGCGCGCACCGAGCTGAAAAATGAACGCGCTGTCTGAGGGCGATGGAACGGCAAGACTGTCGCTGAACGGCTCGTCGACCAAGTGGGAGGTCAAATTGCCGCGCCAGGCGTTTTTCTGCTATCCCTCGTCCGATTTCCGCCTTCATGCGGGTCTTGGGATGTCGGCTTGAAACCGCCGGTCGGGAACTTGGTTCGATGCATTTGCCGCAAAAACATCTCTGCATAATCGCCATGTCGGTGGCGCTGATATCCAGCGCCCATGCCACGCCGCTGGTCGAACCCACGCTGCACATCAAGCCGGCTGCAAGCGGAACCGGTCGCGTTGCACTCACGCTCGATGCCTGCGGCGGCAAGACCGACACGCGCATTCTCTCGGCGTTGGTGGACAACAAGATACCGGCTACCATTTTCGTCACCGGCATCTGGCTGAAGCGCAACGCCGAGGCCGTCGCGATCATGCGGGCGCATACCGACCTGTTCGAACTGGAAAATCACGGTGGCCGGCATATCCCAGCGATCGACACGCCACAGAAGATCTATGGCATACGCAGCGCCGGCAGCCCGGAAGCAGTCCTTGCCGAAGTCGAATCGGGGGCCGCGGCTCTGGCCACGACCGGCGAACCGGCGCCGAAATGGTTCCGTGGCGCAACAGCCGAATACAGTCCCTCGGCCATTGCCATGATCCGCAAACTCGGCTTCAAGATTGCCGGCTTCTCGATCAATGGCGACGGTGGCTCGCTGCTCGGCGCCAAGGAAACGGCCAGGCGCATCGCCGCCGCCAAGGACGGTGATGTCATCATCTCCCACATCAATCAGCCGACCCATGCCGCCGGCGAGGGCGTGGTTCAGGGCCTGCTGGCGCTCAAGGACAAGGGCATGACCTTCGTGCGCCTCGACGATGCCGACGGAACGGGTAATCACGGCACCACCGACTAAGGGCCGGCATCACCCGAATATCAATGCCCCTGAGTGTCTTCAAGCCGAAGCGTTCAGTCCGGCTTGGCCTCGATGCTGACCTTGCTGGCGTAGAACGCGCCGTGGTCGCGGATGTCGGTCATCTCGTCGAAGGGCTGCCGATAGGCCCACATCGCGTCCTTGCCCGCTTCGCCCGCCGGCAGCACGCTCCAATAGCTGGCATCACCCTTGTAGGGGCAGTGCGTCGCGTGATCCGTTCGGCTGAGCTTGTCAAAATCGATGTCGGCGAACGGAATGTAGAAGGCGGCGGGGTAGGGGGCCTCCGTCAGCACTTTCGCCTTGGCGGAAGAAGCGATGACCGTACTACCGGCGCGGATTGTGACGGTGCCGGAATAGGGCTCTATCGTAATGATCTTGTCGGGATTGCGCTGGAAGCCGGGTGCCGGGTTGGCGATCTTGTCCATGCTGGTTCTCCTTGCCCCGACCTTAGGTGTGGTGGGCGACCGGATAGAACAAGGCCCGTGGTCACAAACAAGCAGACACCAAGCGCCCGTGCGTGGCGCAAGACTGGCCTTGGCGTGGCAGCGGAAAATCAGGCAGCGGTTTTGAAGGCGTCCATCAGCCCGGCATACGCGGCCGCGATGCCCGCCACCGGGTTGCTGCTTCTCGAGATCGTCTCGACCTTCAGCGCCCCTCCGACGGTTGGCAAGGTGAGCAGAAGGAACTGGCGATTGCCGCCATCACCGACGGATGCCGCCGCGACGTGCTGGCCTTCGCCTTCGTTCTGGACGCACATCTTGAACAGCAGTGTGCCGCCGACCGCTTCGAGCGCGCCGCCGACAACTTCGACGAACTCGTCTTCGGAAACGGTCTTTTCGTCCGGCACCAGATCGGCCAGGCTTTCGGCAAGCGTACTCTCGAGAACCTTATCGTCGAGCGCGTCCATGCGAACCTCTTTCAGTCGCCAATCGCACCCCTTTGCCCGTTAACGAAGCTTAACACCGACGATGGCCGGATTATGGCACTTTTTGCTGTTGGTCCGATCACGAGGAGTTTGCGCCGATGGAATCTATTGAAGCTCTTGCCATTCGATCGGCGGCAGGGACCCCCAAATTTCAGGAGCGCTCCAGCAGCGACCAGACGGCCGGCACGAGGCTGGCCGCGAGCGCGACCTTGATGAGATCGCCGACGATGAACGGCACGACGCCGAACTGCCAGGATTTTTCCGGACCGATGAGCATTGCCAGCCAGGCAAAACCCATCGCCATCATCACCCCTTCGGCAACCAGCATGGCGTTGAAAAGCTTGATCGGATGACGGTCCCAGCCGCGGTCGGCGGCCCAGCCGACAATCGCCGCCATGACCACGAAGCCGGCGAGATAGCCGCCGGTCGAGCCGAGCATGTAGGCAATGCCGATGCCTTTTTCCGGCGTGCCCTGGAAGACCGGGAAGCCCATGGCGCCTTCCGCCATGTAGAGCAGCAGGGTGGCGACGCCGAGCCGCATGCCGAAGGCGGCGGCGATCAGCAGGACGGCAAGCGTCTGCATCGAGAGGTCGACAGGCCCGAGCATCACCTTGGTCTTGGCCGAAAGAGTCAGGAGCAGCGTCCCGGCGATCGCCAGCAAAAACTGCGTTGCAAGTCGCGCGGCACCTTCCTGCGGCAAGGCCAGGAAAACAAGCGGGCGCGTCGTCGTTGCGGTTGTCATGGTCTTCCCCAATTCAATCTTGCCGCGAACCAGAAATCGCGGTCTTGCATTTTCCTATATTGGCTTGCGTGCTATGCGGCAATCTGTTTTGCCGTTCCGGGAACAAAGCGCCGACATGGCTCTCAAATTCGATACCAGCTTCGACCCTGCTTACGGCCGAGGTGTAAGCGTGGCCCCCGACGTGCAACGCGTCACGGCCCCTAATCCCAGTCCCTTCACTTTCCATGGCACCAACAGCTACGTCGTGGGCCACGATACGCTGGCGGTGATCGATCCGGGGCCCGATGACGAGGCGCATCTTCAGACCTTGCTCGACGTGATCGCGGGCCGGCCGGTGAGCCACATTTTCGTCAGCCACACGCATCGCGACCATTCTCCGCTGGCGGCCCGGTTGAAGGAGCGCACCGGCGCCCAAGTGCTGGCGGAGGGACCGCACCGGCCGGCGAGGCCCTTGCACATTGGCGAAACCAACGCGCTCGACGCCAGCGCCGACACCGCTTTCATTCCCGACATCGCCTTGGCGGACGGCGAGCTGGTCAGCGGCGACGGCTGGGCGATCCGGACCGTCCTGACGCCCGGCCATACCGCCAACCATGCCGCATTCGCGCTGGAAGGCACCGGCATCCTGTTTTCAGCCGATCACGTCATGGGCTGGGCAACCTCGATCGTCGCGCCGCCGGACGGGGCAATGGCCGACTACATGGCATCGCTGGACCGCCTGATCGAGCGCGGCGACCGGCTACTGCTGCCTGGCCATGGAGGACCGGTGACGGCGCCGCGCGCTTTCATGCGCGGGCTGAAGACCCATCGCAAGATGCGCGAACGAGCCATATTGGAACGGATCAGGGCCGGCGACAGGACAATCCCCGACATGGTCAAGGCGATCTACAGGGATGCCGACCCCCGGCTGCACGGCGCCGCCGGCCTGTCGGTGCTTGCCCATCTGGAGGACCTGGTGGCGCGCGGCGTGGTGGCGACGAACGCCGCTCCCGCCATAGATGGCATTTTCACGCCTGGCCGATAGCCCTGCCGCCGCCCACCCGTTCACCAATCATCGTCGCGGCGCGCGATTTGCTCGAAAAATGGCTATTGTGCCGGCGCCGCGCCGATCTGGCCGGCGACTTCCTGATCGAGCTCCGTGAGGAATTCAGTGATGCGCGCGGCATTGTCGCCAAGGTCATGGCGGCCGTAACGCGAGGCGGAGCGCATGTCGACGATGACCGTGTCGCCGTCATCCGTGACGCGAATGGCGACGTCGGCGGGAAGGCCAAGAACGAAACTCGAGGCGACGGCGGTGATTGTCACCTCCGTCTGTCCGGCGAGTTCGGGATAAGGCTCCGAAAGGTCCCAGCCGCGCCGGTCGAGCACGGTTTCAACGGCATTGACGACGGTCTCGAACGGCAGGTCGTAGCTGCGTGCGGTGACCAATGGATAGCTGTCCGTCTGCAACGTCTGCTCACCCGGCGTCGACGGGGACACTGCGTTCATGTCCTTGGTCCGGTCGCTGACATCGAGCGCGGGCGGTTCATCGAAATCGGTCGAAATGTCCCGCAGCGGCGGATAGATCGTCGCCCAGTAGGCGGCAACGCCGTACGGGGTGAGCACCAGCAGCGCCAGCAAGGCGCCGACGGTGAGATCACGGCCACCACGGTCACCGAAATTCCACAGCCTCGCAAAGGCCAGGCCGGCAAACAGCAGCGCCAGCGCCGCCAGCAGGGCAGCAATGCCCAGCACCCACAGGAAGACCGGCGTTTGGACGAGGCCGAGCCTATGGCCGACAAAGTTCGTCAGCAAAAGCACCGCCGAAAAGGCGCCCGTGCCCCGCGACCAGCCGGCAGCTTTCGACGTTTGCCGTTCGGGAATGCTAACCATTATTCTCTACGCTGCCCCAACCCGGATGGAGGTTTAGTGCCTTTTTGCGGAAACACGCAACATCCTCTCAATCCGTCGGCAAGCGATAGTCCCTGAACTGCTGACGCAAGGTGATCTTCTGGATCTTGCCTGTGGCGGTATGCGGTATCTCACCGACGAAAGCGACGTCGTCCGGCATCCACCATTTGGCCACCTTGCCATCCATGAAATCGAGAATCCCGGCCTTGGTCGGTTCCTTGCCCGGCTTGGCAACGACGACCAGCAGAGGCCGCTCGCCCCATTTCGAATGCTTGACGCCGATGGCCGCGGCTTCCGCCACATCGGGATGGCCAACGGCCAGATTCTCCAGGTCGATGGTCGAAATCCATTCGCCGCCGGACTTGATGACGTCCTTGGCACGGTCGGTGATCTGCATGTAGCCGCCGGCATCGACATGGGCGACGTCTCCAGTGTCGAACCAGCCGTCCACGTCGAACTGCTCCGCGCCCGCACCGCCATAATAGGCGCGGGCGACGGCCGGCCCGCGCACCTTCAGCCGGCCGAACGTTTTGCCGTCCCAAGGCTGCGGATTGTTCTCGTCGTCGGTCACCTTCATTTCGACGCCGAAAGGCGGGTAACCCTGCTTGCTCTGGACGTCGAGCCGAGCCTCGCCTTCTAGGCCGGCATAGTCCGGCTTCAAGGTGCACAGCGTGCCGAGCGGCGACATTTCGGTCATGCCCCAGGCATGGATGACCTGGACACCGTAATCGTCCTGGAATTTCGTCATGATCGCGCGCGGGCACGACGAGCCGCCGATCACCACCTTGCCCAGATGGGGAAGCGTCTTGCCAGTCTCCTCCAGATATTGCAGCAGCATCATCCACACGGTCGGCACGGCGGCGCTGAACGTCACCTTTTCCTGATCGAGCAATTCATAGATCGAGGCGCCGTCCATCTTGCAGCCGGGCATGACCAGCTTGGCGCCGATCATCGGGCCGCTCTGGCCAAGACCCCAGGCATTGGCGTGGAACATCGGCACCACCGGCAGAATCGTGTCGCGCGATGACAGGCCCATGGCGTCGGGCATGGCCGCGATCATGGCGTGCAGCACGTTCGAGCGATGACTGTAGACGACGCCCTTGGGATCGCCCGTCGTGCCCGACGTGTAGCACATGCCGGCGGCGGTGCCTTCGTCGAAGCTCCTCCAGGCGAAATCGCCATCGACCTCTCCGAGCCACTCCTCATAGGCGACGGCGTCGGGCAGGGTCGTTTGCGGCATGTGCGCCTTGTCGGTGAGCACGATTACCTTCTTCAGCGATTTGACGGCACCGGCAATCTTCTCGAGCAACGGGATGAAGGTGAGGTCGACGAAGACGGCCTTGTCCTCGGCGTGGTTCATGATCCAGACGATCTGTTCGGGAAACAGGCGCGGATTGAGGGTGTGGTAGATAGCACCGATGCCCATGATGCCGTACCAGGCCTCGATGTGGCGGGCGGTGTTCCAGGCCAGCGTCGCGATGCGGTCGCCCAAGGCAAAACCGTCGCGCTCCAGGCGCTGGGCGACCTTGAGGGAACGACGATGAAGGTCGGCATAGGTGGTGCGCACGATCGGCCCCTCGATCGAACGCGACACGATCTCCCGCGCACCATGCTGCCGCTCGGCGTTGTCGATCAGCTTGTGGCACAGCAGCGGCCATTCCTGCATCAGTCCCAGCATGCCGGGTTCCTCCATCACGCTTTTCACGGTGCGCTTTTGATCGCATTGTGAAGCGAACCGGGGAATTGTCCAGCGTCCACAAGCGCAGCGGGCGAAAGTCGGAGTTCGAACCTGTATCGGCAAACGGTTGAATCCGGACGGCTTTTTGATTTCGCTTGGCTGCATCGGGCCCGGACCGGCCATCGATGGCGATCTGGCCAGGCGGTTGGCCGATTTGGCATGGGCGCTTGGTCGGCACCAAAGACATCACCTCTATATATCGGCTGAGGGTTCGGCAGGTTTCTCAAGGATTGGAGAATAAGCCGGGACATTAGCCGCGGCTTTTAAATTGCAATGCAGCAATGCTGCCGATCAGAACTTCTGCCAACTATTCCCGCTAAATAGATGCTTGCTGGTGAGGTCGCACTGGCGTAGCTCTTGATCTTCGACTGAGTCGAATCGCCAATGGTGAGGGGTCCGGTTCGCTTTGCGAAGGAACGGCCTGCCAAGTGTAGTGGCGATTGCCGACACGGGCACCTTTCGGGGGAAGGGGAAGAAGTTGAATGTCGCAACATCAACGATTGTCGGAAGCCGGCACTTCCTGTTCAGAATTCGTTTTCAACTCATCGGCGGACTGACATTCGCGATCATCGCGCCAGCACTGATCCGGATAGCATCCTATCCGGACGCGATCTATTCGGCCAATCTGCAGATAACGGTCGCGGCTGCCATCATTGCGCATGTTACCGGCTTTCTTGCCTATCGCCGCATTGGCAATTTTCCGGGCGTGGCCGCGGCCAGCTATATCCTGCCGACATTCGTCCTGTCCTACGGTGTTGTTTTCTTGACGATTTTCTTTTTCCGCTTCGAGTATAGCCGGTTTCAGGCCGCCGCCAGCTTCACGCAGTCCACGCTCTGGTATTTCGGCCTGAGCCTCATGACCCGGCGTCTTGAGCCGTACCGGCTGGCCGTCATTCCCGGCGGCAATGTCGAGCGCCTCAGGGCCCTGCCGGGCGTGCACTGGTTCTGGCTCAAGTCGCCCGGCACCGTTATCGAAAGAGTTAACGGCGTTGTTGTCGATTTGCGTGCGGACCTCGGCGCCGAATGGGAGCGCTACATCGCCGACCGGGCGCTGTCGGGCACGCCCGTCTATCACGTCAAGCAGGTCAGCGAATCGTTGACCGGTCGTGTCGAGATCGAACATCTGTCGGAGAACACGCTCGGCTCGCTCAATCCGAACCAGGCTTATCTCAAGATCAAGCAGGCCATCGACTGGACCTCCGCGCTTGTCCTTGTCGTGGTTCTTTGTCCCGTTCTGCTGCTGGTCGCCCTATCGATCCGGCTGGACTCGGAAGGCCCCGTGCTGTTTCGCCAACCCCGCATGGGCTACCGGGGCAGGATCTGCACCGTCTACAAATTTCGTTCGATGAGGCAGCAGACCGGCTCCGGCAGCGACAAGGACAAGGCGATCACCAAACGGGATGACGATCGCATCACGCGGGTCGGGAGCTTCCTGCGCAAGTTCAGGATCGACGAGCTGCCGCAGGCCATCAACATCCTGCGCGGTGAGATGAGCTGGATCGGGCCACGGCCGGAAGCTGTCGTGCTGTCGCAATGGTATGAGGCGGAGTTGCCGTTCTACCGGTACCGGCACATCGTCAGGCCGGGCGTGAGCGGGTGGGCACAAGTAAATCAGGGCCATGTCGCAGCGGTCGGCGATGTCATGGAAAAATTGCACTATGATTTTTACTACATAAAGAACTTCTCACCTTGGTTGGACGTGCTGATCGTTCTCAGGACCATAAAAACGATGTTCACCGGTTTTGGTGCGCGATAGCCAAATCAGGGCCTGAATCCGATCGCACGTGCAGGAAGCAATGGATCTCGCCTCAAGGAAAATAGCTGTCATCGGACTTGGCTATGTCGGTCTGCCGCTGGCTGTGGCCTTCGGGGCGACCAGGGATGTGATCGGCTTCGACATCAACCCGTCGCGCGTGGAGGCACTGAAGCGCGGCGAGGACCATACGTTAGAAGCCAGCGAGGAGGAAATCGCCGCCGCCAGAGGGCTGAAGTTCACCAGCGAGAAAGCCGATCTGCACGACTGCGGAATTTTCATCGTTACCGTGCCCACGCCGATCGACCGGGCCAACAGGCCGGACCTGAAGCCTCTCGTCATGGCGTCGACGACGGTCGGCGAGGTCATATCCCCGGGCGCGGTGGTGATCTTTGAATCCACCGTCTATCCCGGCTGCACGCAGGAAGTCTGCGCACCGCTGATCGAGAAACATTCCGGGCTGCGTTACAACAGCGATTTCTTCCTCGGCTACAGTCCAGAGCGCATCAACCCCGGCGATCGCGAGCACCGGCTGCAGACGATCGTCAAGGTCACCAGCGGTTCCACGCCAGAGGCGGCGGAGGCCATCGACGCGCTCTATGCCTCGATCGTGCCGGCGGGTACGCATCGTGCCTCCAGCATTGCCGTGGCCGAGGCCGCCAAGGTCATCGAGAACACGCAGCGCGACTTGAACATCGCCCTGATGAACGAGCTGTCGCTGATCTTCGGCAAGCTGGGCATCGACACGTCGGAGGTGCTGGAGGCGGCCGGCACCAAATGGAATTTCCTGCGCTTCACGCCGGGCCTCGTCGGCGGGCACTGCATCGGCGTCGATCCTTATTATCTCACCCACAAGGCCCAGGAACTCGGCTATCATCCCGAGGTGATTCTCGCTGGCCGCCGCATCAATGACGGCATGGGCCAGCATGCGGCGGACCAGACGGCCCGCCTGATGATGCGCAAGGGCATACCTGTCGTTGGCAGCCGGATTCTGGTCATGGGTGCGGCCTTCAAGGAAAACTGTCCGGACTTGAGGAATTCCAAGGTCGTCGACGTCGTCGCGCAACTGAGGCAGTACAATGCCGGCATCGATATCTGGGACCCTTGGGTCGACGCGCAGGAATGCGCACGCGCTTTCGGCACGGCGAGCGTGAAGGAGATGCCCGCCGCGCGCTATGACGGCGTCATCGTCGCTGTCGGACACGCGCAGTTCCGCAGCTTGGGCGTTGCGGGGCTGAAGTCGCTTTGCAAGGACCCCAGTGTAATCTACGACATCAAGGGGCTGTTCCCTAGGGACGTTACGGACGGGCGCTTCTGATGAAGGTATTGGTCACCGGCGCTGCCGGCTTCATAGGCTATCATGTCGCCAGGCGGCTCCTGGAGCGCGGTGACGAGGTTGTCGGCATCGACAGCATCAACGATTACTACGACCCGCAAATCAAGCAGGCGCGGCTGCGGCTGCTGGACGAGGCGAGCCGCAAGACCAATGCCGGCTATCATTTCATCCACGGCGATCTCGCCGACAGGGGCGTGGTCGACGGCTGCTTTGCCGACCATGCCTTCGACCGGGTGATCCATCTCGCCGCCCAGGCCGGCGTGCGCTACAGCCTGGAAAACCCGCGCGCCTATGTCGAGAGCAACATTATCGCCTACACCAACATGCTCGAGGCCTGCCGCGGCAGCCGTGTCGCGCACCTGACCTATGCCAGCACCTCGAGCGTCTACGGCGCCAACACCGACATGCCGTTTTCCGAGCATCGGCCGGCCGACCATCCGCTGCAGTTCTACGCCGCCACCAAGCGTGCCAACGAACTGATGGCGCACAGCTACAGCCACCTGTTTGGCCTGCCGACCACGGGGCTGCGCTTCTTCACCGTGTACGGTCCCTGGGGCCGCCCTGACATGGCGCTGTTCCTGTTCACCAGGAACATCCTGGCCGGTGAGCCGATCAAGCTGTTCAACAACGGCAACCACACGCGCGACTTCACCTATGTCGAGGACATCGCCGAGGGCGTGATCCGTACCAGCGACAGCCCCGCCGCGGCCAACCCGGCCTGGGATTCCGGCCGTCCGGATCCGGCGACCAGCAGCGCGCCCTGGCGCATCTTCAACATCGGCAACAACAACCCGGTGAAGCTGACCGCCTATGTCGAGGCGCTGGAAAACGCGCTCGGCCGCAAGGCGGTGATCGAGCTGCTGCCGCTGCAGGCCGGCGACGTGCCCGACACTTTCGCCGACACTTCGGCGCTGCAGGCGGCGGTCGGCTATCGCCCCCGCACCTCCGTCACCGAGGGGGTGGGGCGGTTCGTCGAGTGGTACCAGGATTATTTTGGGCGGGGATAGCGCGAACCGATAAGGAGGCAGTGTCGTTGCTGAGGGGGTTTGTACGCGCGAACGTGGCGGTCTCTGAATATCTTGACAGGGCCTTGCCGCCACGCCTTCGCGCGGACGGCAATAGCACGTTTGCGACCGAAATCGCGCCGGCGCTGCTGTCTCCGGACACATTGGTCTACGATCTGGGTGGAGGCGCAAGACCGCTCGTCAGCCTGCCGCAGAAGCGGTGCCTCGGGCTCGTCGTGGTCGGGCTTGATCTCGCCGCCGAGGAACTGTCCAAGGCCCCCGATGGACTCTATGACGAGCAGATCGAGGCGGACCTTACCGTGTTCAAGGGAAGGCAGGACGCTGATCTGGTCATATGCCAGGCGACCCTGGAACATGTTCGCGATGGAGAGGGCGCGCTTCGCGGCATCGCCAGTTGCGTCAAGCCGGGCGGTTTGGTTGCCATTTTCTCGCCGTCACGCAATGCCGTTTTCGCCAGGTTGAACCTGATTTTGCCAGAGAGGATCAAGCGGCGGCTGCTGTTTGCCATCTATCCCGACAAAGGCAGGGGTCATGACGGATTTCCGGCTTTCTATGACAAATGCCTGCCAAGCGAGGTGGAAAGGATCGCGGAGCAAAATGGGTTGGAGCTTGTCCAGCGGCGCCTGTTCTGGAGAAGTTCATACTTCTATTCCTTCGTGCCGGCTTTCCTCGCCTGGCGCCTCTGGCTTGGCATCACCGCTCTCTTGCTCGGCAAGGATGCGGCGGAGACCTATGCCTATGTCTTTCGGCGAAAACAGTGATCCGTCGAAGATATTCTCCGCCGGTCCTGGCCCGTTTCCGGTTGCGCCTGCTTTCCGACGGGAGAGCTAGAGCCGAACGAGGCGGTATGGCGGCGACCGGGCTTCGAACCGGATGAAGCGAACGAGGAAAGATAGAAAGTCGCCGGGCGGTCCGGATGCCCGGATCGCCGTCTTCATCCCCTCGCTGCGGGCAGGTGGCACCGAGCGCGCGATGCTTACCCTGGCCCGGGAATTCGATCGGCGCGGGCTGGTGACGCATCTGGTACTTGGATGTGCGATAGGTGAATATCTTCCCTTGGTTCCCGACACGATAAGGATAGTGGATCTGCAGGCGTCTCGCATGCTGTTTTCCCTGTCCGGCCTTATTCGCTACGTCAAGGCGGAGCAGCCGCGGGTGATGCTGGCGGCGCTGCCTCACGCGAACATCCTGGCAATAGTGTCGTCCTTCCTGTCACGGCAAGGGGTGCGTACGGTCATATCCGAGAGAAGCAACCTGTCCAGGACCCTTGCGGATACGAAACTGATCCGTGAGAGATTTCTGCCGTTCCTCATGCGAATGACATACGGTTATGCCGACAGGATAATAGCCGTCTCACATGGCGTTGCGGACGATCTGATCAGGCGCATCGGGCTCGACCCGAATTCTGTCGAAGTGATCCACAACCCGTTGGATATAGAACACATTCAGGCACAGGCCAGCGCGCCCATCGATCATCCGTTCGCGGACGAGGACGGCAGGTCCCTGCTGGTCGCCGTCGGTCGCCTCGATTTCGCAAAGGACCATGCCACTCTGATTAGCAGCTTTTCACAGGTCGTAAGGAAACGACCCGTCAAACTGGCGATTGTGGGGGAAGGGCCGCTGCGCGCGTCGCTGCAGACGATGATCGATGAACTGGAGTTGCGTTCCTCGGTCGCCCTGGTCGGCTTTTCGAAAAATCCGTATCCGTGGATGCACCGCGCCGCGCTGTTTCTCCATTCGTCGCGAAGGGAGGGCTTTCCCAATACGATTATCGAAGCCATGGCCTGCGGAGCCAGGGTGGTGAGCACGAATTGCGAAAGCGGCCCAGCGGAAATCCTGGAGGACGGCAAGTGGGGGCGGCTTGTCGCGGTGGGCGACGTGCAAGCCTTCGCGGCCGCGATATTGGCCGGCCTCGATGACATCAGCCCACCCGATGTCAGACGTCGAGCCCAAGATTTCAGTGTCGAAAAAGTGGCTGACGCGTATCTGCTCGCGATGGGTATGGGCTTGGCGAGCGCCACCCGAAAGGAGCTCCCGGATTAAAGTCCTGCATGTCATCACCGGGCTGCACAATGGCGGTGCTGAGGCGGCTTTGTTCCGTCTCTGCATGGCCGAGCACACTCATTCGCACGCCGTGGTCTCGCTTTCCGACGAAGGAAAATATGGCCCGCTGCTTCGGGAGGCGGGGGTGCCCCTGACCTGTCTGTCGATGCCGAAGGGAAGGCTAAGCCTCGGCGGGCTGGCGGCATTTCGGCGTGTCTTGTCAGCCCATCCGCCTGATATCGTCCAGTGCTGGATGTACCACGCAAATCTGGTTGGAGGCGTCCTGTCTCGGCTTGCGGGTATCCGGCTGGTGGTTTGGGGAATGCACAATTCCGGTCTGGATCCGCTTGTCGCCCCCTTGGCCACGCGGATGGCGGACCGGGCCTGCGCGCTCATATCCCGGGTGGTCCCGACCCAGATCGTGAGCTGTTCGCAACAGGCATCACGGCGCCATATCAGCGCGGGTTACTCGGCTTCGAACTGGACGATAATTCCGAACGGTTATGATCTGGCTGTCTTCGAGCCGGATGAGAGGGCGCGCAGTCGGCTGCGCCGGGCCTGGTCGATAGAGGAAGGCCAATTCGTCATCGGAAGCGTCGCCCGCTGGCATCCCGACAAGGATCACAGGAATCTCGCCGCTGCCTTGGCCAAGCTGTCGGCGCGCGCCGAGTTCCCTTTCAAATGTATTCTCGCCGGCCCCGGAATCTCTCCTGAAAATACCGACCTTGCCGGACTGCTGGACCGTTACGGCGTTCGCGACAAGGTGATGCTGCTTGGTCCGAGCGACGGTGTCGCCGCTCTCATGAGTGCGTTCGACATCCATGTCCTTGCCTCGAGGCGCGAGGCATTCCCTAACGTCGTCGCCGAAGCCATGGCGTGCGGTACGCCTTGCGTAGCGACGGATGTCGGCGATATCGGCATGATTGTCGGCAACACCGGATGTGTTGTTCCGAGCCAGGATCCCGACGCGCTTTCTCGCGCCATTACAAACATGGCTCTGGAAAACCGTGACTCGCCATCCTGGGAGACAAGACAGCAGGCATGCCGCAACCGCGTCGCTTCCGATTTTTCAGTTGAGCGGATGGCAAGGGCATACAGCGCGCTATGGGAGAGATTGTCTGCCAAGGGCTAGCGCACGGAAAACGACCAGGAACAGACAATTATATGTTAAGCTTGCGAGTCATCAGGCAGACGGTGGGGATTGTCATGTTGGAAACCGACAAGCTGTTCGCGGGCTCAATTCCGGAAAACTACGACCGCTACATGGTGCCTTTGATCTTTGAGCCGTTCGCTGCGGATATCGCGCGGCGAGCAGCGGCCCTATCGCCCGGCGCGGTCCTGGAAATCGCCGCGGGCACCGGGGTCGTCACCCGCGCATTGGCGCCAAGACTGTCGCCCGACGCAAGCTATGTCGTGACCGACCTAAACCTGCCGATGCTCGACTACGCTGCTTCGCGACAAACTCCTGATAGCCGCATCGAGTGGCGCCAAGCGGATGCGATGGCGCTGCCATTTGAAGATGCGGCCTTCGATCTTGTCTGTTGTCAGTTCGGTGCGATGTTCTTTCCGAACCGCACGTCTGCTTATCGCGAAGCCAGGCGGGTCCTGAAGCCCGGCGGACGGTTTTTGTTCAATGTATGGGATCGCATCGAGGAGAATGTGTTCGCCGATGACGTGACCAACGCTCTGGCACGGATCTTTCCCGACGATCCCCCGCGCTTCCTGGCACGCACGCCGCACGGCTATCACGACAAGGTGCTGATCCGTCGCGACCTAGAGGATGCAGGCTTCTCTCGAGTGGTGATCGAGACGAGAGCCGAACAGAGCCGCGCATCCTCGCCACGCCTTCCGGCCGTTGCCTACTGTCAAGGCACTGTTCTTCGCACCGAAATCGAGGCCAGGGAAGCTGGAAAACTGGAAGCTGCAACCGATTACGCGGCATCCGCCATCGCAGACCGACACGGCAGCGGTGAAGTCGCCGCCAAAATTCAGGCCCATGTAATCATGGCCGAGGTCTAGGTGTCGGCAGGCCCGTTCCGCACGACATGTCGCCCGCCGTACCGCACTCGGATGGCATTCGGAGGGCCGCAGACACCAGCCGGATTTGTGAGCCGCCGGGCGTGAGGATATTGGGAGCTAGGCAATAGGGTGAAGGCGCGGGACGTCAGAAGAGATTACCTGGTTTCACCCTTTGCGCTTACGCCGCAAATGCTTTTGCTTATATCGAGCCTACTTTATTTTGTTCCATTTCTTGCCGGCGGCTTTCAGTACGTTGACGTTGGCGGAAGGAAGTATGATTTTACATATGATTTGGGCACGGGGTATGCCATCGCCGTTTCCATGGTTTGCATCGCCGCAGCGATGGTTGGCTTCGTTCCGAGACGCCAGAGTTTCGAAATTGAGGGAGATAGCCAAGGAGAGTCGTTGATAATAATCGCGATGATCATTATTTTCGGCGGAATTTCGATTGCGAACCCGGCACTTTTCTCCGCGTCTAAGGCGGATGTTTTATCGTCAACTGGTCGGTTTCAGTATATATTTTACAATGCTTGTATCATCGGCGTGGTCTTTGGGGCTCTGTCTGGATGGAGGAAATCCAGGCTTGTTATGGCCCTGAGCTGGCTAGGACTAATTTTAACGCTCTATATTGGGCATAGATCCTCAGTTGCGATAACTATCCTATCTTTACTGTATGTAAGATACAGGAATGTTCCGTTGATGATGATAAGAAAACGGTATGTCATTGGCGGGCTTTCAGCATTATTGTTTCTGGCAGTGTACAAGTCTGTCTACTCCGCGGTGAAGGCGGGGAATTTCGAGCTTGTCGGCCAAAAAATAAAGTTCGACCATTTGTCAGATTCCACCCTTGTCGGGTTGGAGCAGTTCGTGACATTGGCTCATTTGGACCTTGTCGTAAAATATAACTACACCTTGCCTTGTTCCAATCTCTGGTTGGTGCCGCTTTCTTTCATTCCATTTTCGGATGCGGTCTTCGGCAAGGATGGCTGTACTTACAACGAGCAGGTCCAGCCGCTGCTTTTTCCGGGCTACAGTGGCGGTGTGGCGGCAAATATCTGGGCGGAGTTCTATGCAAATTTCGGATACGCCGGATTTCCGCTGCTCGTCATTATTCTTTCCCTGGTCTGTGTCGCCATCGAAGCAATAATCCGCAACGTGCGCAGCGCGACGCTCAAGTCTGGTCTGATCGTGGCGATCATCCACCTCACATTCTACATCCAGCGCAAGGAACTGCTCGGCGCGTTCATCTCCGCCAAGCGGGTCATCCTTGTGTCGCTTTTCATATTCGGGCTGGTGTATGTCCATCGAAAGTGCTTCCCGCAAGCGCCTGCGATGGAAGCGGGAGTGCGGGACCTGCGCCGGGACCATGGCTGAGGACATGACGGCGATAGCCAAACCTTCTGGATGGATACGCGCGCGCAGGGTCGCTCGGGACGTCACCATGACCACATCCTCAAGTGGAGTGGCGGCTTTGTGTTCCGTCATCGCGTTGGCGCTCAATGCACGCTCGCTCGGCCCCGGAGATTTTGGCACCCTCGCCGTAATCCAGGCCTATGTCACGTTCATCTCCGGCCTCGCTACGTTTGAGAGTTGGCAGCCTGTCATCAGGCTGTCCGCCAGGTCCCGCTCGCGCCTTGGCCGGGCAGCTTCATGCGGGATCGCGCTCGACGTTTCGGCGGCCGTTGTCGCCACTGCGGTGGCGGTTGGTGGGGTCCTGCTGTTTGGGGAGTCGATCGGCGTATCCCACCAGGATCGGCTTCTGGCGCTGATCTATAGTCTCACCTTGCTGGCCAGCCTCGCGGGCACCCCCAAAGGCGTGCTTCGCCTGAATGGGCGGTACGACGTCATTGCCGGCAATCAACTCGCCCAGGGGGCTGCCGTGGTTGTTGCCTCGCTCGTCCTTTGGGCCATCGAAGCGCCTCTGATCGCCTATGTGGCTGTGTTGGCGGCGATCGGTGCGCTCTACAATCTGGCGCTGTTCGTCCGGCTGCTTGTCTATGCCCGACGCGAGAACATCAAACTATTCAATCCGCTTCGTTCCCGTTCCAGGCGGCGTTTCTTTTGGACATTCCTTGTCATGGCCACTGGGACCAGTGTGCTGTCGACCCTGGTGAGTGCTAGACGACATGTAGCCTTGTTCCTTGTCGCCGGTCTTTTAGGAGATGTTGCCGCCGGCGCCTATTCCGTGGCGTCGCGTCTGGCGACGATGATGTCCCGGCTGACTGGGCCCTTGAACCAGGTGATCTTTCCCGAACTCGCGAGACTGTCCAACGAAGAATCTCCGTCCCGCCTAAACAGGCTGAACGCCCGCATCACGATGGTCTCGGCATGTGTCGCCGCGGGCATGGCGGCGGGCGGTGTCGTGCTGCAAAAATTCATCGTGGTTCTGGCCGCCGGTTCGGTCTATGCCGATGCCTCGCTGCTTTTCGCTATCTTGTTCGCGGCCGAGTGTCTCGGCCTGGCCGGAATGCATTTCAATCCTTTGATCCAGGTTCTGGCCGGAACAAAACCGCTTCTCAAGATCATGGTCTCGGCATTCATCGTCTACCTGCCGCTTTCGTTCGTCCTGTCGGGCTGGATCGGAATTCCGGGTATCGCCTGGGCCGGTCTGATCGCATCGGCGCTGGTCTACACGGCAATGATGGTGGTTTCGCAATTATTGCTGAAAAAGCAGATCCGAATCACGGAAAACATCCCAGGTCTGACAGTTTGAGATACTTGTTTTGCCTACCAAGATACCACACCAATGTTGTGCCTTGGGTGCGCATACTGACCTCGGCCGGGCATCATGTTGCAATCGACGTCGTCGAAACAGGGGCAACGGAGAATTACACACTTGTTTCTCCCAATGTAGTGGCACCATCGGCGCTGTCACGAAGAGTTATGCACATGGGTCCGAGCGATATCCCAAACTCGCCCTTTTCCTTTCCCGGTCTTGTTTCCTACTGGAGACATCTTCGGGTCGAGAATCCCGATGTGGTGATCGTGCGCGGCGTGACGCGATGGTTCTGCAGGGTCGCCGCGTTGTGTGCGATTTTGCAAGGCCGCAAGCTGGTTATCTACGATCAGGAGAATGTCAGGCCTCAGGCATGGAGCGGCACATGGATCCGCAGAGCTGTCTTTCGGCAACTCGGGATTGCGCACTTCACGTCACGGCTCCCGTCGAATCCTGGCTCCGTCGGTGCGGGAGGCGCCATGCCCCTGCCATTCGGAAATCCCTTCGAGCCGATCCGGATCAGAGCGCTGCGAGGCAGGCCGTTGCATTCGCCGCCCCGAATCCTGATGGTGGCAAAATACCGGGAGCGAAAGGGGCACAGTTTGCTTCTGAGGGCACTGGCGGTGATCTCGGCGTCCACACCATTCTCCATAACGTTGTGCGGCGAGGAGGCGACGCATTCCGACGCGGCTTTTTGTGAGGCCTTGCGGCAAGAGGCCCAAGCGCTTGGACTGGCGGACAGACTTCGGTTTCAAAACAACATAGCTCATGACAGGATGATCTCGATCTATGCCAGCCATGATCTCTTGATATTGCCTTCGCGTACGGAACCTGCCGCGGTATCTCCCGTCGAGGCCGCCTGGGCGGGATGTGCCGTATTGATGTCGCGCGACAGCGGCACGAGGCATTACCTCCCTCCGGGGTCCGGGTTCGACTTTGACCCAGACGACCCGCAAGACATCGCTCGCGCGGTTGCCGGGCTTATTGCCCGGCCCGAGGACCTGCGGCTTGCAAGGGATGCATGTTTCATGCGCATTTCTTCAGTTGCGGATGATGACATGATCTTGCGGTTGTTCGAGACTTTTGGGACTGGAACCGGGCGGACGCGCGCGTCGATGAGCTGAAGGACATCCGGAGGGGCGGGGAGTGGGGTCCGAGGTGGGAAGGAAGATTGTCATCTCGATCAACACGTCCTGGAACGTGGTCAATTTCCGCAAGGGCCTGATCGAGGCGTTGCGGCGGCGCGGCTATGATGTCGTCGTCGTCGCGCCGAGGGACGAGTATTCATCCTTGATCCCAGGGATGGGTTGCCGCCACGTCGACATCGAAATCGACAATTCCGGCACCTCGCCTGTTCGCGACCTTGCGCTTCTGTGGCGCTACTGGCTTATCCTGCGCCGCGAGAAGCCGCTGGCGTTCGTAGGCTTCACCATCAAGCCCAACGTGTTCGGCTCGATGGCTGCAAACCTGAATGGCATTCCGGTCATAAACAATGTTTCAGGGCTCGGCACTGTCTTCCTCCAGGGCGGCCTTCTCCAGGGAATCGCCAAAGCCCTTTATCGCCTGGCGCTGGCCCGTTCGAAGGTGGTCTTCTTTCAGAACGACGACGACCGGATGCTGTTCGTCGGCGCGCGCATCGTGCGCAAGGAACGGACCGCGCTGCTGCCCGGCTCAGGCGTCGATCTCGCGCGCTTCTCGCCGCCGCCGCGCCAGCGCGCGCCGTCCGGTGCCATCGTATTTCTGCTGGTGGCTAGGCTGCTATGGGACAAGGGTGTCGGTGAGTTCATCGAGGCTGCCCGCCTCGTCCGTCGCCAAGCGCCTGCGGTGCGCTTCCAACTCCTTGGCTTTCTCGATGTCGAGAACCGAACCGCGGTCAGCCGCGCCGAAATCGAGCAATGGGTCGACGAGGGTTTGGTCGAGTATCTCGGTGCCACCGACGACGTTCGCCCTTTCCTGGACGCTGCCGATTGTGTCGTCCTGCCTTCCTACAGGGAGGGTACCCCACGCTCACTGCTCGAGGCGGCCGCGATGGGCAAACCTCTGATCGCCACGGACGTGCCCGGTTGCAAGGAGGTGGTGGACCATGCCGTCAACGGTTTCCTTTGCAAGGTCAGGGATGCCAGCGACCTGTCGGCACGGATGATCGATTTCGTGACGATGGACGGCCACTCCAGGGACGCGATGGGGAACGAGAGCCGGAAAAAGGTTGAACGGCAGTTTTCGGAAACGATCGTCGTCGAGAGCTACATGCATCAGATAGAGAAGCTTACGGCTGCCGCCACGTGATGAGCGGCCATCGCCTTCCGCTTCTCGGCCGTGAGCCGGCTGACACCGGATCTATTTCCGTCTTAGCGGCCGATCGCCGGGGCTTCATGAGCCGCTGCCAGTCCACGATTGTCCGACCAGGCGCAAGCTGCCGTGGCTGCATCGGTGATGGTGAACCACCTTCCCGTTCGCCAAGTCTGATCAGGAGCGCTCGCGCGCAGTCACGGGGCAAAGGATATCTCAATTGTTTTTCGGGTAATCTGAAATTCGCCGGCGATAATCAGAACTTTTCATGCGCTATTGCTAAAGTGGTGAGCTCCCAAAGGCACGAGGCAAGTCAAAATTCTAGCGCCGGCGCGAAACAGGTTGGAATTGTGGCAAAAAACTGTTACGCGCTGATGTCATAAACTTTTGATTTGCAAGTTCCAAGGAGCGGCTTCGAGAGAAGGGCAAAACGAATGAATCTCATCGTCAGAACCGTGGTGGTTGGATTTGTTGTTTCCGTCGGTTTCGGTTCCGCTTCCGCATTTGCTCAGAAAGCATCTTGCAGTTGCGCGACTGCCTATCATGGTGCGTCAAATCCGGTTGGATCCATTGTTTCCGTCAATGGCGATGTGATGGTGTCGCAGGCCGCCGGCTACGGCCCGGCCAAGGCAGGAAATATGCTTGATTCCGGCAGTCGTGTGGTGGTCGGCGCCAAGGGGTCGGCGTCCGTGGCCGTTGGCGGCTGCAACCTGGATGTGCCGGCGAGTTCGAGCCTGGATGTCTCTCGCGTCGAGGGCAACATCTGCCTCAAGCTGGTTGGCTCCGAGCAGACCGCCGCCATCCAGCAGTCTGGCGGAGCGGTCGGCGGTTTCGGTCCGCCCGAGGGAATTTTTTCTGGTGCGCTTCTTGCGACCGGCGTGCTTGCGGCCACGCAGGACGACGACAGCGCTGTCAGCCGTTGAAGGCTGTGGCCCATTGCCGTGATTGGCCGCGGCGCGCCGATAGTGTCTTTAGATGGGTTCGTTAACTATATTGCATTAGTAGTTGTTGAAATAGTGTGGGCGATCCTGGCGGGGAATAGCTGGTTTCGATGGGGCGGAAATGACGGGTCGAGTTGGAGTTGTTATTGCTTTTGTAGCGCTCGCAGCGGGAAATGTTTTGTTTGCCGGGTCCGCGGCTTTCGCACAGGCAGCGCAGTGTTCCTGCCTTGCGGCCATACCGGTTTCGGGAAGTGTGGTCGGCCAGTTGACCAACGTCCAGGGTGACGTGCGGATGTCACAGGCTGGCGGTTATGCCGGTGTGAATGGCGAGGCGCCGGTCTATTCGGGCGCACGCATCATGACAGGGGCGCAGGCTTCGGCTTCCCTGGTTGTAGGCACCAATTGCGGGTTCGACGTTCCGGCGAATGTGACCGTCCAGATCGACGCTGTCGAGGGCGGTATGTGCGTGTCGTTCGATGCACCGCAAGCCGCTGTCGTGCCGGCCGGTTCCGAGCCCGGCGTTTTGCCGGTTCTCCTCGGTGCCGGTGCGATTGGCGGTGGCGCGGCCCTTCTTCTCGGCCTGCAGGATGACGATGACGCCGTCAGCCGCTAGTCGGTCCCCAGCGTTCCTGTTCTGCGTAAGCTTGTGAAATGCGTCATTCGCCGCCATGCGGGTGATGCGTTTGTATTTTGTCGAGGCAGCGGCATCGCTTTGCCTCCATGCAGACAGAAACGCCAATGATTGACCTGCATTCCCATATTCTGCCTGGTCTCGACGATGGCTCTTCCAGTCTGGCTGAATCGCTCGAAATGGCGCGGCTGGCAGCGGCTGATGGGACAACGCATATGGTGTGCACCCCGCACGTCATGCCCGGCGTCTATGAGAACGGCACGACAAATATTGCCCAGGCAGTCGAGGCGCTGGTCAGGGAACTTGCTTGCGCCAGCATCCCGCTTGTCCTCTACGTCGGCGCCGACGTTCATGTTTCGCCTGATCTTCCCGACCGGCTGAAGCTCGGCAAAGTGCCGACGTTGAACGGATCGCGCTATTTCCTCTTTGAGCCACCGCATCACATCTTGCCGCCGCGGCTCGAGGATCTCGCTTCCCGCCTCGTTGGCGCGGGCTATATTCCGATCCTGACCCATCCTGAACGGTTGACCTGGATCAAATCGAACTATGACGTAGTCGAGCGATTGAACGCATTGGGCTGCCTTATCCAGCTCACGGCGGATTCGGTCGTAGGAGCCTTTGGCCGGACCGCTCTCTACTACTCGGAAAAGCTGCTCGACGAAGGCAGGGTGGACATCATCGCATCCGATGCGCACGGCCCGTCGAGGCGTCGGCCGGGGCTTTCCCAGGCGGTGGTCGCCATCGCAAATCGGTGCGGCGAAGATGAAGCCTACAATATGGCGGTGAAACGCCCGGGCGCGATATTGCAGAATCAGCTGCTCGCGCCCATTGGAAAAGTGAGCACCAAGAAATTGTATGCCGGCAGCGCGAGCCGTTTCGGCGGATTGGGTCGGCTGTTCAAGAGCGGGTCTCTGGGATGAACATTTTCGATCTTGCCAGAAACAATGCAGGTATGCCGACGCTGGCCGCGTTGCTTGCACTCTCTGCTTGCGCGAGCTCTTCTTCGACATCATCGACGGCCTCCGTCGAAGCGTTGCAACCGACATCGTCTTCGACGGCCCTTGCCGGCGGTGGTGCGCTGCAGGTGGTGAAAGACCTGCCAGCGCCGCAAAACACGCAAAATGGCAGCGAGCAGCCGCTGTCAGCCAACGACGTGCTCGAAGTCAGCGTCTTCCAGGTCGATAATTTGAACAGGACCGTTCAGGTCGATGCCAGCGGCCAGATTTCCCTTCCGCTCATTGGCGCGATGACCGCGGCCGGCAAGACCGTTCGTCAGCTCGAGAAGGAAATCGAGACCGCGTACGGCGCAAAATATCTGCAATCGCCCGACGTGACGATTTTCGTGAAGGAATCGGTAGGCCAGCGCATTACGGTCGACGGCGAAGTCAACAGGGCAGGCATCTATCCGGTGTCCAGCAGCGCTTCCCTGCTGGATGCGATCGCACTCGCCGGAGGATTCAATGCTGTCGGCGACGCCGGCAAGGTCTTCGTCTATCGCAATTTTGGCCAGAGCAGGCTGGTCGCCAACTACAATGTCGAGGAAATTCGCGCAGGCAAGAATCGCAACCCGCGCATCTACGGCGGCGACGTGATCGTCGTTTTCGCTTCGAAGTCGAAAATCGCGATGAACAATCTCAAGGACGCGTTGGGTCTCGCCTCGAGCGCGGCCCGCATTGCGGTCATTCCATAAGACAGGCACGGCCGGCCACGGACAAACCAGGATGACTTTGCGCCATGCTCGATCGCAACAGGCAGCCCCAAATTGCCGGCCCCGGATATGGCCAAGCCCTGTCCGCGGATCTTTATTACGATGGGGCGCAGAATTATAGCCCGTATGGTCGTGACTATGCCGCCCAGGACGAGGGCTTCAATCCGCTCCGTTTGCTGTTCTATGTCATCCAGTATCGCTGGCTGATCGTCATGATGGCCGTCGCGGGCCTCGTCGCCGGTGTCATTGTGACGATGATGCAGACACCCAAATATCAAGCGACGACGCAGCTGGAGGTTCTGGTCCCTTCGGCAAAGGTCTTCCAGGACATTGAGGTGGTTTCCGAAAACAGTGACGTCCGGGCGTTTCTGACCGCCCGGGAGAAATTGAAGAGCAGGGCCTTGGCGCAGCGCGTGGTCTTTCAACTGGGCCTAGCCGAAAAGCCGGACTTCCTGTTTCCGACTCCGAGTTTTTCAATAGGCAACATCTTCTACCGCGCCTTCGGAATTTCCAAATCGCTCTCGATCCAGGAAAAGACGCCCGAAGAGCGGGAAGGCATGGCGATCAAGCGCGTCCTCGATGACCTCACGGTCAATCTGGTGACGAACACCAGCCTGCTGTCGATCACCTTCGTCGACCAGAAGCCGAAATATGCGAGCGATGTCGCCAATCAGGTCGCCCAGAGCTTCATCGATCAACGTCTCGACCAGACCAGCGAGACGTCGGATCTGGCAAGGCAGTTCATTCAGGAGCAGGTCCTGCAGGTCAAACAGAAGCTGCAGAAGTCCGAGGAGGAACTGGTCGCCTATGCCAAGGATGCCGGCATTACCGTCACCGGCGGCGACAAATCGCTGATCGGGTCAAACATCGAGGCCCTCAACACGGCACTCGCGACCGCAATCCAGGAGCGTCTCGATGCCGGGCGGATGGTGGATCAGGTGGACAAGGGGCGTGGCGCCAGTCTCGGTCCGGTTCTGGAGAGCGAAGGCCTGCAGAAGCTCAGTGAAAAGCTCGCGGACCTCACAAGCCAATACCAGCAGAAATTAGGCATCCTGAAACCTGGCTTTCCAGAAATGCAGCAGTTGCAGTCGCAGATCAAGGAACTGCAGCGGCTCTACAACAATGGCGTGCTGGCGATAACCGACTCGCTACGGTTGAAATTTCAGGAAGCGCAGAACAAGGAAGCCGACCTCAAGGCCAAGCTCACGGAGCTGGAAAAGCAGCAGATCGTCTTCAACGACAAGAACATCAAATACACCATCCTCAAGCGCGAGGTCGATTCCAACCGGTCGCAGTACGACGGCCTGATCGCCAAGCTGAACGAAGTCGGCGTGAGTTCTGAGCTCAAGACGCAAAGCGCTGCCGTTGTCGATGTCGCGACCCGGCCCTTGAGCCCTTATTCTCCTCGCCTCAGCATCAATCTTGCAATAGCCTTGGTGCTCTTCATGGCCTTGAGTGCGTCGATCATCTACATCGTCGAATTGCTCAACAACACCTTCACAAATCCGGAGCAGATCGAAAAAGAGCTCGGATTGGCCATGCTCGGCATCTTGCCGCTCGTCGACGACCGGGAACTCATAGCCAGCATAGCCGATCAGAAGTCGGGGCTTTCGGAGGCCTATCGTTCGTTGCGGACGTCGCTGCAATTCTCAGGAGCGGAAGGGGCGCCGCGTTCGCTGCTGGTTACCAGCTCCGAACCGTCGGAGGGTAAATCGACCACATCGTTCAAGCTTGGCCAGGATTTTGCCGCTCTCGGCGCAAAGGTTCTGCTTGTCGACGGTGATTTGCGCAAACCCAATCTGCATCGGCTGTTCGGCCTCGACAACGCGATCGGCTTAAGCAATCTCCTGACAAACACCGTTCGCAAGGAAGATCTGGCCGGTATCTTCAGAGCGACGAAATATCCCAATGTGACTGTTCTGACATCGGGGACGATACCGCCGAACCCGGCGGACCTGCTCTCTTCGCCCAAAACGGCGCTGATCATCACCAATCTCGGCAAGCGCTTCGATCTGGTCATCATCGATGCGCCGCCCGTCGTTGGCCTTTCGGATGCGCCGATCCTCGGCCGGCTTGCCGAAGGCACGCTGATGGTGATTTCCACCAACCAGGTAACCCGCAAATCCGCCAAAACGGCTCTGAAGCGTCTACGAGCAGCCGGAGCGAATGTCATCGGGGCAGCGATGTCGAAATTCCAGGTGAACAAGTTCGACTACAACTACGCCTACAAATACATGAATTCCCAGTATTACGAATACGGCACGAATACCCCGAAAATCGAGGGCAAAGTCGATGGTGGAGCAGGCCAGCCCGCGCATGCAAAGTCTCCTGCGTTCAGGCGTTTGGTTCGTCGCCTCCGTTCTGGTGTTGATGGCTTCGTCGACCGGGCTAAGTCGTCTTCTTGAGACGGGGACGCCAAGCGTCTCTCTCGCGCTGGATCCGTTGAACGTAGATGCTTTGATAGGCGAGATCGCCGGCGAACTGAACCAGACGAACGACGGTGCCGATCTCGACGGGTTGGCCGCAAAGGCCCGGAATGCGCTTCGCTTCAACGTCGCGGATGCACGCCTCTATAGCCTGATCGGTGAGATCAAGTATCGCCAGGGCGAGAAGGACCAGGCGTTCGAACTCTTTGATCGGGCTCGAATGCTGTCCAAGACCGAAATACACGCATTGCAGAGATCCATCGATCGCTCCGTCGAGACGGGCAACCTGGTAAGGGCTGTAGCCGAGATCGATATCTTGCTGCGTCGGTGGCCTGATCAATTTTCAACCGTGGCCGCCGGTTGGCCGGCCATTCTCGCCAATCCCGAAGGGTACGGGGCCGTGCTCGCCGCCATCCGGGCGGAGGCGCCATGGCGGGGCAAGCTTTTTTCGACCCTTGGCCAGAACCCCCAGGGTTTGGCAGCCGCAAACCAACTGTTGCTCGATCTCGCGGGGTCCCCGACGTCTCCAACGTCCAACGAATTGTCGGCCGTGATCGATGGCTACATCAAGCAAAGGCAATATGACCCGGCCTATCGGCTGTTTCTCTTCAGCCTGTCCGACGAGGAACGGAAACTGGGCGGCTACATTTTCAACGGCGGCTTCGAACCGGTCCACAGCGGCAAACCATTCGACTGGGTGATACACGACCGGTCGGGTATGGAGATCACCTTCGCCGGATCGCGGGATGCAGGTGAAAGCGACAGCGGAGCGACGATTCGATTTCTGAACACGCCCGTCAAGAACGCGGCGCTTCAGCAATTTATCGAACTTCCTCCTGGCTCCTACAGGATTTCCCTGAACGCTTCGGCCACGAATCTCAAACTGCCGAAGGAATTGTTCTGGTCTCTCAGATGCGTCGCTCCCTCACATGAGATCGCGCGCTTCAACATACCGGAAGGCACCTTCAACAGGCGAAGCCTGAGCCTGGACTTCACGGTTGGGCCGGCGGCGTGCCCGATGCAGTTGCTGAGACTGGAAACGGCCGCGATCGCACAGAGTTGGCGGTTTCGGTATGTCGGGACGTTGGTCATGCACAAATTGAGCATCGAAAGAGTATCGTCGTGAGAGAACGGTCGCGACAGCCCACGCAGTGGGATAAATATCTTCTTGGCTCGGTGCTCTTTCTATCGATGCTGATTGGTGGCGGCACCGCGAGCGGTCTGTACACCGAGACGCTGATCGAGATTGCGGCGGTCATCTGCGCCGCGGCGATCCTCTCGAGGCCGTCGGAACAGGCAATTCCCCGCGCCGTGTTGTGGTTGCTTGCTCTCGTGGTTGCGGTGTTCTGTTTTCAGGTCGTGCCGCTGCCCGGCGCCCTGCTCGAGGGGGTGCGGCCCGCGGTGCTGCTTGCGGATCCATGGCTGGATGGCGAAAGCCGGTTGCGCTTCGTCAGCGTCGGAGTGGGGCGCACCATCGAGTGCATGCTCTATTTTGTCGCGGCCGCGGCGTTCTTCCTCGCCGTCCTGCGCCTGCGCGCTGAGCAGGTCCACGGTCTTCTGCCGTTCTTTTTCATGGGGGTGATCTGCAATGGCCTGGCGGCGGCAATCCAGTATTCGCTCTCCGATACCGTCGCCATCGAGGGACTGCTGCCGTTTACCATCAATGCGGGTCTCTTTGCCAACCAGAACCACTTCTCGGCCTTGCTCTTCGTCTCGATCCCCTTCGTGGTATATTATGGCTTGTTCCGCGGCCACCTTCTTTCAGGAGCGCTCGGTCTGGTAACCCTCCTGCTGCTGCTTCTGGCCGCCGGTTCGCGGGCCGGCATTTTGATCGGGCTGGCGATCACCGCCATCTCCGTTGTCTTCCTGTCCGCGCGCTCGAGGGTTGGTGGTTATGGCATCCTCGCGGTTTTCATCGGTCTTTCGATCTACACGATCGGCGCGTGGGCAAAGATCGATGCCAAAGTGGTCGACCCGGCCTTTGGACGAGCCGAATTCGCACGGACCACGATTGAGGGAATTGAACAGAATTGGACCACCGGTGTCGGATTTGGTGCTTTTCAGAAGGTTTACCAGATCCATGAAAAAGGCAGCATGATCTTCAAGTCTTATGTCAATCACGCGCACAACGATTATCTGGAATTGGCGTTGGAGGGCGGTTTGCCGGCTATCCTGCTGATGGTTGCCTATGCGGTGCTGCTGTCCGCATCGTCCGCCAGAATTCGCGGGGAACCGTTGCAGAAGGCGGCTTTTCTGTCGCTAGCTTTTCTGCTCGTTCATTCCCTCGTCGATTATCCCTTGCGAACCGCCGCCCTTGCGATGACGTTTGCCTGTTTGAACGGTATTGTCTTTCACCGCGGTTTTGCCGATCGGCTCAACCAGAGGGATGAATTGGGCAAGGCCAGCCGCCGCGACGAGGACAATCTGCTTGCCCCGGCCAGGGCATCGGCCTTGCCAAGGTAGGACCAGGTGGGTTCGGCCGAAGCGGGAGGCGCCAGCCGATTGCCCGTGCGTGGCCAATGCGTTTGTTGTGTGCCGCATTGACAAGCCAATGCATGAAACCTAAGCACAGGCAATCAGGGCCGGGGGGCTTTGGCATGTCGAGGAGAGCTTCTTGAAAGGAATTATCCTTGCTGGAGGCAGTGGAACGCGTCTCTATCCACTAACATTAGCAGTCTCTAAGCAAATTCTTCCCATCTACGACAAGCCGATGATCTATTATCCGCTGAGCGTTCTGATGCTCGCGGGGATAAGAGAGATCCTGGTCATTTCGACGCCGCGTGATCTGCCGGCTTTCCGTGACTTGCTCGGCGACGGATCGGACTTCGGGCTGGCACTGTCCTACGCCGAGCAGCCGCAGCCCAATGGCCTCGCCGAAGCCTTCATCATCGGCCGCGATTTCATCGGCAAGGACAGCGTGTCGATGATCCTGGGCGACAACATCTATTTTGGCGACGGGCTGTCGCAGCTTTGCCGCGCCGCTGCATCGCGCCAAACAGGCGCTTCGGTGTTCGCCTACCATGTCGAGGATCCTGAACGCTATGGCGTGGTGTCCTTCGACAAGGCGACCGGGACCGCGCTGACGATCGAGGAAAAGCCACAAAGCCCGAAGTCCAACTGGGCCGTGACGGGTCTCTATTTCTACGACAATGACGTCGTCGACATCGCCCCGACCATCCGCCCTTCGGCGCGGGGCGAGATCGAGATCACGGCGGTCAACAATGTCTATCTCGAGCGCGGCCAACTCCATGTTCACCGGCTGGGACGCGGCTATGCCTGGCTCGACACCGGCACGCATGACAGCCTGCATGAAGCCTCTTCCTTCGTGCGCACGATCGAACACCGCCAGGGCATCAAGGTCGCCTGTCCGGAGGAAATCGCCTTCGAACAAGGCTGGCTGAGCGCTGACGAGGTGTTGCAGCGTGCAGCTCGCCTGGGAAAGAACGAATACGCCGCCTATCTGCGCCGGCGTGTCGCCGATCTGTCGGAGGGCTAGATGCTGGAGGTGAGATCCCTTGGCATCGACGGGGTGCTGGAAATCGTTCCCAAACGCCATGGCGATGCGCGCGGTTTCTTCATGGAAACCTACAATGCCGAGCTCTTTTCGCAGGCCGGGATCGACCTGGTTTTCGTGCAGGACAACCACTCCTATTCCGCCGCCGCGGGCGTGCTGCGCGGGCTCCATTACCAGCTGGCGCCGCGTGCCCAGGACAAGCTGCTGCGGGTGATCCGCGGCAGCATTCTCGATGTCGCGGTCGACATCCGCCGCGCCTCGAAAACCTTCGGAAAATGGGTCGCCCTCGAAGTGTCGGCGCAAAAAGGCAACCAGATCCTGGTGCCCAGGGGCTTCGCGCACGGCTTCGTCACGCTCGTGCCCGACACCGAGGTGCTGTACAAGGTGACCGACACCTATTCGCCCGAGCATGACCGGTCGATCCGTTTCGACGATTCTGCCATCGGCATCGAATGGCCGTCGCTGGCCGGCGGCTTCCAGCTTTCGGACAAGGACCTCAAGGCGCCGCTGCTCGCCGTCGCCGAGGTATTCGCCTGATGGGTGTTTGCGTGAGGATTGCGGTATGAATTTTCTGGTGACGGGCGGTGCCGGCTTCATCGGCTCGGCGGTATGCAGGCATTTGTGCGCCAACCCGGCCCACCGGGTGACCAATCTCGACAAGCTGACCTATGCGGGCAATCTGGCCTCGCTGCGGCCGATCGAGAACGCCCATAATTACAGCTTCGCCCAGGCCGACATCTGTGACGAGAGGGCGGTGCTCGACCTTCTGCGCCGGCACGATATCGACATCGTCATGAACCTGGCCGCCGAGAGCCATGTCGACCGTTCGATCGACGGACCGGGCGCCTTCATCGAGACCAACATCGTCGGCACCTACAAGATCCTCAACGCCGCGCTGGAATACTGGCGTGGCCTGTCCGACGACAGGAAAATCCGCTTCCGCTTCCATCACGTCTCCACCGACGAGGTGTTCGGCGACCTGCCTTTCGACGGCGGCATGTTCGTGGAGGAGACGCCCTACGCGCCGTCCTCGCCCTATTCCGCGTCGAAGGCTGCCTCGGACCATCTGGTGCGCGCCTGGCACGAGACCTACGGCCTGCCGGTCGTGCTTTCCAACTGCTCGAACAATTACGGCCCCTATCATTTTCCCGAGAAGCTGATCCCCCTCGTCATCCTCAACGCGCTCGACGAAAAGCCGCTGCCGGTCTATGGCGCCGGCGCCAATGTGCGCGACTGGCTGTTCGTCGAGGATCACGCGCGCGCCTTGGAACTCGTCGCCACGAAAGGGCAACCGGGCGAGAGCTACAATGTCGGCGGCAATTCGGAACGCACCAATCTTGCCGTCGTCGAGACGATCTGCGACCTGCTCGACACCAGGCGTCCGCGCGCCGGCGGCAGGCGCTATCGCGAGCTGATCTCCTTCGTCACCGACCGTCCCGGCCACGACCGCCGCTACGCCATCGACGCCACCAAGATAAGCCGCGAGCTCGGCTGGACACCCAGGGAGAATTTCGACAGCGGCCTTGCCAGGACCGTGGACTGGTTCCTCGACAACGAATGGTGGTGGGGGCCGATCCGCGAACAGCGCTATGCCGGCGAAAGACTGGGCGAAGCCCGCAAGGTGGGCGCGTGAGGCTCCTCGTCACGGGACGCGACGGCCAGGTCGCTGCGAGCCTGCTCGCGGCCGGTCAGGCGCGCGCCGGCGTGGAGGTCGTCGCCATCGGCCGCCCGGAGCTTGATCTGGCACGGCCCGACACCATCATCGACGTCATCGCGGGTGCCAAGCCCGATATCGTCGTGTCGGCCGCCGCCTACACGGCCGTCGACCAGGCCGAGGACGAGCCCGATCTGGCCTTTGCGGTCAACGCGACCGGTGCCGGCAAGGTGGCGGAGGCCGCGGCGCGGCTGGGCGTGCCGGTCATCCATCTTTCGACCGACTATGTCTTCGACGGAACCAAGGCCGATGCCTATATCGAAACCGATCCGACGGCGCCGCTCGGTGTCTACGGCGCCTCCAAGCTCGCCGGCGAGCAGGCGGTGGCATCAGCCAATCCGCGCCACCTGATCCTGCGTACCGCCTGGGTCTACAGTCCGTTCGGCAAGAATTTCGCGAAAACCATGCTGCGGCTGGCCGCCGACCGCGATGAGATTTCGGTGGTATCAGATCAATGGGGAAATCCCACATCCGCGCTTGATATCGCCGACGCGATCCTGCATGCGGCCATCATGCTGCATGGCGACAAGGACTTCGCCGCATTCGGCACCTATCACCTGGCTGGCACCGGCGAGACCAACTGGAGCGGCTTTGCCCGTCATATCCTGGACACAAGCCTGAAGTTTGGTGGTCCCTGGGCGCGGGTGCGGGATATCACGACGATGGACTACCCAACCAAGGCGCGCCGCCCTGTCAATTCCCGGCTGTCGAGCGCGAAATTCGCGGACGTATTTGGGTGGGATGCGCCGGATTGGCGGGCGTCGACAGGGGAGGTGGTGCGGCGGCTGGTGGTTGACGAGACGAGACAGATATTGAGCGCATGAACAAGCATCCATCACCTGAGAATCTGCAAGGCGCGACGCCTGATCCGCAGCCGACTGAAGGGCGGCCGGCAAAAGCCCGCACCAAGGCGAAGCCGGCGGCTGCAAAGGAGCCAGCGACGAAGCGCACATGCATCATGGTGCTCGGCATGCACCGTTCGGGCACCAGCGCGCTGACGAGGGCCATCAGCCTGCTCGGCGCTGAACTGCCGAAGAATACACTTGGTGCCAATCCAACGAACCCCACTGGCCATTGGGAGCCGCTGCGGCTGATGGAACTTCATGATCGTATGCTTGCGGAGGCCGGCAGCAGTTGGGATGACTGGCGGCCCTTCGAGCAAACCGATCTTGGCGCCGCTCGCTTACGTTTTTACAAATCGGAGATCGCAAGGCTGATCGACGAGGAGTATGGCGCTGCGTCGCTTTTCGTCCTTAAGGAGCCGAGAATCTCACGTTTGGTGCCGCTTTATGCTGAAATCCTGAAGCGGATAAATGTCGAGGTTCGCTATGTCTTGACGCAGCGCAATCCCTTGGCGGTGATTGCTTCACTCGAAAAGCGGGATGGATTCACATCAGGCTTTAGCGCCCTTTTATGGCTGCGGCACGAGTTGGAGGCCGAACATGACACCAGAGGCAAACCTCGCGTGTTTGTCTCCTATGAAGCTTTGCTTGAAGATTGGCGGGTCGACATTGAGAAAATTTCCGGGGCTCTGCATATAAAATGGCCGCAATCCATCTCTGCGCTGCAGACAAGCCTGTCGACCCATTTCTCTACTGATCATCAGCATCATGCCGCAAGCGCGGATCTGCTCGACGCCGATCCACGCATCGCTGATTGGGTAAAGCAAGCTTACGGTGCGTTGAGAGCACTTGAAAAAGACCCCAATGATCCTATCGCGATGGCGTTGCTAGATGCCGTGCGGATCTCCTTCGACACAGTCAGTCCGGTGTTTGGCGAAGCGTTCTTCGATGAGATGGGTTCGCGCGTCCAAAGATTAAAGCAGGCGAGTTCACTGGCGCAGCATTTAGCGGACGAGAGGGCGGCTGAAATAGACCAGCACACAGTCGAGTTGACGAGTGTCCGTCGAGAAGTGGAGCTAAAAGACGAGCAATTATTACGGCAGCAAGAAGCTCTCAAGCGTTTGGCTGACGAACGCAATGCTGATACTTACCGATACACAACAGAACTCGAAAAGTTGCGAGTGAAAATAGCGAGGAAGGATGTCGAACTCGCCGGAGTACGCAACGCGCTGGCTGAGACCGAGCGGGAGCGGCAGCGTGCTACCGACGCGGAAAGCCGAGAGCGTCATTTAACTCAAGAGTTGGAGGCGCTTCATTTCCGTCATGCAAGTGTATCGTTAGAGCGGGATCAAGCTCTCGGCGAGCTTCAGAGCGTACGAGATCGCGTTGATGCCGTTTATAGCAGTACGTCTTGGCATCTGACGTCTCAACTCCGTTCGACAACGCGTCTCGTAAAGCGCGCATCGTTCGGGCTCGGCTATCCCTTTTCGGTTCTTTGGAACGCTGCAACCAAGCTTTCCCTAAGTCCAGTGCGCGACGTGCGGGCAGCCGGCATCATCAGGCGATCCGGAGCTTTCGATAGGGGCTGGTACCTCAAGAACAATCCTGACGTGGCTGAGTGGCGAATTGATCCGCTGCGGCACTACGTTGTCTTTGGTGCTCGCGAGGGGCGCGATCCAAATTCACGCTTCAGCAGCAGTAACTATTTGCTCCGCAACCCCGACGTTGCGCTCGCCGGCCTAAACCCTTTTGCCCATTTCTTGGCACACGGCAGAAATGAAGGAAGAGAGGGCGAAGGACACGAACTTAGTTCGCCAAAAGAGTCGTTCACCCCACCTCGTCAGCGTCTGAGCCTACCGTCTGTCCTCAGGTTAACTCCCGATGCTTTGCGGTTCTCGGGTGGTGTCGCGCCCCTCGTAGCCACCAGTTGGCGTGTACTTCGTAGAGAGGGCATTAGAGGTATTGGATACCGTATTAGAATTCTGATGCAACGGAGAGCGAAAGAGGAGCACGTTGAGCAGTGTTTCGACGTGGTCTCGCCGCATGACCAAGCATTCCCCCAACGTTCGAAAGTGGTTCGCCGCCATGTTGCGAGCGTAGATATTATAATTTGTGTCCATAACGCTTTGGAAGACGTTCGTAGATGTCTGGAATCCGTGACAGCACGTACAATGCCTCCTTACAATTTGATTATTGTGGATGATGGCAGTGACGAGATAACTGCGTCATATCTGAGAGAGTTTATGATTGGACAGCCTGGTCAACTGTTGAGGCATGAAATCGCGTTGGGCTATACACGTGCAGCAAACGTTGGTCTGAAGGCGTCCAGCGCCGATTTTACTGTCCTCTTAAACAGCGACACTATCGTTACCCCATTTTGGCTTGACCGCTTAGTCGAATGTGCTCAGTCCGACGACAAGATTGGAATCGTTGGCCCTCTGAGTAATACTGCATCATGGCAATCTGTGCCCTTGACGACGGAAGGCGGTGACTGGGCGCTGAATTCGCTTCCAGAGGGTTTGGATGTGAATAGCATGGCCATGTGCGTTGCGGAGTGTTCCCCCCGTGCCTATCCCAAAGTCGGGTTTCTCAATGGTTTTTGTATTCTTCTCCGGCGCTCCCTGATCGAAGACATAGGTTACTTTGATGAGGCGGCGTTTGGCGAGGGCTATGGAGAGGAAAACGACTACTGTTTGCGCGCTTCTGGAGCCGGATGGCTTCTTGCTGTGGCTGAGGACACGTATGTTTACCATGCGCAATCCAAAAGCTACTCCAATGAACGGCGGCGCAAGCTTGTGGAGCGCTCCGATCAGATGCTGCGTGAAAAACACGACAGCCGGATTTTGTTGTCTCTAGATGCTACTAAAGAAAATCCTGGTCTCGCGGCAATGCGGGCCAGAATATCAGTGGGCCCGGAACGCATCCTGAACCGAGATCAAATTCGTGATCGCCATGAGGGGCGTCGTGTCTTGTTCTTGCTGCCGGTACGCGATTCTGGCGGCGGCGCCAATGTTGTGCTCACAGAGGCGCAATGCATGATGCGGGCGGGTGTCGATGTGACGATTGCAAACTTGAAAATGCATAAAGATGCGTTCGAGCTTAGCTACCCCAATGTGGAGGTTCCGATAATCTATCTGGAAAACCCTCAGTCGCTGTCAAAAGTAAAGGACAGTTTTGACGCAGTAATAGCAACTGTATTTTTTACAGTAGAATGGTTTAGGGGGCTAGGGTTAGGCGAACGGCAATGCTTTGGTTATTACGTACAAGATTTCGAACCCTATTTCTTCGATGAATCGGACCCATTGCACGCGCAAGCATTGAGCAGCTACACAGCGATACCAAACATGAAGTTATTCACCAAAACCGCTTGGAACGCCAGGGAGTTAAAACGGTATACCGGCATTGATCCTTCAATTGTCGGACCGAGTTACGATTGCGACCGCTTTTTCCCGAGCGCCCGAGGCGACACCGGTGTCACACGAATCGCCGCCATGATACGTCCGTCAACTCCCCGTCGGGCGCCCGAACTAACCGCTTCTGTGTTAGAGCGCATCTGTCGGAGTGAGCCGAAGCGTGTAGAAGTCCATGTCTTTGGCTGCTCCCCAGAAGATCCGCTCGTGAGGCGATTCGTTCCGCTTCCGAATGCCGTGATAAGAGGCCACCTAAATCCTGACGAAATGTCGGCACTTCTCGCGTCTGTAGACATCTTTGCAGATTTTTCGGTTTACCAAGCGATGGGCCTGACTGCGCTGGAGGCGATGGGTTGCGCCACCGCCGTGGTAGGTCCGGCAAATGGAGGCCTGGGAGAGATAGTCACCGACCACAGGAATGGATTGATCGTGGATACCACGGATGAAAATGCCTGCTACGAGGCGCTTGTGGAGCTTGTTAGCGACAACGAGTTGCTTAGGAAAATACAGTTGGGAGGCGTTGAAACTGCCGCAGGGTACTATTCGGAAGGAGCAGCCGTTCGAATCCTGGACGCTCTGTTTCCTGAAAGCGACCTGAGCCAGTGATTTTGGGAATGTAGGATGTTGTCAAAAAAGCTCAAGGTTCATGTGCTGTTTGAAAGTGGAGATGGTCGGACACCTTTTGGGACCAGCTATATCCGGCTGCTAAGGCCGCTTGGACACCCTTCAAACGCTCAGAGGATCGAACTGTCGTCCGGCGTGGAGTTGCCCGGTGAAGCAATCGACGTTGTCATTGTGGACCGCTTATGGCGTCAAGATTTGGGCGGTGAGGGTCAAGCGGATGTGCAAAACGCTCTATTCTCTGAGCTCGAATATAGAGGAATCTCTCTTGTTTACGCTCTAGATGACAATCTTCTTGATCTAAATGATGAGCCGGGGCGTGCATCTTGGCCAGGGGCGCTGCAACGGACGATATGCCGGCGCTTTATTCAAAGAGCAGTCGGCGTTATCACTTCGACTCCTAACCTGGCAAAGCGTATCGCTAAGCTGAACGGCAACGTTGCTATTCTGCCTAACCAAATAGACGATACGTTATTCAGACGCCCTAGACGGAATGCACTCCCGTCCAAACCAGAGAAGCTTCGCTTTGGATACATGGGCACTTTTACCCATCTGGAAGATCTCTTAGGCGTCATACAGCCAGTTCGTAGATTGATATCGTCAATCTCTGACATTGAATTCGAAGTCGTGGGTGTTGCCGATCCTTCAGATGTTCTTTCTGTGTTCGGGAATCTCCCTGTTCGTCTGTCAAGCGTTCCACACGAAAGTGTCGAGTATCCGAAATTTGTAGAATGGATGCAAAATAAGATAGACTGGGACTTTGCAATCGCCCCTTTAAGCAGAAGTCGATTTAACGACTCCAAATCTGACATAAAATTTCTAGACTACAGTGCACTTGGTATTCCTGCCATATATAGTGATGTGCCAGCATACAGAGATACGGTGCGCCATGAAGGCAACGGTCTTCTGATCGGTACAAATTACGACGACTGGACACGTGCCCTGGAGCAGATGGCCCAGGATGCTGAGATGCGCAGTCGCATTGCGCTCGATTGCTCGAATGAAGTGTGGCATTCGCGGGTACTGGCGGCGCACGCAGGAAAATGGGTCGACTCAATAGAACGTTTCTTATCGGAGAACCGATCGTCGCCGGGAAATCTCAGCTTCAGCGCTTATAATTTGGTCTCGTCTCAAACAGGGAGAGTTTCTTCCGACCTTAAAGCGGGTCAGGATGTTGAGGCCGCTGTGAATTTGAGAAGTGCAAAGAAGGAAAGAGCGAGCCAACAATTGGATAGGCGGCAGAAATTGCTGTGGCACATCGACCCCAGCGGTATAGGCCTGGAAATAGGTCCAGGGTACAATCCACTGCTTCCAAAAGCGCAGGGATATCGTGTCGAGACCCTGGACCATGCGCCTGCCGATGAGCTGCGCCGAAAATACAAAGGCATGGGTGTCGACACAAAACTAATTGAGGAGGTCGATTTCGTTTGGCAAGGTGAGCCACTCGATGGCCTGACAGGCCGACGAGATTATTACGATTTTGTTCTCGCATCACATGTCATTGAGCATACGACGGACTTGGTCAGTTTTGTGCAGCAATGCGAGTCTATGTTGAAGCCGGGTGGAGTGCTTTCGTTGGCTATACCCGATTGCCGGTATTGTTTCGATATTTTCCGAGGTGTAACGACGACAGGAGATGTCCTTCAAGCCTTTCTCGAGAAGCGCAAGCGCCATACTCCAGGAACCATCTTCGACCACGTATCCCTCGCTGCGTTTCTAGACGGCAAGCCGTCATGGCATCATGGGGCCAATGGAAACTTGGAATTCTTGCATACTTTCCAGCAAGCTGAAGAACTATATGAAAGGGTTCAGAGGGAGCCGCAATATTTTGATGTCCATAATTGGCGGTTCACACCGTCGTCATTTTCTTTAATTATGAACGACCTTCGGTCACTTAATTTGATTTACTGCTCCGAGCAGATTTCATTCGACACCGAGGGGTATGAATTCATCGTTAATTTAGCCAAGGGCGGCCCCCGAGGACTTGCTGATCGGTTGGTTCTGGCTCGATGCGCTCGTGCCGAGATCTCCGAATCTCACGTTCCCGCAAAGTAGAGTTGCCGTAGTGGCGGTCGCGCACAACATGCCAAATGCAGATATCGTTTTTTCCCTCGTCCGCCGAGAAGTTACCGGGCGCTACCGCGGCTCCGCCCTGGGGCTGTTATGGTCCCTGCTCAATCCCCTGTTCATGCTCGCTGTCTATACATTCGTGTTTGGTGTGGTGATGAAGTCGCGCTGGACTATCCCCGGTCAGCAAAGCGGCACAGATTCAACGGGGGAGTATGCGGTCGTTCTATTCTGCGGATTGATCGTTTTCCAATTTTTCGCGGAGGTGGTTTCGCTGGCGCCCGGTCTGATCGTTGCCAATGCCAACTACGTCAAAAAGATCGTGTTTCCGATTCAGATCCTACCCTTGGTTTCTGCCGGCGCGGCGTTGTTCCATGCGGCAGTCAGTTTGCTCGTGCTATTGGTCTTCGCCTTCATCGTTTTTGGCCAGGTTCCGCTTACGGTGGTTCTGGCACCATTGGTTTTCGCGCCTCTGATCATCATGGTGCTCGGCATAGCCTGGATATTGGCATCAATCGGCGTGTATTTTCGTGACATGAGCCAGATCGTAGCACCTCTGGTGACGGCGACCATGTTCCTTTCGCCGGTTTTCTTCCAGAGAACCTCGCTGCCCGTATGGCTCCAGCCATGGCTTTCACTAAACCCGCTCGCTATTCCCGTCGAAAGTTTCCGCGACGTAGTTCTTTTTGGTGTGCAACCGAATTGGCTGGCGCTTTGCTACTATTCGCTCGTGGCGATTGCGATCGCATTTCTCGGCTATCAATTTTTCCAAAAGACACGGCGGGGATTTGCCGATGTCCTCTGATAAGCCCGGTGCTTCCGACATCGCTATTCGCGTGCACGACATATCCAAACATTATGTCATGTTCGAACGGCCTGAAGATCGCTTCAAGCAGATGGTGGTGCCGCGGCTGGAGCGGCTGATCGGCCGTCCACCGCGTCGCTATTTTCGCGACTTCGCAGCTCTGTCGCGAGTGTCTTTCGAAGTTGGTCGTGGCGAAACTGTCGGTATCATCGGCCGCAATGGCTCCGGCAAGTCGACGCTGCTGCAAATCATCTGCGGTACGCTGCAGCCAACCAGCGGCTCGGTCGAAGTCAACGGCCGCATCGCCGCGCTCCTGGAGCTTGGTGCCGGGTTCAACCCCGAGTTCACAGGCCGCGAAAACGTCTTCCTCAATGCCTCGATCCTTGGTGTGCCCCGCAAGGAAATGGAGTGGCGTTTCGATGAGATAGCCCGTTTCGCGGATATCGGCCCGTTTATGGACCAGCCGGTGAAGACTTATTCGTCAGGCATGTACGTGCGGTTGGCTTTCGCCACCGCTATCAATGTCGATCCCGATATTCTGATAGTGGACGAAGCGCTATCGGTGGGGGATGAAGCCTTTCAGCGCAAATGTTTCGCCCGCATTGAGGATATCAAGGACAAAGGCGGCACCATCCTTTTTGTCAGTCATGGTGCGCAAACCATTGTGCAGCTATGCACGCGGGCAATCCTTCTTGATGGCGGCGAAAAGATTCTTGAGGGTAAGCCGAAGGCTGTGACCGGCCAGTATCAGCGGCTGGTAAATGCGAGTGCTGATGGCGCCGCGGAGATCCGATCGAATATCCTCTCCATTAAGGGGTCATCTCCAGATGAGCCTTCGGTGGCGAAGGCCCAGGTACGCCAGCAAGCAGTTAGTAATCCAAGTGACAGCTCCCTCTGGGCGGAACATTTGGAAGAATTCCCCGGGGCATTCACGGACATCGGCGATTATCTCGATGACGGCATGCAGTCTCAATCGATTGAGTCTCACGAAGTTCGTGGGGCACGCATTCATAGCATGCGCGTATTGACGCTCAGCGGTAAACCTGTGAACGTCCTCCGTCTTGGGCGTCGTTATGTCTTTGAATACCAAGTCGATTTCATAGCCAGCGCCCGGGATGTTGGGTTTGGAATTTGGATTCGAACCACTGAGGGTTACGGGCTCGGTGGGGCTCAAACCATTCGCTCTCCGGATCAAAGAACGAAGTCTGTGTCCTCTGGGCAATCGATCTCTGTTCGTTGGGAGTTTTCTTGCTCGATGCTTCCAGGTGTCTATTTCCTCAGCAGCGGCGTTAGCGGAACACGAGATTCCGAGCGCATCGTGATGCATAGGATTGTGGATGCGGTGATGGTAAGGGTGGCGCCTGAAATCGGATCGCTTGCGGTAGGGCGTGTCGACTTCGGCGCACAGCCCTACCTATCAACGGTTACCTCAAGGGTTGAGGATCGGTGAGCTTGTGGATGGCAGCCTGGTCGATGCGTTCGAGTCATGAATTGTGAACCAGCAGTAGCCTGGTTCCACTTTAACCGAATTGGCGAAGAATTTTGGCAATTTCAAATGAGACTGCTCGTAGGAGAATATATAACCGGCCCCCTCATTTTGCACGATTGCGAAGAATGGGGACCCGGCTTCTGGGCCATAATCGGCTTTCAGGTCGTATTGCGTCAGGTTTTCGAGATTAAATATCATAGGCTGGAAACAGATATGGAGGGAGCTTGATCGGTTCTTTGATATCTCATGATGTATTCTGTCCAGGTAGTCTTGTCTAATGAGGTCGTCGCTGTCAAGTCCAACCTGTATTCGATAGGGAGGAAGGCCAACAACATCTCGCCAGTAAGTAAAATCAATATGGTATTCGGCCGCTCGCTCAACATCCTCTGTACGAATGAAGCCGTCAACTTCGGGGCGTACGCCGAAAACTCTGATTTTATCAGAAAGGGCGAGAAACATGTCTTGGTGCCAGGGGTTGCACCAGATGGCGATCTCGAATTCTTTGACGGTCTGTGAGAGTATACGTGGAAGCACTACAGAGCGAAAATACGCAAACCGCCAGTCAAACCGTTGATCACTTGGACCGTAATGAAACCGAATTACAAAAGCCGTATCCATCGTTTCCTGCTTAAGACCGTGAGAAGAGGATCAGTGGGCGTCAAGCCGACGCCATCCGATGTCCCAATTCGAGAGTGGCATTTTTCAAGGATTGGAAACATCGGTGACGTGGTGAGCCCGGACGTGATTGAGCATGTCTCGCGTCAACGTACAATATTTTCCACTGACTCCAATCAGGCGAGGCTTTTTTCAATCGGCAGTATCGCAGGTAGCGCCAACTCTAGGACGATCTTGTGGGGGACCGGCCTCATGGACCCGGATCAGCAAGTGTCGCAAATCCTTGCCTCAAATGTGTATGCATTACGAGGCAAGCTGACCCATCAGAAGTTTAAATCGGCGGGCGTCGATGTCCCTGACATCCCACTCGGTGATCCGGGTTTTCTCGTACCCGATTTCCTTCCCCGGCTAGACTCTGAGCAAAGGTTCCGTATGGGGCTTATTCCCCACTACGTGGATCGCCAACATCCTCTTTTTCAGCGCCTTCTTCGCGAAGAGGGGGTGGTTGACGTTAATGTCCACGGCTCACCCGCCGAGTTTTTTCGCACCCTGCAGTCATGCGACGCCATAGTAAGCTCAAGCCTACACGGGTTAATATTCGCCGAGGCATTTGGCATCCCCAATCTTTGGATCAAGCTTTCGGATCGCGTCGTCAGGAGCGGATTCAAATTTCGGGATTGGTTCTCGCTGGCCAATCAGCCTCAGAATCAACCGTATGAACCAGCAATCGACATAGACGTTAATGAATTGGTGGCTCGTGCCACTTTGCATGACATGCAGATCGATCGGGCGGCTATGATTTCGAATTTTCCTAACAGCCGAATAGGCGAGCTTTCGCATGACCTTGGCCAGCGCTCTTATCAGACTTTGTCATCATGCAGGAAAAACCCTTTGCCGATTTTCGTAATCTCTTACAATCGCGGCAAATTCTTGAGAACTGCGATTAACTCATATAGGAAAATGAAAAGAAGTGTCGAAGTAATCATACATGACAACGGATCCGATGACCCTGAAACACTTCACATTCTGGATGATTTAAAATCCGAGGGGTGCATAATATATAAGAGAGAAAGAATTTTTAACCAAGATGACCTCAATGACGTTGATGAAACGATTAAAGACTATTTTTCATCATGGGCCCAGCCAACCAGATATGTTGTAACAGACTGCGACATCGATCTTTCTGTCGCGAATGCCGAAGCGCTCGACGTCTATGACGAGCTCCTTGATCGCTATACCTCAGTGCAATGCGTTGGGCCGATGATTCGCATCCGCGATATTCCACACGATTACCCACTGTTTCAAGATGTGATGAATCGCCACATTGAGCAGTTTTGGCATCGCAAGCCTGAATGGGTGGAGACTTCGCATGGCCGAATTGCCAGTATTGAAGCCCCAATTGATACCACTTTTGCGCTGCACAGAGCTGGCGAGCCGTTTAACAGAATGAAGACGGCAAGGCGTGTCTACTATCCTTTTGAAGCCGCGCACCTCGACTGGTATTTAAAGGCAGCCGATTATTCGTCCTCCGCATATTTCAAAACCTCTTCTGGTGCTATCTCTCACTGGAACAACCTAGCCGCGGACAAGCTTGCGACAAACGGGCCAACGGAGTTCGGCCATTTCATCTATGTCGACACCGATGCAAATGGAGTTTTGGTTGAACGCACGCAGTTCTTAGATCAGGGAGCACCTACTCCTTGATCAGGTCTAGCGCTCCGACCGCGCAGCCCCCAAAAAAACATCTGGCTATGCCTCGCGGCTCGCAGTATGCGATACAGCACGGCGGGGGCCGGAGATGCTGCTTGGAAGTGTGATGGTCGCGAATGATTCTCGTGCTCACACACTTTGCTGGCAGTCACTCCGACAGCCTGGAGTTTAGTACTGCCTAATGAATACTTCCCTGGAAGCTGTGTTCGGGCTCAGGCCACAGATTCGGCGCGCCTTCATCATGGTCCAGGACGTGGTCATGGTCCTGGTCGCCGTGGCGCTCAGCCTTGTCCTGTCGCGGTCGGATCTTTCCTTTGGGGCGCTCTCCACGGAGGGCCTTGTCACCTGGGCCGGCATAGTGCTCATCAGCCATCTTCTGTTCAGATATTGCGGCCTCTACACCACGGTCTGGCGCTTCGCCTCGACGCCTGATTTCTTCAACATCCTGAAGAGCTGCGCGATACTGACATTCGTGCTCTACGCCGTTTCGCTAGTCGTGCGTTCCTTTCAGCCTGTCGCGGGGCTCAACGAGCGCCAGTTCATCGTCTTCCTGCTCGTCTCCTTCACCATCATCTCGGCGCCCCGGCTGTTCTACCGCTTCCTGCGTGACGGCGCGAGCTGGGGTGTCCTCAGCGGCAAGGCCGACACGGCGCGCACCAAGCAGGCCCTGTTCGTCGGGCGGCTCGGCGAGGCTGACCTGATCATTCGTTTCACGCGCACGGCGCAACCCCCCGACCATACAATAGCGGGCATCATGGCCACCGAGCATGGCGCACCGCTCGGCACGCGCATTCAAGGGGTCCCGGTGGTGGCTACCCGGCCGCGCCTGATCGATGTCCTGGAAGACTATGCGAGCGGCACCAAAAGCCTCGATCTGCTGATCTTCGGCAGCGGCGCCGAGCATGAGATCGAGGAATATTCGGAGCTGGTCCGCGTCGCGCGTCACGGCGACATAGCGGTCGTGCAGTTCGCGGGCCTTTCGCAGGTCGGCCAGGAGGGAAAGCTCGTTCTCGACGCCGTCGAGATGGAAACGATCCTGCGCCGCCCGACTGTGCCATCCGACATCGAGCGCATCGGCGCCTTCGTCGGCGGCAAGCGCGTCCTCGTCACGGGAGGCGCCGGCTCCATCGGGCGAACGCTGGTCAAGCGGTCGCTGGAGCTTGGAGCCGAGGCCGTGCTGGTCGCCGACAATTCCGAATTCGGCATCTTTCAGTTGAGCCAGTATGTCGACGAGAAGTACCATGAGCGCCTCAAGGTCCGCATCGTCGATGTCGCGGACCGGCGCCAGATGACGCGCGTCGTCACGGAGTTCAAACCCGACATCATCTTCCATGCCGCGGCCTTGAAGCATGTTCCGCTGCTGGAGGAGAATTGGGAATCCGCCATCCAGACCAATGTCTTCGGCACGCTTGTCTGCGCCGAGGTCGCCGCCAAATGCGGCGTGGCGCAATTCGTCATGGTCTCGAGCGACAAGGCCGTCGATCCGACATCCGTGCTCGGCATGACCAAGCGGACCGCCGAACAGATCGTCAGCGCGCTGCACGGGACACCGGCCGGCGAACCGGGCGGCCGCCGCGCGGCCACCAAGTTCATCGCGGTGCGCTTCGGCAACGTCTTCGGCAGCAATGGCTCGGTGGCGACCATATTCCAGGCGCAGATCGAGGCCGGCGGGCCGGTCACCATAACCGACCGGCGCATGACGCGCTATTTCATGACCGTCGCCGAAGCCGTCGATCTCGTCATCATGTCGGCGGCCGATGCCGCCTCGCGGCCGGCCGGCCAGGACTACGCCGTCTACATGCTCGACATGGGCAAGCCCGTGCCGATCGTCGAAGTGGCCGAGACGATGATCCGCATGGCGGGAAAAAGCCCCTATACGGATATTCCAATCCGCTTCACGGGCATCCGCCCGGGCGAAAAGCTCCACGAGACGCTGCACGGCGAGGATGAGGAACTGGTCGAACTCAGCATTGCCAAGATCTTCGGCCTGAGCACCGATGTCGCACTATGGTCGGATGTCCAGGCAGCACTTGCGGCGCTACAGCAATCCATGAAGGCCCAGGACAAGGCAGCCTCGCTCACCATCCTGACCGACCTCGACCGCGCGACGAAGACAAGGGCGAACGCGCGGCAGGGCGCGGTCCCGAAAACGGCCGGGCAGGCGAGCTAAAGCAATTCCAGGAAAAGTGCGCAGCGGTTTTCCGTCCGGAATTGCGTGAAGGCAAAGATGAGCAATTCCAGGAAAAGTGCGCAGCGGTTTTCCTCGCGCGGCAAGGCGTTTGACATCAGTGGATAAGACAGATCTGCGCATTGCGGTCCTGATGGGCACGAAGGATGGCGCCGCCTTTATCGACGAGCAGGTGCAGTCGCTGCTCGCGCAGTCCCATCTTCTGATCGACCTTTGGATATCCGACGACGGCTCCGTCGATGGCACGGTTGCCGTCATCGAAGCCTGGAAGCCCCGCTGGACAAAAGGTCGGATAAATCTGGTGGAGGGGCCGCGGCAAGGCTTTGCCGCCAATTTCCGGTCGATGATCCTGGACCCGAGCATCGACGCGGATTGTTACGCCTTCTGCGATCAGGACGATGTCTGGGAGCCCGACAGGCTTGAAAGCGCCCTCGGCTGGATGCAGGCATTTGATGCGGACATTCCGCTGATGTTCTGCTCGCGAACCGCGACCATGACCGAAACCGGACGCCTGGTCGGCCATTCGCCGCTGTTTAGCCGTCCGCCGTCGTTCCGCAATGCGCTGGTGCAGAGTATCGCCGGCGGCAACACCATGCTGCTCAACCGCGCGGCGCGCGATCTGTTGGCCAAGGCCTCCGCGCGCACCGGTTTCGTCAGCCACGATTGGTGGGCCTACCTGATCGTCACCGGTGCCGGCGGGGTCGTCCGCTACGATCCGCGGCCATTGGTACGCTACCGCCAGCATGCGGCAAATCTGGTCGGCGCCAATGCATCATGGCAGGCGCGGATCTCGCGGCTGGGTCGCCTGTTCAAGGGCCAGTTCGCGGACTGGACCGATCTCAATCTTGCCGGCCTTGCCGTCAATCGCGATCTCCTTACGAAGGATGCGGTGGCGTGCCTCGACCTGTTCGCGAACGGTCGGCGAGGTTCCCTTTTCCAACGCCTGGGCGCCCTGCGCAAAAGCGGCGTCTATCGACAGACTTTTGCCGGCACCCTTGGGCTCTATCTCGCCTTTGTCCTGGGTCGTATCTGAAATCGCGGACCCGGCGCGCTTGGTTGGGAAGGCGACCTCGTGCTACGCCGACCGGATTGACGGGCATCGCTCGCGGTCATCGCGTAGAGCCTGGCAGGGAGCCCTATCGGCCACATGAAGACAGCCAAGAAAATCTTCGATCTCGCCGGTGCGGCTGTGCTGCTGGTGGCAACCTCTCCCATTCTATTGCTGGCCATTGTTGCCGTCCGAGTATCCTCCCCCGGTCCGGTGATTTTTTCACAAACGCGGATTGGCCGCGAAGGTGTGCTTTTTCGCTGCCACAAGTTGCGGACGATGTACCAGGGAACGCCATCCTTGCCCTCGCATGAAACCCCGGTGAGCGCCGTGACATCGGTTGGAAGGGGCTTGCGGAAATTCAAGCTCGACGAGTTGCCGCAGCTGTGGAATGTCCTGCGCGGCGAAATGAGCCTGGTCGGGCCGCGTCCTTGCCTGCCGACCCAGACGGAACTGATCGAATGCCGCAGGCGGCTGGGCGTTTTGCAGGCTTTGCCCGGGATGACAGGCTTGGCCCAGATCAGGGGCATCGACATGTCGAACCCGCAACTTCTGGCCGAAACCGATGCCACCTATCTCAGGAGCGCGTCGTTCTGGCTCGACCTTCGGATCCTGTTTGGAACACTTTATCGCGGCTGAGCAGCCCCGCTCCAGAAGCGGAACCGGTCTTTGAGCCGGGATCAAACAGGACGTCGAGGGCTTCGGAGCCGCGCTATCTCGGTCAGCCGCTCCAGCGTGCTGGTTTCCGGCGCCCAGCCTTCCGAGACAAGCAGCGACGGGTCGCATATTTGCGTCGCCGTCAGGCTGTCCCAGAACATCCGCTTGCCAAGCAGTGTGGCGGCTGTCCGCATTGGTCCAGCCGGCACGGTCATCAGGCGCGTCGGTCTCCGCAAGCCGCGGCGAAAGGCACCGATGACGGCAGCGACGGACACCGGCGGCTCGTCGCTGGCGAGATAGATCGGACGAAGTGGCTCGGAATGGCAAAGCAGATGCCACACCGCCCGTGCCGCGGATTGCGATGACAGCAGCGAACGGTTCGCCGTCAATGCGCCTGTCGGCATCGGCAGACCCGTATCGGCGAGCCGCATCAGCATCGCCAGGTTTCCTTTCATGCCGATCCCGTAGACTGGCGGCAGCCGCAATATGGCCGCGTCGGCACGGCCATGCGAGGCATAGGCGCCCAACACCGCAATTTCTGCTTCGCGTTTCGAGCGCCCGTAGGCGTCTTGTGGATCGGGGATCGTGTTTTCGTCGATCGTTGCGCTGGCACGCGCGCCGATCACGGCCCGGACCGAGGAAAGATGAATGAACCGTACGCTTGCCTGCGTGGCGGCGGCATGCGCCAGACGTGCGCTCAATTGCGCATTGGCTGCCCGAAAATCGGCTTCGGTGGCATTGCCCTGATCATTGTTCAGACCCGCGCAATGGACGACATCCGTAACATCCCTGGTCAGCGCCAGGAAAGCCTCGGCAGGTGCATCGTACCCAGGCATCTGCATCGTGTCGGGCCCGGCATCAAGTCTATCCGGCTGGCGGGAGGCAAGGCGAAGTTCGACGCCGGCCTCACGAAGCCGATGGACCACCTGGCGGCCGATGAAACCCGTCGCGCCCGTAACCAGGACTTTCATTGTCTTGCCCGGACCGGCTATCGGGCGGCTGGCGGAGGTGCCAGGTCTGATGGAACGGCTTCTGTCACCAGTGGAACGGTTTGGCTTTTCGGTGGTGACGTCGCCTGGGCTCCCACCACTGGTGGAAGGGCTTGCCTTTCCACCAACGCGGCCTGGCGGCCACAGGCAAGATATGTTCCCGACACCAGGAAGACCATAAAGACCGAGTCAAGAATGTCATGGCCGATCAGGATGCCCGTCATGCCGGCAGTCAGGTAGGTGATCACGACGGCGACGATCATGGTGGCGCCGAACCGTTCGATCGGATCGGTGCTGTCACGGAGGACCAGGGCTGCATTTCTGACGGCAGCCACAAAGATCGCCGCCAGCGTCACCGCACCCAAGATTCCCGCTTGTACCAAGGTGGTCAGGAAGCCGTTGTGGAAATGACTGAAACCTGCATCCATCCCGAACTGATCCTGAAAGCCCTGCTTGATCAAGAGCCGGGTGGCACCCACCCCATGTCCAAACAATGGCATCTCATGAAATGCCTTCAGGCCGATATCCCAAAGCGCGACGCGTAGTCCCAAAGCAGTCGTGTGGTCACCATGGGCCGCCAGCGCATCCCAGTCGGAGTGCAGAAATGCGACGCGCCCCGCTATCGTCTGGAACCCGAAAAACGCGATAGCGACCGCAATCGCGGCCAGCAGCAAAAGCACGCGAACGGCATCTCTCCCTCTTAGCTTCTGCTGGTTGATCAACAGAACGGCGACACCGACAATCAGCAGTGCCAGCCAGACGATGCGCGTACCGGAGTAGATGATGGCGATCGTTCCGCCGAGTGCGGCGCAGGCGAGGGCGATCCTGTATTTCTCTATACCGGATAGGGCAGCGGCCACGCAGATCACCACCGCAAGGCAGAGGACCTCAGCAAAAACGATCGCATTCCCCGCCCCACCCTCGGCGCGCATACCAAGTCGATATTGCTGACAAACCGCCAGCAGCAGCGCTCCGAAACAAGCCGCCATGCTGGCCAACACAATGATGCGGACGAGCGTTGTTTTTTGCGTAGTGCTCCAGGTCGAATAGGAAATGGGAAAAAACAGAAAGGTGATCAGCGGGACAAGATGCCGTGCGTCCTTGACGATCGCGTGGTTGACGATGGACGCCAGGACATTGCTTGCGCAATAGGCGTAGATCGCGATCGTTAGCGCCATCATCGCCCGGTCGACATTGAAGTGCCTTCTCTTCAAGACGATTAACAGGACGGACCATAGTCCGCCGCCATTGAACACGAAGCTGACCGCCGATCCCAGGACCGGGGGAGAAAAGAAGCAGAGAATGGAGAAGTAGACATTGATCCGCGAAGGCGTGATTTGCTGTCTTATGAATGAAGGCCGGTTCAATTTTCGGACCCGCTATTCTCGAGAAAATTTATGCGGCACATCGTGTTCGGTGAAACCCAACATGCTCACCTCGAAATTGCCCATTGATAATGCATCTTGCCCTTTCTAAGCGTATAGCGGCTGGGCCGCTGTTTCGATAGTACGCCGTGATCGATTGCCGCCGAAACCCCCGGTCGGCACCGGTTGACCCTGCAGCATCCCCGGCCTTCTCACAGGCAATATTTTTCCAGCCTTTTCACGGCTGGAAGCTCTCCAAGCAGAAATTTCCGGGTTTTGTCGCAACCGTGGAAAATTCATTCCCGAACGAATGGCTGTCGGGCTCGTCTTGCATTGTTCTGGGCCGCGACGATCTGCTAGAACGCCCGCACGAAACACTTGTCCAGAAGCGAAGCTTTGAACCGGGCGCAAAAGGCTCGATGATTTGACGCAGGATCTTCTGTTGCAAGGCATGAGAGAACGCTCACGGTCCATGATACCAGCGCTTACGCATCTGCAGCGGCTTGAAGCCGAGTCCATTCACATATTCCGCGAGGTCGCGGCAGCCTTCACCAAGCCGGTCATGCTCTATTCCGTCGGCAAGGATTCGTCGGTGCTGATGCATCTGGCGATGAAGGCGTTCTATCCGGCCAAGCCGCCATTCCCGTTTCTTCACGTCGACACCACCTGGAAATTTCGCGAGATGATCGCATTTCGCGATCAGATGGCGAAGAAGCTGGGTTTCGATCTTCTGGTTCATGTCAACGAAGATGGCGTGCGCGACAACATCAATCCGTTCGATCACGGCTCGAACACCCACACTCATGTGATGAAAACCGTGGCGCTGCGCCAGGCGCTCGACAAATACGGCTTCGACGCTGCCTTTGGCGGCGCCCGTCGCGACGAGGAAAAGTCGCGCGCCAAGGAGCGCATCTTCTCTTTCCGCAACGCCCAGCATGTGTGGGATCCGAAGAACCAGCGGCCCGAAATGTGGAAGATATTCAACACACGTATCGCGCAGGGTGAATCGATCCGCGTCTTCCCGCTGTCGAACTGGACCGAGCTCGACATCTGGCAGTACATTCTGCAGGAAAACATCCCGATCGTGCCGCTCTATTTCGCCAAGCGGCGGCCGGTTGTCGAACGTGATGGCATGCTGATCCTCAAGGATGATGATCGCATGAAGCTACTGCCCGGCGAGGTCGTGGAGGACAGGTTGGTGCGATTCCGTACGCTTGGCTGCTATCCGCTGACCGGCGCCATCGAATCCGACGCCGACACACTTGAAGCCATCGTTGGCGAGATGCTGACGGCACGCACCTCCGAACGGCAGGGTCGGTTGATCGACCGCGATGAAGCCGGTTCGATGGAAAAGAAGAAGCGCGAGGGGTATTTCTGACCATGCGCCACATCATGGCAAAGAGCCTCGCTCCAACGGACGGCGTCCGCGATTATCTGGCCGCGCAGGAGAAGAAGTCGCTGCTGCGCTTCCTGACCTGCGGTTCGGTGGATGATGGCAAGTCGACGTTGATCGGACGCCTGCTCTCCGACACCAAGCAGATTTTCGAGGACCAGCTCGCCGCGCTCGAACGCGATTCGCGCAAGCACGGCACGACGGGCGACGACGTCGACTTCGCGCTGTTGGTCGACGGCCTCGAGGCGGAGCGCGAGCAAGGCATTACCATCGACGTCGCCTACCGCTTCTTTGCCACGCCGAAGCGCAAGTTCATCGTCGCCGACACGCCCGGCCACGAGCAATATACCCGCAACATGGCGACAGGCGCTTCGACCGCCGACCTGGCGATCGTGCTGATCGATGCCCGGCAGGGGGTGCTGCGCCAGACGCGGCGCCATTCGATCATCGCCTCGCTGCTCGGCATCCGCCACATCGTGCTGGCGGTCAACAAGATCGACCTCGTCGGGTTTGACCAGGCGGTCTTCAACAGGATCGTCGAGGACTACCGGCAGTTCTCACGCGATCTCGGCTTCCAGAGCATCGCGCCGATCCCGATGTCGGCCCGCTACGGCGACAATGTCAGCGGCCGCTCCGAAAACACGCATTGGTATTCCGGCCCGACATTGATCGAGCATCTCGAAACCGCCTCCGTCGAGGAAGCCACGGCCGAGCTGCCGTTCCGCTTTCCGGTCCAGTACGTCAATCGCCCCAATCTCGATTTTCGCGGTTTTGCCGGCACCATCGCGTCCGGTATTATTGCGCAAGGCGACGAGGTCGTGGTCGCCAAATCGGGCAAGTCCTCGCATGTCAAACGCATCGTCGCCTATGGCGGCGATCTCAAACAGGCGGTGGCCGGCCAGGCCATAACGCTCGTTCTCGACGACGAGGTCGAGGTTTCCAGGGGCAACATGCTGGTTTCGCCGTCCGCACGGCCGCAGGTCGCCGACCAGTTCGCCGCCAACATCGTCTGGTTCGACGAGCACGCCCTGCTGCCGGGCCGTTCCTATATCCTGCGCACCGAGACCGACCAGACCAGCGCCACCGTCACCGACTTGAAGTACCGCATCAACGTCAACGACTTTGCGCATGAGGCGGCCAAGTCGCTTGAAATGAACGAGGTCGGTATCTGCAACATTTCGACCCGGGCGCCGATTGCCTTCGATCCGTTTGGCGAGAACCGGACCACTGGCGCCTTTATCCTGATCGATCGCATCAGCAACGCCACGGTTGGCGCAGGCATGATCGTGCACTCGCTGCGCCGCGCCGAAAACATCCATTGGCAATCGCTTGATGTCGGCAAGCGCGTGCGTGCCGACATGAAGAACCAGCGGCCCGCCGTGTTCTGGTTCACGGGGCTTTCGGGCTCCGGCAAGTCGACCATCGCCAACCTGTTCGAGAAGAAGCTTTTCGCCACTGGGCGTCATACCTACATTCTCGATGGCGACAATGTCCGCCACGGTCTCAACCGCGACCTTGGATTCACCGATGCCGATCGCGTCGAGAACATTCGCCGCGTCGCCGAAGTTGCCAAGCTGATGGCCGACGCCGGGCTGATCGTCATTGTCTCCTTCATTTCCCCGTTCAGCGCCGAGCGGCGGATGGCCAGGGAATTGATGGCCGATGGCGAGTTCATCGAGGTGTTTGTCGATACGCCTTTCGAGGAATGCGCCAGGCGTGATCCGAAGGGCCTCTATGCCCGCGCGCTGAATGGCGAGATCAAGAATTTCACCGGTGTCGATTCGCCTTACGAAGCACCGGAGAAACCGGAGATCCATCTGAAGACGCTCGGCAGATCGGCTGAAGAGATGGTAGATGCCTTGGAACACTGGCTGAACGAGCGTGACATTGCCGAAGACCAATATGACAATGGCGGCGGCATCTGACGACACGTCGATGCTTGAAACCTTCGAGCGGCTGGCGCTAGCCGCCGGGCGCGAGGTGATGCGCGTATTCCACGCCGGCTGCGCGGTCGACCGCAAGTCGGACGCCTCGCCGGTCACCGAGGCGGACCGCGAGAGCGAGAAGATCATTCTTGCAGGCCTGCGCGCCGCATTCCCCGATATTCCCTGCGTGGCCGAGGAGGAAGCGGCGGCCGGCGTCATGCCGGGCGAACTTGGCGAGGCCTTCTTCCTCATTGATCCGCTTGATGGCACCAAGGAATTCGTCAACCGGCGCACCGACTTCACCGTCAACATCGCGCTTGTCCGCCATGGCGTGCCGGAAGTCGGCGTTGTCTTCGCACCCTGCAGCGGCCGGTTTTTTTCCGGCCGGCCGGGCAGGGCGGAAGCCCTCGAAGTCGATAAGGACTACCGGATCGTTTCCCGCCGGCCGATTTCGGTGAGAACGGCCGCGACGCCGCTGGCCGTGGTTGCCAGCCGCTCGCACAACACGCCGGAAACCGAAGCCTATATTCGCGACCTTGGTGCCGCCGAGATCGTCTCGGTCGGTTCGTCACTGAAATTCTGCCTCCTCGCCAATGCCGAGGCGGATGTTTATCCGCGGTTCGGTCGCACCATGGAATGGGACACCGCTGCGGGTGACGCGGTGCTGCGTGCCGCCGGCGGCACGACGCGGACGCTGGACGGCAAGCCCTTGACCTATGGCAAGCGCAACCAGGCCGATGACGCGGACTTCGCTAATCCGCATTTCATCGCCAGCGGCGAGGCTGCAATCCAGGGACGTATCGGACGTAGGTGAAAAGCCCTCGTCGATGGCCTATCCTTTGTCGACGTCCCCTGAGTCGGTAAGTGAATGTCCTTGTTTCAGAAATGCCATGCCGTCATTTTGGGCGGCTTTCCCGCATGGACCAGCAATCGTGATGAAATAGTCTTCAGGATGTTGCTGGGCCTCTACGCCCTCTCTCCCGCCCTTTTCGCCTTCGTCGAAATGTCCCCAACGGTCTTAACGCTTGTCGGGGCACTCATGGGCGCTCTCGCCCTTTTGACGAAGCGTGCGCGTTTTGGCAGAGGCACGACAGGCCTTGCAATTGCTCTCGCTCTCTTGTCAGGCTTTGTCCTTGCGAGCGCCCTGTGGTCGGTCGATGCGAGCCGCTCACTCGTGGCGGCGAGGGACGTGTTTGGCTACTCGATCGCCGCTATCCTGCTGTTTCAGGGCATCCTCGCGCTTGCGAGCGTTCAACGCGAGCGGCTCGCGCGGGTGTCATTGGCCGGCATGTTGATCGGCGTCGTATCGGTGATGGGCTGGGAACTGTATTTTGCGTTTCTGACCGAAGATCCACGCTTTGTGGAGAACGTTTTCACCCTCCATAAGATCACGGTGTACGGAGCTTTTTTTGCCGCCATATTTCTTGCCCAGCCGAGGCTGGTCTGGAAAGGGCTTGCGGCTCTCTTTGCCGTTCTGACATTGGTCTACGGCCGATCGACCGGCGTCAATCTGGCGATTGTCCTCGTGGCGGTGATGTTTGTCATGCCCGCGAAATACCGCCAGCACGTTTTGGTTGGATTTTTCGCCATCTATTTGTCTCTTGCCCTGATTGCCCCCTTCGTCGTCGCGCCGCTGTTCGCCTACCTCAAAACAACGGGATGGCTGGCTTTCTATCCAGGAACCTTCGCAGCGCGGCTTGATCTATGGCAGATGATTTCGCCCCGCATCGCGGACCAGCCGATCCTCGGCCATGGCGCCAATACGATGAGAAACGCGGCCGGGGTTGTCGTGAGTCCGACATATTATGCGCAGGCGGATCTCCCAAGCGCACATAATATCGTATTCGATTTGTGGTACGAACTGGGAGCGCTGGGCATCATCGTGTATGGGGTGCTCCTGGCGGCGATCATAAGAATGATCGGCGGTTTGAGCGGCCCCTGCCATTTCATAGCCAGCTGCTACCTGATCATAGCTGTCGTCGAACTCTCGGTCGACCATCGGATCTGGTTGTCATGGGTGCTGGGCACTTTGGTCTTCGCGGCGGGGATCTGCATAGTGCAGTGCCGTTCCATGACCCGATCGGGAATGGAAGACGGGACCACAAGACACGCGGCGGCCTTCTCAAAATAACGGGCGAAGCGCACGGCGTGCGCCGTCGTCGCCCTATGCCAAGGAGGTGTCGGTCGGGTATCCGTGCCCGACGCCTATTCGGCCGCGGCCTGCGCCGAGTTCGAGCCGATATAATTGCGGATCGTTTCGATGATCCGGTCCTGGTCTGCCTCGCTAAGATAGGGGTGCATCGGCAGGCACAGGATACGTTTCGGCAGGTTCTCCGAAACGGCAAGACCGGTCGGCGTGCGCGGGTAGTCGCGATAGGCGATCTGCTCATGCAGCGGCTTGACGTAGTAGATGACGGACGGAATGCCCTTTTCGCTCAAATGCGCCTTAAGCCCGTCGCGTTTCGGCGTTTCGATCGCGTATTGCGCCCAGGCCGAGCGGCTGCCATCCAGGTTGCGGGCTGCGGTGACGATGTCACCGAGGCCTTCAGCGTAGCGTTGGGCCACCGCCTGCCGCGCCACCATTTCTTCCTCGAGGATGGCGAGCTTCTCAAGCAGGATCGCCGCCTGCAGCGTGTCGAGCCGTGAATTGATGCCAACGCGGATGTTGTCGTACTGCGTCTCGCCCTTGCCGTGGAAGGCGAAGGATCTGAGCGCGTCGGCCATTGCGTCATCATTGGTGAACATCGCGCCGCCGTCGCCATAGCAGCCAAGCGGCTTGGCCGGATAGAAGCTGGTCGAGCCGACATGGCCGAACGCGCCGCACATCCTGCCTTCGAGCGAACCGCCAATGGACTGGGCGGCGTCCTCGATCACCAATAAGCCTTCGCGATTGGCAATAGTCATGAGCGCCTCATAGTCGGCGGCAAGACCGAACAGGTCGACAGGGATGATCGCCTTCGGCTTCAGTCGACCTTCCTTCTTGATGGCCGCGATCGCCGCCTCGAGGCTGGCGATGTCGATGTTGTAGGTTGTCGGATCGACATCGACGAAAACCGGCTCGGCCTTTGCCAGCGCCACCACTTCCGCCGTGGCGGCGAAGGTGAAGCTCGGCACGAACACCGCGTCACCCGGGCCGATGCCGGCGGCGAACAGCGGCAAAAGCAGTGCGTCGGTGCCGTTGGCGCAGGCAATCACATGCTTGACGCCGACATAGGCGGCGAGCTTCTTCTCGAATTCGGCGACCTGCGGGCCAAGGATGTAGCGGCCATCCTCGACCACGTGGTCGATCGCGGCTTTCAGCCGATCGCGGATTCGTTCGCGCTGCGCGCCAAGATCGATGAATTGCATGTCGGCCTCAATACACCTGCCAATAACCGGCCCGCTGGTACCAGACTTGGCGCGGCTGAAAAAGCCAGCTGCGGATCGGGGACTTGGTGCAAGTGTCGCAGCCCGTTACCACGTTTTGCCGGCATATTGTCCCACAAAGCCGGGAATCCGGGCTTGGCGGTGCAATTCAGCCCATTCTTATCGAGGTTTTCCGGCGCCTGGAAACATAAAGTGATCGCGCTGGAGAGCCGATTAGCCGATCTCGTGCCGCCAGGGGGGATTGGCGCCGGCTCGTGACACTGTCACTGCCGCCGCCTTGGCGCCGAGCGCCAATGCTTTGCGGATGGCGTCTTCGGACAGGCTGGAAATCGCCGCCTTCGTCAACAGGCCTTGCTCATGCAGGGAGGCAAGGATGCCGGCGTTGAACGTGTCTCCGGCGCCGACGGTGTCCACCACCTTCACTGTCTCCGGCATGACGGTGACACGATGCTGTTTGCTGTAGCCAACGGCACCCTCGCTGCCATGCGTGACGACGATCAGCTTCGGGCCGCGGTCGAGCCAATTGCGCACGACATCCTCGTGCGAGCCGGCTTCGCCGAACCAGTGGAGGTCTTCGTCCGACAGTTTGACGATGTCGGCCATCGCCATCATCTCCCGGATGCGCCTGAGGTGCTTGGCCTTGTCGGGAATAAAGTTCGGCCGGATGTTGGGATCGAGCATCATCACGCGGGTCTCATGCTCGCGCTGCATGAATTCCTCATAGGCCGACCCAGCCGGCTCCGAGATCAGGCTGATGGCGCCGAACAGCATCGCCTCGATCTCGCTGCCGAGTTGCGGCAGGTCTTCGATGGTCAGCATGCGCCCGGCCGTGTTCTCGTCATAGAAGGTGTAGGTCGCCTGGCCATTGTTCAGCCGCACGAAGGCTAGGGTCGTCGGTCGGGGCGAGGTGTGCGCGTAGGTGGAACTGACCTTGCTCGCCCCCAACGCGTCCCTGAACTGACCGCCGAACAGGTCCGACGACAGGCCCGAGAAAAAGCCGGCCGGCGCGCCCAAGCGGCCGAGCGCGATCGCTGTGTTGAAGACAGCGCCGCCGACATAGGGGGCAAAAGCCGGCTCATTCTCCGTAGTGGTGCGCGGCAGCATGTCGATCAGGGCTTCGCCGCAGCAGAGGATCATGGCTTCTCGGTCTCCGGCGGATAGATCACGCCCTTGCGGATGATGATATTGGCGTAAAGCCGCGGCTCGCTTGTCGCGACGATGGCATGCGCCGATTTGACCCGTGCATAGAAGTCGGCGCCGGCCAGTGCAACCACCTTGCGGCCAGGCGCGCGTTTGGCGCAGATCGCCTCCATTTCACGATGGACGGGGTCGGCAAGCGACGGATCGCCTTTCACCGAGGCGCGAAACAGCGCCTCCGGCACGACATCGTCGACCGGAAGCAGCGTCAGTATCGCGTCGAGTACGGGCATGAGGGCGTGGCCATCGGTCCTGATGAGGCGCCTTGCCTGCTCCTGTGCCGGATAGTTCCCGTCGACCACGGCAATCTCGTCACCATGGCCCATGGCGCGCAACGTCGCCAGAAGCTCCGGACCAAGCAGCGCCGGAATCCCGATCAGCATTTCACGCGCCCCTAGAGATCGTCGTCGAACCGATCAGGAAGCGTTCGGAAAGCGGCAGGCTGGCGCCGCCGAGCGCCCGGGCATGGATACCCACGCTTCCCTCGCGGACGGCCGGGAGTTTCAGCCCTTCGCCGTCGATCGCGCCGATTGCCGTCACGACCGCCTCCACCAGCCTCTGGCGCACGGCCTTCGGCATCCAGCCGTCGATCACCGCGGCTTCGAAATCGATGACCGAGGATGCTGCCACGATGGCATAAGCGAGCGCCTGCGAGGCGCTGGCGATCCACTCGTCGAGCGCGGCGCCGATCTCCCCCCAATCCTCGGGCGAGGTCCACAGATACGAGGCCTCGACGCCACGCGCATTGAGTGTTTTTTCGAGCATGGCGATCGAGGCCACGTCGATCAGCTGGGTCGGTTTTCCATCCGGCCCCGGCACAGGCATTGAGCCGAGCGCGCCGGCATTGCCGGTCGGCCCGCCAAACAGCCGGCCGTTGAGCACGATGCCGCCGCCAGCAAAGGCGCCGATGTAGAAATAGACGAAATCCCGCGCCGCGCCCGTCTGGCCAAAGACCAGTTCGGCGCCGCAGGCGGAGGTGGCATCGTTCTGCAGATAGACCGGAAAATCGCATTGCGCCTGGATGTCGGTCCTGATGTCACGATGGCGCCATTCGTCCATCACGTCGCGCGGCGCGCCGGCGGTGTCGGCCCAGTTCCAGAGCTCGAACGGCATTGCGATGCCAAGTCCGGCGATGCGCTTGTCCTGTGCCGCCGTCAGCTCGCCGCGCATCGTCTTCATGCCTGACGTGACGAACTCGACCGTCTCGCGTGGGGCAGGGTAGCGGTAGGAATGCTGCAGCATCGCGCGCACCTGTCCGAGGAAATCGATCAGCACGAGTTCGGCGCTGCGGCGGCCGATCTTGAGGCCGATGAAGAAGGCGCCTTCGGGGTTGAGTGCCATGGGGATCGAGGGCTGGCCGATCTTGCCGCGCAACGGCGCCTGGCGCACGAGCAGGCTTTCTTCCTCCAGTTCGCGCATGATGACCGAGACCGTCTGCGCCGAAAGTCCGGTCATCCGGGCAATGTCGGACTTCGCCAGACTGCCGTGCTGGCGCACCAGCGAAAGCACCAGGCGCTCGTTGTGGTCGCGCATGCCACTCTGGTTGGTGCCGCGGTGAATGAGGCTCTCGTTCGCTTCGGGCGAACCATGCCTCGCAGTGGCCGTCTCCACCCTGTTCCTCCCGTCGTTTCCCCACAATGCTTTTGGGTCAGAATGAGTGAACGACGCAAGGGTGTCAATAATAAATAAGAGTGATTTAATTATTGACAGATGCGCTGGCGTGGTGTTCCTTGAGGGAGCATCCGCGCTGGGAGAAGTCGCCTGGATGCCGTGCGGGTGCCGGTTGGCCGGCATTCGAAAAATGTTCCACTGGGAGGAAATCGTGACCAATACAAAATTGTTGAAGTCCACCGTTTTCGCGGCGGCCGCGCTGGGTCTGATGGCGTTCGCTTCGTCTGCGTCCGCGGCCGGCGTCGGCGCCTGCCTGATCACCAAGACCGACACCAATCCGTTCTTCGTCAAGATGAAGGAGGGCGCGACCGCCAAGGCCAAGGAACTTGGTGTCGATCTCAAGACCTATGCGGGCAAGATCGACGGTGACAGCGAGAGCCAGGTGGCGGCGATCGAAAGCTGCATCGCCGACGGCGCCAAGGGCATTTTGATCACCGCGTCCGACACCAAGGGCATCGTACCGACGGTGAAGAAGGCGCGCGATGCGGGCCTGCTGGTGATTGCGCTGGACACGCCGCTCGATCCGATCGACGCCGCCGACGCGACCTTCGCCACCGACAATCTGGAGGCCGGCAAGCTGATCGGCGCCTGGGCCGCCGCCACGCTCGGTGACAAGGCCAAGGACGCCAAGATCGGCTTCCTCGACCTGACACCCTCGCAGCCGACCGTGGACGTTCTGCGCGACCAGGGCTTCATGATGGGCTACGGCATCGACGTGAAGGACCCCAACAAGATCGGCGATGAGACCGATCCGCGCATCGTTGGCCATGATGTGACGAACGGTAACGAGGAAGGCGGCCGCAAGGCGATGGAAAACCTTCTGCAGAAGGACAACACCATCACCGTCATCCACACCATCAATGAGCCGGCCGCGGTCGGTGCCTACCAGGCGCTCAAGGCTGTCGGCCTCGAAAGCCAGGTGCTGATCGTCTCGGTCGACGGCGGTTGCCCCGGCGTGAAGTCGGTCGCCGAAGGCGTCATCGGCGCCACCTCGCAGCAATATCCGCTGCAGATGGCCGCACTCGGCATCGAGGCGATCGCCGCTTTCGCCAAGGACGGCACCAAGCCGAAGCCGACCGAGGGCAAGAACTTCTTCGACACCGGCGTCAACCTCGTCACCGACAAGCCGGCGACGGGCGTCAAGTCCATCGACACCAAGGAAGGCCTCGCCAAGTGCTGGGGCTGATACTGGCCTGACCGGCAACGGAACCGATGCGGCCGGGGGACTTGATCCCCGGCCGCATCGGGTGGACGATGCATCACTGTAAACGCGAATAATCCCGGCGACAGACCGGAAGGCGTGGACGGCGTCAGCGCGTGGCTGAAGCCCTACGGGGAGGAAACATGGCTCAAGCTCAGGAATTCGAGAAGGTTCTCTCGGCCAGCGATACAAGTGTAGCCGCTTTTGACGAGCACAAATCAGCCGTCAAGCGCATCCAGCATTTTCTGCATTCGACGCCGGCGGCGGTGCCGCTGATCGTGCTGCTTCTGTCGATCGTCATCTTCGGCATCACGATCGGAGGGCGGTTCTTCTCGTCCTACACGCTGACGCTGATCCTGCAGCAGATTGCCATCGTTGGCATTCTCGGGGCCGCGCAGACACTGGTCATCCTGACCGCCGGCATCGACCTGTCGATCGGGGTGATCATGGTGATTTCGGCCGTGATCATGGGCAATTGCGCGGTCAGCTACGGCATGCCGAGCGTGCTCGCCGTGGCGATCGGGCTTGCCGCCGGTGCGGCTTGCGGGCTGCTGAACGGGCTGCTGGTCGCCTATATGAAGCTGCCGCCCTTCATCGTGACGCTTGGCACCTGGAACATCGTCATGGCCACGAACTTCATCTATTCGGCCAATGAGACGATCCGCGACACCGACGTCGACAACCAGGCACCGCTGCTGCACCTGTTTGCCCTGAGCTTCAAGGTAGGCACGGCGGTGCTGACGCTCGGCGTCATCGCCACGGTCGTGCTCGTGCTGGTTCTTTGGTACGTGCTCAACCACACCGCATGGGGCCGTCATGTCTACGCCGTCGGCGACGACCAGGAGGCGGCGAAGCTGTCGGGTATCCAGACCAAGAAGGTGCTGATGACGGTCTACACCCTTGCCGGGCTGATCGCCGCTTTCGCGGCCTGGGTCTCCATCGGCCGCAACGGCTCGATCTCGCCGTCCGCCGCTGTTACCGACTACAATCTGCAGGCGATCACCGCGACCGTGATCGGCGGTATTTCTCTCTTCGGCGGCCGCGGTTCCATCCTCGGCACGCTGTTCGGCGCGATGATCGTCGGCGTCGTCTCGATGGGCCTCAACATGCTCGGCGCCGATCCGCAATGGAAAGTGCTGCTTACCGGCGTGCTGATCATCGGCGCCGTCGCCATCGACCAATGGATCAGAAAGGTTTCGGCATGACCCAGGAACCCATCCTCACCGCGCGCGGTCTGGTCAAGCGCTATGGCCGCGTCACCGCTCTCGACAATGCCGATTTCGACCTTTACCCCGGCGAAATCCTTGCCGTCATCGGCGACAACGGCGCCGGCAAGTCGTCACTCATCAAGGCGATTTCCGGCGCGGCCGTGCCGGACGAAGGCGAAATCCGGCTTGAAGGCAAACCCGTCTCCTTCAAGTCGCCGATGGAAGCCCGTGAAGCCGGCATCGAAACCGTCTACCAGAACCTGGCCTTGTCGCCGGCGCTTTCGATCGCCGACAACATGTTCCTCGGCCGCGAGATCCGCAAACCCGGCTTCGTCGGCCAGTGGCTTCGCATGCTGGACCGTCCGGCAATGGAAAAGCGTGCCCGCGACAAGCTCACCGAACTAGGCTTGATGACCATCCAGAACATCAGCCAGGCGGTGGAGACCCTGTCGGGCGGCCAACGCCAGGGCGTGGCGGTGGCCCGGGCCGCCGCCTTCGGGTCGAAGATGGTCATCATGGACGAGCCGACGGCGGCGCTCGGCGTCAAGGAGAGCCGCCGCGTGCTCGAACTGATCCTCGACGTGAAGAAGCGCGGCCTGCCGATTGTGCTCATCTCGCACAACATGCCGCACGTCTTCGAGGTGGCGGACCGTATCCACATCCACCGTCTGGGCCGTCGACTGTGCGTCATCGACCCCAAGCAATATACGATGTCCGACGCCGTTGCCTTCATGACCGGGGCAAAAACACCCCCGGAGGCGGCATTGGCGGCCTGACTGCCAACTTGCCGCAGGGTAAGTAGATGACGGCGTTCTCTAAATCGATTGAAAAGATGTTGCAATGCACTAGGGTGGGCTGGGAGAAACGGTGAAAGCCGGTATGATCAGGCCAAACCGAACGAGAGGCGATATGACATCCGCCATGACGATCGAAGCCCCCGCTCTCGACAATCCCGATCCCAAGACGCTTGCTGAAGAAGTCTTGATGTCGCTCAAGTACCGGGTCGGCAAGGACACCACCGTCGCGACCCAGTACGACTGGCTGACCGCCACGATCAAGGTCGTGCGCGACCGCGTCGTCGACCATTGGATGCAGGCGACCAAGGAAGCCTACGACCAACAGGAAAAGCGCGTTTATTACCTGTCGCTCGAATTCCTGATTGGGCGTCTGATGCGCGACGCCTTTTCCAACCTCGGCCTGATGGAGAACATGCGTGAGGCGCTGTCGTCGCTCGGCGTCGATCTCGACCTGATCGCCGCGCTGGAACCGGACGCGGCCCTCGGCAATGGCGGCCTTGGCCGGCTCGCCGCCTGCTTCATGGAAAGCATGGCCACCGTCGACATCCCCGCGCATGGCTACGGCATCCGCTATGCCAACGGCATGTTCCGCCAGGAAATCCACGATGGCTGGCAGGTCGAGTTGCCCGAGACCTGGCTTGACCACGGCAACCCCTGGGAATTCGAGCGGCGCGAGCGCTCCTTCGAAGTCGGTTTCGGTGGTTCGGTCGAATCGATCACCTCGAAGGACGGCCGCCTCGAACGCCACGTCTGGAAGCCGAGGGAGCATGTGCTTGCGGTCGCCTATGACACGCCCGTGGCTGGCTGGCGGGCCAAGCGCGTCAACACGCTGCGCCTTTGGTCCGGCATGCCGATCGACCCGATCCGGCTCGACAAGTTCAACGCCGGCGACCACATCGGGGCGCTGGCCGAAAGCAACAAGGCCGATGCACTGTCGCGGGTGCTCTATCCAGCCGATTCCCACATGGCCGGCCAGGAACTCAGGCTTCGCCAGGAATACTTCTTCTCCACCGCTTCGCTGCAGGACATCCTGCAGCGCCATCTCAGCCAATATGGCGATCTCAAGTCTCTGCCCGACAAGGCGGCGATCCACCTCAACGACACCCATCCGGCGATCGCCGTGCCCGAGCTGATGCGGCTCTTGATGGATGTCCATGGCATGGATTTCGATCTCGCCTGGGATGTCACCAAGCGCACCTTCGGCTACACCAACCACACGCTGTTGCCAGAGGCACTGGAAAGCTGGCCTGTGCCGCTGTTCGAGAGGCTTTTGCCCCGCCACATGCAGATCGTCTACGCCATCAACGCGCAGGTGCTGCTCGAAGCCCGCGCCACCGATCAGTTCTCGGACGAGCAGATCAGCCGTATCTCGCTTATCCAGGAAAATGGCGACCGCCGGGTGCGCATGGGCAATTTGGCCTTTGTCGGCTCGCATTCGATCAATGGCGTGTCGGCGCTGCACACCGAGTTGATGAAGGAGACGGTCTTCGCCGACCTCCACAAACTTTATCCCGATCGCATCAACAACAAGACCAACGGCATCACGCCGCGGCGCTGGCTCATCCAGTGCAATCCAGGCCTCACCGCGCTTGCCCGCGAGGCGATCGGCGACCGCTTCATGGATGACATCGAAGCGATCAAAGGGCTCGATCCCTTAGCCGACGACACCGCCTTTCGCGAAAAATTCGCCGCGGTGAAACGCCAGAACAAGGTGAGGCTTGCCAATCTGGTCGCCGATCGCCTTGGCATCAAGCTCGACCCTTCGGCGCTCTTCGACATTCAGGTCAAGCGTATCCACGAATACAAGCGCCAGCTGCTCAACATCCTCGAAGCGATCGCGCTCTATGACCAGATCCGTTCGCATCCCGAACGCGACTGGATGCCACGCGTGAAATTCTTCGGCGGCAAGGCCGCGCCCAGCTACCATAACGCCAAGCTGATCATCAAACTGGCCAACGACGTCGCCAGGGTGATCAACAGCGACCCTTCGGTGCGCGGCCTGCTGAAGGTCGTGTTCGTGCCGAACTACAATGTCAGCCTGGCCGAGGTGCTGATGCCAGCCGCCGATCTTTCCGAGCAGATCTCGACCGCCGGCATGGAAGCCTCCGGCACGGGCAACATGAAGTTCGCGCTGAACGGCGCGCTGACCATCGGCACGCTCGACGGCGCCAATGTCGAGATCAAGGAGCATGTCGGCGACGACAACATCTTCATCTTCGGCCTCACCACCGAAGAAGTCGCCGAGCGGCGCAACAATGGCTACAATCCGCGCGGCGTGATCGAGGCATCGCCCGAACTGGCGCAGGCGGTTGCGGCCGTTTCATCGGGCGTCTTCTCACCCGATGATCCCAATCGCTACCGCGACCTCATAAATGGCCTCTATGACAGCGACTGGTTCATGGTCGCGGCGGATTTCGACGCCTATGCCGCCTGCCAGCGCGAGGTGGACGCTGTCTGGCGCAACAGCCCGGACTGGTACGCGCGCGCCATCCGCAACGTCGCGCGCGTCGGCTGGTTCTCCTCCGATCGCACGATCCGTCAATATGCGAAAGAAATCTGGAACGTACCCGTCTGATATGATTGCATAAGGCCACGAACGATGGCCGCAAAAACAAACACTTGGTGCCCGGGGAGGGCGACCGCCTGATGAGGAAGCCGCGCGCGACCGCTGCGACAAGCGGGCCGGACGGACTGGCGCCAGCCAGCGATGTCGAGGCGATTGTCGCCGGTACGCACGGCAATCCCTTTGCGGTTCTCGGTGTCCAGGAGGCCGGCAAGAGCCTGTTCGCACGCTGCTTCGTTCCGCACGCGCAGTCGGTTACGGCCTACACCCTGACCGGCGTCGAGGTCGGCGAATTGACCAGGCGCGACGAGGCCGGTTTCTTCGAAGGCAAGCTGTCGATCAAGAAGCGCCAGCCGCTGCGCTACCACGCCCGCAATGCCGGCGGCGACTGGTGGCTGACCGACCCCTATTCGTTCGGTCCGGTACTCGGGCCGATGGACGATTACTACATCGCCGAGGGTTCGCATCTCAGGCTGTTCGACAAGCTTGGCGCGCATGTCATCGAGCACGAAGGCGCGTCCGGCGTGCATTTCGCCGTATGGGCCCCAAATGCCAGGCGCGTTTCGGTGGTCGGTGACTTCAACGACTGGGACGGCCGCCAGCATACGATGCGCGACCGTCGCGACACCGGCATCTGGGAGCTGTTCATTCCCGATATCGGTGCCGGCCGGCCCTATAAATATGAAATCATCGGTCCCGATGGCGTGAGGTTGCCGCTGAAAGCCGATCCGTTCGCCTTCAAATCAGAACTGCGCCCGGCCACCGCCTCGGTGACCGCGATGCCGCCGGCGCATGCATGGGGTGACGAGGCGCATCGCAATTTCTGGCGCAACGCCGACCCTCGCCGCGAGGCCATCTCGATCTACGAGGTCCACGCCGGGTCCTGGCAGCTTGGCGATGACGGCTCCTTCCTGTCATGGGATGAACTGGCCGACCGGCTGATCCCCTATGTGATCGAGACCGGTTTCACCCATATTGAATTCCTGCCGATCTCCGAGCATCCCTATGACCCCTCCTGGGGTTACCAGACAACCGGCCTCTACGCGCCATCGGCCCGCTTCGGCGATCCGGACGGCTTTGCCCGCTTTGTCGACGGCGCCCACCGTGCCGGCGTCGGCGTCATCCTCGACTGGGTGCCGGCGCATTTTCCTGTCGACGAGCACGGTCTGGTCCATTTCGACGGCACCGCGCTCTACGAGCATGCCGACCCACGCAAGGGCTTCCATCCGGACTGGAACACCGCGATCTACAATTTCGGCCGCCGCGAGGTAGTGTCGTTCCTGGTCAACAACGCACTGTTCTGGGCCGAAAAATACCATGTCGACGGTCTTCGCGTCGACGCGGTCGCCTCGATGCTCTACCTCGACTATTCGCGCAAGGCCGGCGAGTGGATCCCCAATGAGAAGGGTGGGCGCGAAAACCTCGAGGCGGTCAGCTTCCTGCAGAAGATGAACAAGGAGGTGTACGGCCACCATCCAGGCGTCATGACCATCGCCGAGGAATCGACCTCATGGCCAAAGGTCTCGGCGCCTGTCCATGAAGGCGGGCTGGGCTTCGGCTTCAAATGGAACATGGGCTTCATGCACGACACGCTGGAGTATTTTTCCAAGGAGCCGATTTTCCGCAAGCATCACCACAACGAGCTGACCTTCGGCCTGACCTACGCCTTCTCGGAGAATTTCGTGCTGCCGCTCTCGCATGACGAGGTCGTGCACGGCAAAGGCACGCTGCTGGGCAAGATGGCCGGCGACGACTGGCAGAAATTCGCGACCTTGCGTGCCTATTACGGCTTCATGTGGGGTTATCCCGGCAAGAAGCTGCTGTTCATGGGCCAGGAATTCGCGCAGCGCCGCGAATGGAGCGAAGCGCGCGCGCTTGATTGGGACCTGCTCGATTTCCGCCCGCATCGCGGGGTCTGGCAGACGGTGCGCGACCTCAACTATCTCTATCGTTCACGCCCGGCCCTGCATGGCCGCGACTGCGAGCCTGAAGGGTTTTCCTGGATGATCGTCGACGACAGCCAGAATTCGGTTTTCGCCTGGGTGCGCAGCGCTCCCGGCGGCGATCCGGTCGCCGTCATCTCCAATTTCACACCGGTGCCGCGCGACAATTATCGTGTGCCGCTGCCGAAGGCCGGCAAGTGGCGCGAGATCATCAACACCGACGCTTCCGAATATGGCGGTTCCGGCATGGGCAATGGCGGCATGGTCGAGGCAAGGGCGGAGGGCAAGGGCATCTCGGCAACGATGCTCCTGCCTCCGCTGTCGACGATCATGCTTGAACTCGCTGCCGACTGAACTCGTTAAGGCTGGTTAGCGCATCGATACGAGTAACTTGGGAGGGTATAAATGGCAGACTTGAAGAGAACGCAGCCGCTGGCCCGCGACGCCATGGCCTACGTGTTGGCCGGCGGGCGCGGCAGCCGCCTCAAGGAACTGACCGACCGGCGCGCCAAGCCCGCGGTCTATTTCGGCGGCAAGACACGCATCATCGATTTCGCGCTCTCCAATGCGCTCAACTCCGGCATCCGCCGCCTCGGCGTCGCCACCCAATACAAGGCGCATTCGCTGATCCGCCACCTGCAGCGCGGCTGGAACTTCCTGCGGCCCGAACGAAACGAGAGTTTTGACATCCTGCCGGCCAGCCAGCGTGTATCGGAAACGCAGTGGTATGAGGGCACGGCGGACGCCGTCTACCAGAACATCGATATCATCGAGGCCTATGGCCCGGAATACATGGTAATCCTGGCCGGCGATCACATCTACAAGATGGACTACGAGATGATGCTGCGCCAGCATGTCGATGCCGGCGCCGATGTCACGGTCGGCTGCCTCGAAGTGCCGCGCATGGAGGCGACCGGCTTCGGCGTCATGCATGTCGATGCCAAGGACAACATCATCGCCTTCGTCGAAAAGCCCGCTGACCCGCCCGGCATTCCGGGTAACCCGGAATTCGCCTTGGCCTCGATGGGCATCTACGTCTTCAAGACCAAGTTCCTGATGGAGCAACTGCGCCGCGATGCCGCCGAGCCGGGCTCCAGCCGCGACTTCGGCAAGGACATCATCCCCTATATCGTCACGCACGGTAAGGCGATCGCGCACCGCTTCACCAAGTCCTGCGTGCGTTCGACCGCCGAGAACGAGGCCTACTGGCGCGATGTCGGCACGGTCGACGCGTATTGGGAGGCCAACATCGACCTGACCGACGTGACGCCGGAACTCGACCTCTACGACCGCGATTGGCCGATCTGGACCTATGCCGAACTGAAGCCGCCGGCAAAGTTCGTGCATGACGAGGACGGCAGGCGTGGTTCCGCCATTTCCTCACTGGTATCGGGCGATTGCATCGTCTCGGGCGCTTCGCTGAAGAAAAGCCTGATCTTCACCGGCGCGCGCATCAATTCCTATTCGACGCTGGAAGAGGTTGTCATGCTGCCCGACGTTCATGTCGGTCGGAACGCAAAGTTGAAGCGCGTCGTCATCGACCACGGTGTAAGAATACCCGAAGGGCTGGTGGTCGGCGAGGATCCCGTCCTCGACGCCAAGCGCTTCCGGGTTTCGGAAAAGGGTATCTGCCTGATCACACAGGACATGATCAACAAGTTGTCAACCTGAACAGGTGATCAACAAGCTGTCACTTTAGGGTGTTTTGTGCATGTCGTGTCCAAACCGCACACGGTTGGGCGGCATGGATGGGAAGCGGATCGTTAAGCGCATGCAGGTTCTGTCGGTCACTCCCGAAATCTTCCCGCTGATCAAGACCGGCGGGCTTGCCGACGTGACCGGGGCGCTGCCCATCGCGCTCGCGGCCAAGGGCGTGGCCATGCGTACGCTCGTTCCGGGCTTTCCTGTGGTGATGAGCGCCTTCAAGAAAAAGAAGGCCGTCTATCAGTATCCCTTGCTGCAAGGCGGCAAGGCCGCGGTCCATGCTGTCCAAGTCGCCGGGCTCGATTTGTTCGTGCTCGACGCGCCGCATCTGTTCGACCGCCCCGGCGGCCCCTATGGTAACGCCTCGGGCGCGGACTGGCCGGACAATTGGCGGCGCTTCGCGGCGCTGAGCCAGGCCGGCGCCGATATCGCCGGGGGCGCCATCTCGGGCTACCTCCCCGACATCGTCCATGCCCATGACTGGCAGTCGGCGATGACGCTGGCCTATATGCGCTATGGCAAGGCGGTCGGCACGCCATCGATGATGACCGTCCACAATCTCGCCTTCCAGGGCCAGTTCGGGGCCGGCATTTTCGGCGAGCTCGGCCTGCCGGCCGCGGCGATGGCGCTTGATGGCGTCGAATATTATGGCGGCGTCGGCTTCCTTAAGGCTGGCCTGCAGGCCGCCTGGGCGATCACCACGGTGAGCCCGACCTATGCGCAGGAAATCCGTTCGCCGGAATTCGGCATGGGCCTCGACGGCCTTATCAACATGCGTTCCAGCGATCTCCATGGCATCGTCAATGGCATTGACACTGCCATCTGGGATCCGGCAACCGACAAGCATCTGGTATCGACTTATACGGCCGAGACGTTGAAGGCCCGCGCGCCGAACAGGGCCGCTGTCGAGGACCGTTTCGGCCTCGACCGCGACGGCAGTCCGATTGTCTGCGTCGTCAGCCGCCTGACCTGGCAGAAGGGCATGGACATATTGGCGACGGTGGTCGACGGCATCGTCGCGACAGGCGCAAGGCTGGCCATCCTCGGCTCGGGCGACGCCGGCCTCGAAGGCGCGCTGCTGGCCGCGGCCGCACGCCATCGTGGCCGCATCGGCGTGGTCGTCGGCTATGACGAGGGGCTGTCGCACACCATGCAGGGCGGCTGCGACGCCATTGTCATCCCGTCGCGCTTCGAGCCTTGCGGGCTGACGCAGCTTTACGGCCTGCGCTATGGCTGCGTGCCGGTCGTCGCCCGCACCGGCGGCCTGGCGGACACCATCATTGATGCCAATGAAGCAGCGTTTGCCGCCGGCGTGGCGACCGGCTTCCAGTTCGCCCCCAACAATGGCGGCGCGCTGCTGCACGCGATCCGACGCCTGGCCGACGTCCACGCCAGTCCCGCAATCTTCGAAACCATCCAGCGCCAGGGCATGAAGACCGATGTGTCATGGGATCGAAGCGCCGAAAAATACGTCGAACTCTATCGCCTGCTGCTTTCGAAAAGGGTTGCCTGAAGCATGATACGCACCGTTTCCACCAAGCCCTATTCCGACCAGAAGCCCGGCACGTCGGGCCTGCGCAAGAAGGTGCCAGTGTTCCAGCAGGAGCACTATGCCGAGAACTTCATCCAGTCGATTTTCGATGCGCTCGACGGGTTCAAGGGCAAGACCCTGGTGATCGGCGGCGACGGCCGTTTCTATAACCGGGAGGTCATCCAGAAGGCCATCGCCATGGCCGCCGCCAATGGCTTCGGCAAGGTGATGGTCGGGCAGGGCGGCATCCTGTCGACGCCCGCGGCCTCGCATGTCATCCGCAAATACAAGACCTTCGGCGGCATCATCCTCTCGGCCAGCCACAACCCCGGCGGCCCGCACGAGGACTTCGGCATCAAGTACAATGCCGGCAATGGCGGCCCGGCGCCGGAAAAGCTGACCGACGCCATCTTTGCCAAGACCAAGACGATTTCGAGCTTCAAGATCGCCGACATCGACCCGATTGACATCGATACGGTCGCGACAGTCAAGGCTGCCGGCATGACCGTCGAGATCATCGATCCGGTTACCGACTATGCCGAGTTGATGGAGAGCCTGTTCGATTTCGATACGCTGCGCAAACTGTTCAAGTCGGGCTTCCGCATGCGCTTCGACGCCATGCATGCGGTGACCGGGCCCTACGCCAAGGAAATCCTCGAACACCGCCTCGGCGCACCGAACGGCACCTGCCGCAATTTCAAGCCGCTGCCCGATTTCGGCGGTCATCACCCCGACCCCAACCTGGTCCATGCCAAGCACCTTTATGATGAGATGATGGGACCGGACGCGCCCGATTTCGGCGCCGCCTCCGATGGCGATGGCGACCGCAACCTGATCATCGGCAAGGGCATTTTCGTCACCCCTTCGGATTCGGTCGCCATGCTCGCCGCCAATGCCCGCCTGGCGCCGGGCTACAAGGACGGGCTGAAAGGCATCGCCCGTTCGATGCCGACCAGCGGCGCGGCCGACCGCGTCGCTCACAAGCTAGGTGTCGGGATTTACGAGACGCCGACCGGCTGGAAGTTCTTCGGCAATCTGCTCGACGCCGGCATGGCGACGATCTGCGGCGAGGAAAGTGCCGGCACCGGCTCAAACCATGTCCGCGAAAAGGACGGTCTGTGGGCGGTCCTCTTGTGGCTCAACATCCTCGCCGCCCGTGGCGAAAGCTGCAAGCAGATCGTCACCGAGCATTGGGAGACCTATGGCCGCAACTACTACTCGCGCCATGATTACGAGGAGGTTGAGAGCGACCGCGCCAATGCGCTGGTCGACGAACTCAGGGCCAAGCTCGGCTCGCTACCGGGCACCAGCGTGCGCGGCCTGAAGATCGCCAATGCCGATGATTTCGCCTATCACGACCCGGTCGACGGCTCGACCAGCGAGCACCAGGGCATAAGGGTGCTGTTCGAAGGCGGCTCGCGCGTGGTCTTTCGGCTTTCGGGCACCGGTACGTCTGGCGCGACCTTGCGCGTCTATATCGAGCGCTACGAGCCGGACAAGTCGAGGCACGACCTCGACACGCAGGAGGCGCTCACCGACCTGATTTCGGCGGCCGACGACATTGCCGGGATCAAGAGCCACACCGGGCGCAACAAGCCGAGCGTCATTACTTGAGGGCGGTGGAGCGCTCTTGACCCAGCTCGGCCCCACCATCACCAGCGAAGGCATCCGCTTCGCCGCATGGTCCTCGTCGGCAAGACGGCTCTGGGTTTCGATCTTTGACGAGCAGGGAAACCGCGAACTTGATCGTCTCGAGCTGACGTCGGAAGGCAACGGCGTCCATTCACTCTTTGTCTCCGGCTTGGCCGCGGGCGCGCGCTATGGCCTGCGCGCCGATGGCGACTATGCGCCCGAGCGGGGGCTGTGGTTCGATCCCGACAAGTTGCTCACCGATCCCTACGCCGTCGAAATCGACCGGGCCTACGCCTATCACTGGCGGCTCGCCGCGCGGCGCAATGAGGGCGCCGACACCGCGTCGCTGATGCCCAAGGCCGTGACCAAGGCCTCGCCCACGGCTCCACCGATCCTGCCGCCCCTGTTTCGCCCGGGCGGCCTGATCTACGAACTGAACGTCCGCGCTTTCACCAAGCTGCATCCGGATGTACCGCAAGAAAAGCGCGGCACGATCGCCGCTCTTGCCCATCCGGCCATCATCGAGCATCTGCAAAGGCTCGGCGTCTCCGCCGTGGAACTGATGCCGATCACGGCCTCCATCGACGAGCGGCATCTGCCGCCGCTCGGCCTGAGCAACGCCTGGGGCTACAATCCCGTCACCTTCATGGCGCTCGACCCGCGCCTCTCGCCCGGCGGCCTGACGGAATTGCAGGACACGGTCGCCGCGTTGCGCCGGGCCGGCATCGGCACCATTCTCGACCTGGTCTTCAACCACACCGGCGAAAGCGACAGGCTGGGGCCGACGCTCTCGCTGCGCGGCCTCGACAATAAGGCCTACTATCGGCACTGGCCGGATGGCGGGCTGGTCAATGACACCGGCACCGGCAACACGATCGCTTGCGACCATCCGGTGATGCGGGAAATGGTGCTCGACACACTTCGTCACTTCGTTCGCCAGACCGGTGTCGACGGCTTCCGTTTCGATTTGGCTCCGGTGCTGGGCCGGGTCGATGGTGCCTTCGATCCGGAAGCGCCGCTGCTCCAGGCCATCACCCATGATGCGGTGCTTTACGACCGCGTGCTGATCGCCGAGCCTTGGGACATCGGGGCAAACGGCTATCAACTCGGCAATTTCCGGCCGCCTTTCCTTGAATGGAACGACCGCTATCGCGACGATGTCAGACGCTTCTGGCGCGGCGATGCCGGCATGGTCGGTGCTCTCGCAACGCGCCTTGCTGGTTCGTCCGACGTGTTTAACAGGGCAGGGGAGCCGGCAAGCCGCGGCGTGAATTTTATCGCCGCCCATGACGGCATGACGCTGGCTGACATCGTCGCCTATGAGCGCAAGCACAACGCGGCCAATGGCGAGCAGGACCGCGACGGCCATAACGAGAACCTGTCCTGGAACAATGGCGTCGAAGGCGAGACGGACGACACGGCGATCGTCAAGGCACGTTTCGACGACCAGCGCGCTCTGCTCGCCACGCTGTTCGCCTCGCACGGCACCATCATGCTGACCGCGGGCGATGAATTCGGTCGCACCCAGAAGGGCAACAACAACGCCTACGCACAAGACAACCCCACCACCTGGCTTGACTGGGCAGGCCGCGATCAAGCGTTGGAGCATTACGCATGGACGCTCGGAGCCCTTCGCCAGGCGGTGCCCGCATTGTCGGACACGCGTTTCCTGACCGGAGAACCAATTGAGGCTTCAGGCGTTCCCGACGTCGCTTGGCTGACCGAGACCGGTGAGCCGCTCGACGCGACCGACTGGAACGACACCAGCCGGCATCGCCTCGCCATGCTGCTTGGTAGCGAGGAAGGCAGGCTTGCCGTTCTGATCAATGGCGACCGCCGCCAATGCGTCTTCACCTTGCCGGCGCGGGAAGGTTTTCGATGGCATCCGGCGATCGAAACGCACGTGACTGACCTTGCGCGCCCGCTGCCGGGGCGCAGCCTCAATTTCATGATCGAGAGCCGAACCGGAAACGGTGGCGCCAGGAAGGGTTCGTGATGACCGGTGAGAGTTTGGGGCAGGGAGCCGAATGGTGGCGCGGCTGCGTCATCTACCAGGTCTATCCGCGCTCTTTTCAGGACACGACCGGTGATGGCAGCGGCGATCTCGGCGGCATTACGTCGAGGCTCGCTTATATCGCCTCGCTCGGCGTCGACGCTGTCTGGCTGTCGCCCTTCTTCAAGTCGCCGATGGCCGACATGGGCTATGATGTATCGGATTATCGCGACGTCGACCCGATGTTCGGCACATTGGCCGATTTTGATGAGCTGGTCGCCGAAGCCCACCGGCTCGGCCTGAAGATCATCATCGACCAGGTGCTGTCGCATTCATCCGACAGGCATGAATGGTTCATCGAAAGCCGGGCCAGCCGCGACAATGCCAAGGCCGACTGGTACGTCTGGGCCGATGCGAAGCCCGACGGCGGCGCGCCCAACAACTGGCTGTCGGTCTTCGGGGGGCCGTCCTGGGAATGGGACGCGACCCGCCGCCAATATTACATGCACAATTTCCTCGCCTCGCAGCCAGACCTCAATTTCCACAACCCGGAAGTCCAGGATGCGTTGCTTGACACGGTGCGGTTCTGGCTCGATCGCGGTGTCGACGGCTTCCGGCTCGACACGGTCAATTACTATGTCCACGACCGCTGGCTGCGCGGCAATCCGCCCTTGGCCTCGAGCGTCGCCGGCACCAACACAGAGACCAACACCTACCTCTATCAGGAGCATCTGTTCGACAAGACCCAACCCGAAAACCTGGCATTCCTGCGGCGCTTCCGCGCGTTGCTCGACGAATATGGCGACCGCGCCGCCGTCGGCGAAATCGGCGACGAGGGTCGCTCGCTGCAGACGCTCGCCGCCTACACCTCCGGCGGCGACAAGCTTCAGATGAGCTACACTTTCGACCTGCTGGGTTCGCAGTTTTCGGCGGCGCATGTGCGTGGCTGCGTCGAGGCCTTCGAAAGCGCGGTGGCCGACGGCTGGGTTTGCTGGGCGTTTTCCAACCATGACGTGGTGCGCCATGTCAGCCGCTGGATGCGGCCTGGTGGCGATCCCGATCTTGTGGCCAAATTCTCGATCATTCTGCTCGCCTGCTTGCGCGGCTCGATCTGCCTCTATCAGGGCGAGGAACTCGGCCTTGAGGAGGCGGAGCTTGCCTACGAGGATCTGCGCGATCCGGTCGGCATCCGCTTCTGGCCCGGCGTGAAGGGCAGGGATGGTTGCCGCACGCCGATGGTCTGGGAGGCCGACGCCGACAATGCGGGTTTTTCCACTGCAAAACCCTGGCTGCCTGTGCCGGCAAGCCATCGCGCCCGCGCTGTCGATGCGCAGATCGGCGACGAGCAATCGGTGCTGTTGGCCTACCGCTCGGCGCTTGCCTTGCGCAAACAGCATCCGGCGCTGGTCGGCGGCTCGATCCGCTTTCTCGATACCGAGGGCGACGTGCTCGCCTTCATCCGCGAAGGTGGCGGGGAGAGGTTGATCTGTGTCTTCAATTTCGCTGAGGAGCCGGCGACCTTGCCGTTGGTGGGTGATATCGGACCCGTCGCGGCTATCTTCGGCGGGACCGCTTCTGTCGAGGAAAACACCCTCTCGCTGCCAACTCTCGGCTGCTTTCTCGGTCGGCTCGACTGATTGGCACTTCGGTTGTGGCTAGGCGGTCCTACTGAACGAGCACCGCCCGGCCGCAGGTCGCGCCGGTGACGCGCACGTCGGCCTGGCCGACGCCCACGCCCAAGGCCGACAGGACATTGTAGAGAAGGTCGTCGACGGGCGCCGTTACAGTGTTGAGCAGTGCCACCACTGCTGGTTTGACAGTTCCGAGCAGGGCGGTCACATCGATCCCAAGGCCAAGCAGATTGGCCGAAAGCGACAGATTGTTGACCAGTGACGTAGTGAGCGACTGCGAGATGTTTCGCGTCGAAACGGTCTTCACCGTCTTGTTGGCGATGTCGGTCGCGTTGAAGGTCAGGGTCTGCGGACTGTTGTTGGTGATTGCCGTCGCGGCCGAACCCATCACCTGGATCAACGGGATGTTGATCAGCAGGAGCCTGAGGCTCACATCGGCGATGTCTGCATCCGTGAAGGTCTGCGGCTGGCTGAAGTCGGCGAAGCCGGAGGGATTGTTGCTGTTGGCCAGGTTCAGCTGCGCAACGCCCGGATGCGCGGCGATGGAAACGCTGATACTGGAAGGCCCTGTCGGACAGGTTATGTCGGTCAGTTTGGCTTCGGCGTAGGCGACTTCCACATTGAGCGGCAGGTTGACCGCGAGCAGGCTGACGCCGCCGGCGAGGCCCGGCGTGCCGATACCGACGGAGGCTGTCAGTTTGATGCGCGTCTGTGCGGTCCGCACGACAGTGCCGATACCATCGATCGCCAGCCAGGGCGAGGACTGCATCGGCTCGCCGATGGCGATGCTGAGTTTGGTGGAGAGCAGCCCCGGAATGGTGGCGCCGAGATCGATCGCGGCCTGGTTGGTACCGTTGGCGAGCACGGCGGCCGCCGTCAGCATGCCCATGGCGCTTGCGTCTACCCCAAGCCCGGACGGCTGTTGCCCGAGGCCCAGGCTGCCGACCGAACCAAGGTCGACAAGGCTGCTGAGCGGGATCTTGACGGTGCTGGTCGATTTGGAGGCGATGGTCTGCAGGGCGACCTTGGCCGTATTGCCGAGGCCGGGAACATTGGCCATGGCGGTAGCGATCTGGCCGACCGTCGCCTTCGATGCCAGAACGTCGGAATAGGTGCCGGCCGTGATGTTCAGTTGCGTGGCGAGCGCACTGATGAAGGAAAGCACGCTCACATCGGCCGAGATCAGCCCGTTGTAGTCCATGACGCTGAGCGAGATGTTGCCGCCGAGAAGTCCGCTCAAAAGTGCATTGAGGATGCCGCCGTTGACGCTGAGCAACCGCGATCCGACCGAGAACGTCGCCAGCGGCGTCATGCTGGCCGTGGCCTGGGTGCCGATGACGGGAGTGGGGATCAGCGAACTTGCGAAATAGCGGTTCGGAATCTTTGCCAAAGTGACGCGGACGGCATTGTAAGGCGTCACACCCGCCTGGAAGCGCTGGCTGACATTGGCGGTCGATGAGGCGTATCGGCCCTGCGTGACCGTCACCACCGTTTTGCCGGTAGCCGGGGCAATGGTCTGGCCCGAAGCTTGAACGACGACGCCCGGCATGCCGTTGTCGGTCAGTGTGGTGACGACCGCGGTGTTGACGTTGTTGATGTTCGAGGCGGCGGTAATCGCCGCCAGGTCGACCATCGCCTGGGCTTCCCGGCGCTCGGTATAGATGGAGGCTTCGTCAATGGCCACCGCTGCCAGCGCCAATGCAACCGGCGCGCTCAATGCGGTCATGACGGCGAAGTTCGCCTTCCTGTCTCCTATCATCGACCGTGCAAGCCGACCCATACCCTTGCCCGCCCGCCGCAGCATTCAGATACCCCCGACCCTGATCGTTGACTGACGCTTGATGGTCGTCCCTGGCATGGCTATGCCGGGGAACAGGTTCCAGATCGGCAGGTTGCGGGCATCGTAGGAGATGGACACCACGAACTGGCTTCCGTCGGCGATGCTGTCGTTGGCCTGGTAGGTCAGTTTGCTGGCGTCCACGAAGGGGTAGCCGCCGGCATTGTTGGTGAGATAGCTGGCCACGAGCGTCTGCCGCTCGGTCTGGTTCACCCCAGCGATGGCTGTTCGGGCAGCGTCGGCTGCAATTTGCTGGATCGAATTGGCGGCGCCAAAATAGATGCCGTATGCAACCATTCCGAGTAGAAGCAGAATGAAAAGCGGTGACAGCAAAGCGAACTCGACGGCTGAAGTTCCCGAGTTGTCTGATCGGAAACGGCGACTTCGGGCCTCGAAAATGGGGTGGTGAACCATCGCACCAGCATGCCCAAATTCGCATGCAGAAAGCGAAAACTCTGGGTGCAACCAAAGGGTGCGGTCGATTGAAAACGAATCTCTAATTTAGCCGTTGCTTTCTCGACAATGGGGATTGACTTAGGGTCAATCAGTACTCGGTTGAAAAGAGCTTACCTCCTGTCTAGTCTCCTGCCACCAGCCGCCGGAGGGAACCGGGGGCGCGCTCAAAGGAGCCAGTCATCGGCTTCGGGGCGTCAACACGTAAGGCGCGCCGATGGCAGCGCCGACAGGGAGAACTTCATGCTGAAAAACATGCTGAAGGCGACGGTATTCGCCACCACCATGGCCGTAACCGCCGGCGCATTCTACACGCCGGCTTTCGCGGAGAGTGTCTATAACAGGGGCACCGCCGCTGAATCGGAGTCGGTCGATCCGCACAAGACCTCGACGGTCTATGAAGCCAATGTGCTGCGTGACCTGTTCCAGGGATTGGTCATGCAGGACCAGAAGGCGAACCTCATTCCGGGCGCGGCCGAAAGTTGGACGGTATCGGATGACGGCACCGTCTACACCTTCAAGCTGCGCAAGGACGGCATGTGGTCTGACGGCAGCCCGGTGACGGCGGACGACTTCGTCTATGCCTTCCACCGGCTGGAAGATCCGGCGACCGGCGCCGAATACGCCTCGATGCTGTATCCGGTGAAGGGCGCGGAGGACGTCAACACCAAGAAAGGCAAGCCCGAGGACATGGGTGTCAAGGCGATCGACGCCGGCACCCTGGAGGTGACGCTGAAGGCGCCGACGCCGTACTTCCTGGAGATGCTGACCCATCAGGCGACCTATCCGGTCAGCAAGGCCTCGATTGAAAAGCTTGGCGCCGACTGGATCAAGCCCGGCAATCTGGTTTCGAACGGCGCCTATACGCTGGCCGAATGGGTTCCCAACGACCACATGAAACTGGTCAAGAATCCCAAATTCTGGGACGCCGCGACCGTCAAGTTCGACGTGGTCAACTACATTCCGACCGAGGATCGTTCGTCGGCGATGAAGCGCTTCGAGGCCGGCGAACTCGACAGCTATGACGATCTGCCGACCGAACAGCTCGCCGACCTCAAGACCAAGTTCGGCGACCAGATCCATGTCGGGCCGTATCTCGGCACCTACTATTATGCCATCAAGACCGACAAGGCGCCGTGGAACAACCCCGAACTGCGTAACGCCATCTCGATGGCGATCGACCGTGATTTCATCGCCGAGAAGGTCTGGCAGAATTCGATGCTGCCCGGCTATTCGATGGTGCCCCCCGGCATCGAGGGCTATACGCCCGCAATGGCCAAATACGCCGACATGCCGCAGATCGACCGCGAGGACGCGGCCAAGAAGATCCTCGAGAAGCTTGGCTACACCCCCGAACATCCGCTGAAGATGGAAATCCGCTACAACACCTCGGAAAACCACAAGAACACGGCAGTGGCGATCCAGGAACAATTGAAGCCGCTTGGCGTCGACGTCACGCTGCTCAACACCGACACCAAGACCCACTACTCCTTCCTCGAGCAGAAGGGCGACTATGACGTGGCGCGTGCCGCCTGGATTGCCGACTATAAGGATCCAGAGACCTTCCTCGGTATCACGCGCAAGGCCAGCGGCAACAACTATTCCAACTACAACAGCCCGCAATACGAAGCGGCAATGGACAAGGCCGCGGCCGCGGGCGGCAAGCCCGAAGAGCGCATGAAGGACCTCTCCGCGGCCGAGCGCATCCTCATCGACGACGTCGGCCAGATCCCGCTTCTCTACTACAGCTACCACGACATCGTTTCCTCGAAGCTGCATGGCTTCGTCGACAATGTGATGGACGTGCATCCGTCGCGCTTCGTCAGCAAGGATTGATCCCTGGCCAAGCCGCCGCGCTCAAAAGAGCGCGGCGGTGCTGGTTTGCCATCGCATCGGCCCGGGAAGCGGAAATCGATTTTCGGAAGAATCCGGTGTGAAGATTTGAAGGCTGGAGCGCAATCGTCCGAGTGGAAGGGCGTGCTCTGGATCAAGTGGGGCACCGATGCTGCGATACGTATTCCGGCGGCTTTTGACCGCCATCCCGACGCTGTTCGTCATCGTGACGATGGCGTTCTTCCTGATGCGCGTCGCGCCAGGCGGTCCATTCAACCAGGAGCGGGGGCTGAGCCCAGAGATCAAGGCCAACTTGGAAGCCCAGTTCGGCCTCAACGATCCGCTCTGGCTGCAATATGTCCATTATCTCGGCAATCTGCTGCGCGGCAATTTCGGCCCGAGCTACAACATGCCGGATTTCACCGTCACCGAACTGTTTGCCAAGGGCCTGCCCATTTCCGTGCAGCTCGGAGCCTCGGCGCTGATCCTGGCGCTGCTGCTCGGCAGCGTGCTCGGCACCATCGCCGCGCTCAACCAGAACAAGCTTGGTGACTATACGGTGATCGCCTTGGCGACAGCCGGCAGCACCATCCCGACCTTCGTCATCGCGCCGGTGATCCAGCTTGTCTTCGGACTGACCTGGAGGCTGCTGCCGATCGGTGGCTGGGGTGACGGCGCCTTCATCAACAAGGTTGGCCCGGTGCTGACACTTGCCTTGCCGCAAATCGCCATCGTTGCCCGGCTGATGCGCGGCTCGATGATCGAATCGCTGCGATCCCATCATATCCGAACGGCGCGCGCGCTCGGCCTTTCCGACTGGTCGGTGGTGGTCAAGCACGCGTTGCGCGGCGCCATCCTGCCGATCGTCTCCTTCACCGGCCCGGCGGCGGCGGCACTGCTGACCGGCTCGGTCATCGTCGAGACGATCTTCTCCATTCCCGGCGTCGGCCGCTATTTCGTCGATGCCGCGCTCAACCGCGATTATACGCTGGTGATGGGAACGGTGGTGGTGATTGCCATTTTTACCATCGTCTTCAACCTGATCGTCGACGTCATGTACGCGGTCGTCGACCCGAGGGTGCGCTATGACTGACATCGCAGCCACGGCCCCCGCAATCGTTGGTCGCTCGCTTTGGGGCGATGCCTGGGCGCGCCTCAAGGCCAATCGCGCCGCCATGTTCAGCCTCTACTACCTCGTTCTGATTGGGATCATCAGCGTCTTTGGCCCGTGGTTCGTGCCCCATCAATACACGACCATCTACGCCGACTACGTGCGCATGCCGCCAAGCCTCTCGGCCTATCCGAAACCCGATATGATCGAGACCGCGCTCACTGAAGCGATCAAGCGCATGCGGGTCGACATCAAGGAGTGGCGTCAGGAGGGGAGCCAGGTCTTCGTCACGGTCAAGTCGACCAAGCCGATCGACGACCGCAACATCCGCTACCTCGACCGGTCCGATGCCTTCGACGACACCAAGATCGAAAACAAGTCGCCCGACGGCCTCGAAGTGACGATGAGCGCATCGGTCAAGCAGCAGTATTTCCTGTTCGGCACCGACAATACCGGCCGCGATCTTCTCTCCCGCACGCTGATGGCCGGGCGCATATCGCTGGCCATCGGTCTGCTGGCCGGTGTCGTGGCGGTGGTGATCGGCGTGATCTACGGCGCCGCCGCCGGCTTTTCCGGAGGGAAGGTCGATGAAGTGATGATGCGCATCGTCGACGTGCTCTATTCCTTGCCGTTCATCTTCTTCGTCATCATGCTGGTGGTGTTCTTCGGCCGCAACTTCGTGCTGATGTTCCTGGCGGTCGGTGCCGTGCTGTGGCTCGACATGGCGCGCATCGTGCGCGGCCAGGCGCTGTCGATTCGCCGGCAGGAATATGTCCAGGCGGCGGAAGCCATGGGCATTGGCCAGCGTGGCATCCTGATCCGCCATGTCATCCCGAACCTGCTTGGCCCAGTGGTGATCTACATGACACTGCTGGTGCCGCAGGTCATCATCCTGGAGAGCTTCCTGTCGTTCCTCGGGCTTGGTATCCAGGAGCCGATGACCAGCTGGGGCGTGCTGATCTCGGTCGGCGCCAAGAACATCGGCACCGCCAACTGGCTGCTCCTGTTTCCCGCCTTCTTTCTGGTCTCGACGCTGTTCGCCTTGAATTTCGTCGGCGACGGCCTGCGCGACGCGCTCGACCCGCGGGATCGATAAAGATGGGTATCGATAAAGATGGGGACCGCTGAAATGGCTGCTTCCGAAACGATCCTCAGCGTCAAGGACCTTCGCGTCCGCTTCCGCACCCTCGACGGTGCGGTCGAAGCGGTCAAGGGCATCAACATCCACGTCAACGCGGGCGAAACGGTTGCCGTGGTCGGCGAGTCCGGTTCCGGCAAGAGCCAGACGATGATGGCGGCGATGAGCCTGCTGGCCTCCAATGGCGAAGCGTCAGGCCATGTCGACTATCGCGGCCGCAACCTGCTGACCCTGAGCAAGTCCGAGCTGAACAAGGTCCGCGGCCGCAAGATCAGCATGATCTTCCAGGAACCGATGACTTCGCTCGATCCGCTCTATTCGATCGGCAACCAGCTGATCGAGCCGATCCGCCGCCATCGGGGCCTGAGTGCCGCCGCAGCGCATGAAGAGGCGCTCAAGCTGCTGCGGCTCGTGCATATTCCCGATCCGGAACGGCGGATGAAATCCTATCCGCACGAAATGTCCGGCGGCCAGCGCCAGCGCGTGATGATCGCCATGGCGCTCGCCAATGACCCCGACATCCTGATCGCCGACGAGCCGACGACGGCGCTTGACGTCACCATCCAGGCGCAGATCCTGATGCTTTTGGCCGAACTGCAGCGCAAGCTCGGCATGGCGATCGTCTTCATTACCCATGACCTCGGTATCGTCCGGCGCTTTGCCGACCGTGTCTATGTCATGCGCCAGGGCGAGGTAGTCGAGGAAGGCGAGGCGGAAGCCATTTTTGCCAATCCGCGGCACGCCTACACCAAAATGCTGCTGGCGGCCGAGCCGACGGGAACCAAGGCGCCGCCGCCAGCCGATGCGCCGGTGGTGCTCGAAGGTAGGAATGTCGAAGTCACATTCAGGATCGGCGGTGGGTTTCTGGCCGGCGAACCGCTGATGCTGCGGGCCGTCGATCACATCTCGATCCGGCTGCAGCGCAACCAGACCATCGGCATTGTCGGCGAATCCGGCTCGGGCAAGTCGACGCTCGGCCGCGCCTTGCTGCGGTTGCTGCCGAGCGATGGGCTCATTCGGTTCGGCGATCGCGATATCTCCACTGCCGACCGGCAGCAGATGCGGCCACTGCGGCGCCAGATGCAACTCGTCTTCCAGGACCCGTTCGGCTCGCTGTCGCCGCGCATGACCGTCGGTCAGGTCGTCACCGAGGGGCTGCTGGTGCATGAGCCCAACCTTTCAGGAAAGCAGCGCGACCAGCGCGCGGTCGAGGCCCTGCGGGAGGTCGGCCTCGACCCCAATGCCCGCAACCGCTACCCGCACGAATTTTCCGGCGGACAACGGCAGCGCATCGCCATTGCCCGCGCCATGATTCTGAAGCCGAAGATGGTCGTGCTGGACGAGCCGACATCGGCGCTTGACCGCTCGGTGCAGAAACAGATAGTCGAACTGCTGCGCAAGCTGCAGGCCGACCACGAACTGTCCTACCTCTTCATCAGCCACGATCTGTCGGTCGTGCGCGCCATGGCCGACTACATCATCGTCATGAAGCAAGGCAAGATCGTCGAAGAGGGGCCGACGGAAGAGATCTTCAGCAATCCACGGGCGCCTTATACGCAGACGCTGATGAACGCCGCGATCGACGTCACACGGTTTCGACTGAGCGCGTAAGGCGCCGGCAGGGGCAATTGTCGTGGCGTCGTCTGTCGCTCAGCTCGCGCACTTGCGTGCGCGCACAGCGACAATGGCATCCTGCTGTCGCTTCAGCCGGTCGATCCTGGCCGTTTCACGGTTGGCGACCGCGGTCTTGACGCGCGATCCGCCCAGCAGCCAGCGCGGCACGCTGGTGTTGGCGACCTTGCCGCGGGTGATCGCCGTCTGCGAGATGTCGCGCGCGCTGCTTCCCAGCGCACTGTTGAGGTCGCTACAGCTCATGCTCTCGTATTTGGCCGGATCGGCCGTCCTGCCGATCGATGAGCATCCGGCAGCCATGAAGGCCGCAGCCAGAAGAGCGGGTGCCGACCTTGTCCTTGAAATCAAACTCATGCGCGCGTCCGGCCCGGCCGTTTTTGCCGCCTCCCTGATCTTCATTGATCAACCTAGCGCTGATAGCCAATTCGTCAAAGTTTCACCGGCCGGCCAGTGCTCGCGTTCTGCACTGGCTATCGGCCAATTATCGCTGTCGGAATTTTTACGCTGCTTGGGCGGCCAATTCGGCCATAGAGCCACAACCGCCGAGCATCATCTGGGCAATGTCGGTCGCATTGTCGTCGACATGCGCCGTCACCAGCACAATCCCCTCGCCAATACTTCGCCGCTCGGGTCTTTTGGCGGCCGCGACCATGGCGCCGAGCAATCCGCCAAGGCCGCCGCAGAACACGCTGGCCAGGGCTATTGCCGACAGGCCGGTCGGGAAAAGGTTGATGCGGTAAACAGCAACGGCGCCGAGGCACGCCAACAGCCCGGCGGCAGCGCCCAGCATGACACCCGGAGACCTCAGGACATCGATTTCGTCACGATAGGGCCCGATAATGGCGACCTGTACGCGCGGAACCCCGGCCGCCAACAGGTCGCCGGCAATCCGCGCCGCTTCGGCATGGGATTCGAAAAGCTTACTGATTGTTGGCATGGTTACTCGGACATCGCGTCCGTCAGCGTGTCGGTAACGAAGGATGCGGCGATCAGATCGTCGCCGTCGATGCGGCCTCGCCCGCCTTCAATCACGGCCGCTACCTTTTGGAAGGTCTTCATTTCCCCCTCGGTGATCTGAGCGTGTTGCATTCTGGTTTTGAGGCTATCTATGCGCATCCCCAACACATGGGATGTTACAGTCTCATGGTTCGACATGGTGGTGCTCATCCGTTCCCGCTTCGCTTGGTTTTCCCGCGCCCGATCTCGAACTTGGGCCGAGCGGAAACGTTCCCAGGGCAGGGCTTCGGTCGGGCGGAGGTCGGACCTAAGTCTGGGCCTGGAGCGCATTGGTCTTGCCAAGCGGGCCGGCCGGAACAGTCGCTCTTCGTCACCGTTGTCTGCTGCAATACCGGAGGAATTTGATGGAGAAGAGTGTTGGTCAGGCGCGCTGGTTGCTCGCACCGATTTTCGCGGTTGCCATCACCTTCATGGTGGCTGGAATAGTCCTCAGCTAATCTCTTGGCACATTAGCGCAGCCCAGTTCTTTCCCAGGCCGATAGGCTTCGTGAGCGAGCATGGATCTGGCGAACCCTGAAGTCTTGGCCAGGCCAGCTCAAATGACCTGGTCACCGAGCAGAATTCCCGCGACTTGCTTCCGAGCGGTATGGGAGATTCGAAGTTGAAACGATCGCTTCGCATGGCTGCATTTCAGCCGCGGGCGAGAACTCGAAGCTATTCGCATGAAACGCGCGCGAGCGTGCTGGGCAAAGTCACCTGGTGGCCGGGCTCGCGAGAGCCGGGCCACCAGTTGGGCATCAGTAACCGCCGTTTTCCATTACCACCGGATGATGGTGACGGTGGTGGGTGGAAACGGAGCCGGTGACGACGACTGCATTCCGATCGTGATGCCGGCGGCCATGGTCATAGAACGCCACCGTCCCGTGGTGTCGGTGATGCAGGCGCTGGCCTTCCTCATTGATGATCCTGACGTTGTGGTGGTGCCGATGGTGGGTCCTGATGACGACGTCGGCCTCGGCTGCCGAAGCCAAAGCGGGCAATCCCATTGAAAGCGCCAAAGCGCACATGATCATTGTTTTCATTGCAAGTTCTCCAACTGCTTTGATTAGCCCTTCGTTGGTTACAACTGCTGCTGATCCCTTTGGTTCCGGTTCCCGGGGACAGCCGCACGCAAGCGAAGGGCTGGCTATCGCGTCGCCACGATTGGCAAAGAGGAGGCTTGCTTCCGGCCATCTGCGCAGGCGGCGGCAAACGTCACCCGCGTTCTGTCACTGCCAGGGAGGAACGCTCTGCCGCAATTGTTAAGACAGTTCGCCCACCTGTCGCCAGATCCCCGTCAGGCGACGGAACATTAGGCCGGCCTAACAGTTCTTCCCGCAGCGCACATCACGGTTTGGTGTTCGCTGAAGATCAGCAGGCAAAGGCTGATCGGCCCGCGTCCTCCGCCAGAGGCGCGGGCTTCACCAGGCAACAGGAGTGAGATTATGAACAACATCATTTGGCTTGTGGGAGCGGTGGTCGTCGTCATAGCGGTATTGAGCTTTTTCGGCCTCCGTTAAACGCCTGCATATGGGGGCAGGGACTTCGTGGCCCATGCCCCCAAAGAGGAACGAATCTCGTGTCCGTTCCCGAGGAACAGGCATCATCTTGGACAAGGCTCTATCTCTGGTGAATCTCGGGTGGAGCGCCAAAGTCGGGATGCGCTAACAAATTGTTTTTTCTGGTCGGAGTGGCAGGATTTGAACCTGCGACCCCCTCGTCCCGAACGAGGTGCGCTACCAGGCTGCGCTACACTCCGTGACCAGATCGCGGGCTTATAGCCGCCACACATCGTTCCTGCAAGCGGCAATGGCAGCCCTTCTGTCGCATTTCGTCCGCTTTCTGCGGGCGTTGCCGGAAGGCCCGAATTTCCATCCGGGATAAACGTGGCTTAAAGCCTTGTGTGCTAAGCCGCTGCCTTGATGGATCGTATTTCTGCCGCTAGGAGCCCTGCCGTCTTGCCCCTAAAAATCGTCGGCGAAGCGTGGCCAAACAGCTTCGAATTCGAAACCGCGGCGCTGATCAAGGCATCCGGTTTTCGTGAATATGATGCGCGCTGGTGGTTCGGCCATCCCGGTTCGGCAGTGCCGCCTGAACTCAATCTGATCGGCGTCCAGGCGCTTGGCATGGGGCTCGGCACGCTGATCCGGCGGCTCGGCGCTGGGCCTGACATCGTCACCGGGCATGATTTCAGATCCTATTCGCTCGGCATCAAGCTGGCGTTGGTTTCCGGGCTGATGGCGGCCGGCGCACGGGTGAAGGATATCGGTCTGGCGCTGTCACCGATGGCCTATTTCGCGCAATTCGCGCTGGAGACGCAGTCGGTGGCCATGGTCACCGCATCGCACAACGAGAATGGCTGGACCGGCGTCAAGATGGGAGCGGCGCGGGCGCTGACCTTCGGCCCCGAGGAGATGAGCGCGCTGAAGACGATCGTGCTGGCCGCCGATTTCGACCTTACCGGCGGCGGCTCCTATGATTTCGTCGACAATTTTCGCGCCACCTATCTCGACGATGTGACAAGGGACAAGCGCATCACACGAAAGCTGAAAGTGGTCGCCGCCTGCGGCAACGGCACTGCTGGCGCCTTTGCCCCGGAAGCCCTGCAGCGCATTGGCTGCGAAGTGATCCCGCTCGATGTCGAGCTTGATCATACGTTTCCAAACTACAACCCCAATCCGGAAGACATGCAGATGCTGCATGCAATCAGGGACAAGGTGCTGGAGACCGGCGCCGATGTCGGGTTGGGATTCGATGGCGACGGCGACCGCTGCGGTGTCGTCGACAATGAAGGCAACGAGATCTTTGCCGACAAGGTCGGCGTCATGCTTGCGCGGGATATTTCGCGGCTCCATCCGGGTTCGACCTTCGTCGTCGACGTCAAGTCGACCGGACTGTTCAACACCGACGCGGTGCTGCGCGCCAATGGCGCCGTTACCGACTATTGGAAGACCGGCCATTCCTACATCAAGCGCCGGGTTGCCGAACTCGGCGCGGTCGCCGGCTTCGAAAAATCAGGCCACTTCTTCTTCAACCCCCCGATCGGGCGCGGCTATGACGACGGACTGGTCACGGCAATCGCCATCTGTCAGATGCTGGACCGTAACCCCGCCAGTTCGATGGCCGATCTCTACGGGGCACTGCCACTGACCTTCGGCACGCCCACAATGTCCCCGCACTGCGCGGACGATGTGAAGTACGGCGTGGTCGAGCGGGTGGTCTCCGATTTTCAGGCGATGAAGCGGGACGGCTCCAGTTTCGCCGGCCAGAAGATCGTCGACCTTGTCACCGTCAATGGCGTGCGCGTCGTTGCCGAGGACGGTACCTGGGGTCTGGTGCGCGCTTCGTCGAACAAGCCGGAACTGGTCGTGGTCGTCGAAAGTCCGGTCTCGTCCGAGCGTCGCCGGCAGATGTTCGATGCCGTCGACGCCGTGCTGCGCCGCAGTCCGGAAGTCGGCGCTTACAACCAGACTTTTTGACAGGGCATCCATGGGCCAGCGCATCGTCAGTTTTGTCATGAGCGGCGGCGTCGGCTCTCGGCTGTGGCCGCTGTCACGCGAGGACAATCCCAAGCAGTTCCACGACCTGTCGGGCGACGGTTCCATGCTCGCCAAGACCTTGCGCCGCCTGACGGCGAGACCGGCTGGCGAGACGCCGATCTTCCTGATCGCATCGGAGCGTCACGCCGATCGTGTCCATGCCGACTTGGCCGGTCTCGATCTTGCCGGCGGCGGCCCGCTGTTCGAGCCGGCGGGACGCAACACGGCCGCCGTCGTCGCACTGGCGACCCTGCGCACGCTGTCGGAATTCGGCGACAGCCTGATTCTGGTGGTGCCCTCGGACCATGAAATAGCGACGGCAGGGCAATTCTGGCAAAGTATCGAGGCGGGATCGCAGGCGGCGCGCGCCGGTCGTCTGGTGGTGTTCGGCATCAAACCGACCCAGCCGGAAACCGGTTACGGCTATATCGAGGTATCGGCCGAGAAGGGCGGGGTGTTCGACGTTTCGCGCTTTGTCGAGAAGCCCGACCTTGCGACGGCCAACGACTATCTCAAGGCGGGAAATTTCTACTGGAACACCGGCATCTTCCTGTTTCGGGCCGGTGCCATGCGCGACGCCTTCAAGACATTCCAGCCCGACATCTGGCACGCCACCGAAGCGGCCTACGAGGCGGCCACGACGGACCTGTCCGGCCTCTATATGCCGCTGGAACTTTACGCGGCGATCCCGTCGAACTCGATCGACTATGCCATCATGGAGCGGGCAAAAGACATAGCCATGGTGCCGGCCGGCTTCCGCTGGAACGACCTCGGCTCCTGGCAATCGCTCCTCGATGTCGGTCCCGCCGACGACCGGGGCAACGTCGTTGTCGGCGATGTCGTCGCCATAGATTGCGAGAATTCCTATATCCGCAGCGACGGCCGCCTGCTGTCGGCGATCGGCATGAAGGACGTTGCCATTGTCTCGACGGCGGATGCCACTTTCGTTGCCCCGGTGAGCCACAGCCAGCACGTCAAGAAGATCGTCGAACAACTCGAAAAATCGGGACGGCTGGAAACCAGGTTCACGCCGGCGCATGACCGCGTCATCGAAAGTGGCGCCTGGCGGCGGCGCGTTCATCACTGGCTGTTCCAGGAGACCTTGCCGTTGTGGTCGACATCAGGCGTCGACGAGCGCCACGGTGGCTTCCACGAGGCGCTGGGTTTCGACGCCAAGCCGCTCGTCAAGCGCAAGCGCATGCGCACCCAGGCCAGGCAGGTCTATGCCTTCGCGGTTGCCAAGGAGCGCGGTTGGACCGGGCCGGCCGACCGGCTGATCGCGCATGGCATCGACTTCATGGCGGGGCAGGGCCGCACCGAACGGGGCGGTTGGGTGCGCACGCTGAATGTCGATGGCTCCGTCGCCGATCCCGTCGAGGACGCCTACGATCATTCCTGCATCCTGCTGGCGCTGGCGTATGCGCATATGTCGGGCAATGCCGATGCCTTGCGGCTCGGCCAAGAGACCTTCACCTTCCTCGATGCGCATCTGGAGGACAGCCGCATGACCGGCTTCCTCGACACCTCGGACGGGGCGGGCGAGCGACGCTCCAACCCCCACATGCATCTGCTCGAAGCTTTCCTGGCTTGGCACCAGGCAACCGGTGAGCGTGCGCATCTGCGTCGCGCGGCGCGCATCATCGACCTCTTCCGCAGCCATTTCTTCGACGCCGAGAGCTGGACGCTCGGCGAGTATTTCGATGCAGAATGGAAACCGGTACCGGGAGAGAAGGGGGCCTGGACCGAACCTGGCCATCACTTCGAATGGGCCTCGCTGCTGGTCGATTTCGCCGGCCGCAGCGGTCAGGCCGAACTGAGCGTCTTTGCCCGAAAACTCTACGCCTCGGCAATCGCCAATGGCCTCAACCGGGCCACCGGCCTTGCTTATGGCGCAGTCTCGCGGCAAGGACTGCCGCTCGACCTGATATCGCGCAGCTGGCCGCAGGCCGAGGCGCTCAAGGCGGCGATCGCGCTGGATGGCTCGGGCGGCCCCGATCTGAAGCCGGAGATCGAGGCGAGGGTCGGCCGGCTGTTCCGCTGGCATATCGACCCGGCGCCGCTGGGTCTTTGGATCGATCGCATGGACGAGCGCGGCCGCTCGCTGGCATCTGACGTGCCGGCGAGCATCTTCTACCATCTGGTCTGTGCGCTGACGCAGTATCTGGATGGAACGGCGGAGAAGTAGGCGGGATCAGTACGGACTGGCGACGTCCCCGGTCTCGACATAGATCGACTTCAGCTGCGAATAGAGCGCCAGCGCCGCCAGCGAGTTCTCCCGCCCGATGCCCGATTGCTTGACGCCGCCGAAGGGAATTTCCACCGGTGTCAGATTGTAGGCATTGATCCAGCAGGTTCCGGCCTGCAACTCGGCGATGACGCGGTGGGCGCGCGGCAGGTCGCGCGTGAAGACGCCGGCGGCAAGACCGAACTCGGTGTCGTTGGCGCGGTCGATCACCTCGTCCTCGCTGTCGAATTTCAGCACGCTCATGACCGGGCCGAAAATCTCCTCGCGGGCGATCCGCATCGTGTCGGTAACGGCGGTGAACACGGTCGGCTCGACGAAGAAGCCGCCCTGTAAGCCCTGCAGCGACGGCACATTGCCGCCACAGGCCAGCGTCGCCCCATCGTGCTTGCCGGCCTCGATATAGCCGACGACTTTGTCTTGCTGTGCCTTGGAGACCAGCGGCCCCATCTGCGTTTCCGGGTCGAGCGGATCGCCGATGCGGATTTTCTTGGTCCGTTCGATCAGCCGCTCGACAAAGCGGTCGTGAATGCCACTCTGGACGAAAACGCGCGTGCCGTTGGAACAGATCTGGCCGGTCGAATAGAAGTTGCCGAGCATGGCGCCGCCAATCGCATTTTCGAGATCGGCATCGTCGAAGACGATCAGCGGCGACTTGCCGCCGAGTTCCATCGTCGCGTGCTTCATCCTGGAGCCCGCTAGCGACAGCACCTTGCGCCCGGTCGGCACCGAGCCGGTCACCGAGACCTTGGCCACGACATCATGGCCGACAAGGCCGGCGCCGACGTCGCCATAGCCTTGCACGACGTTGAACAGCCCGTCGGGCAGGCCGGCTTCCGAGTAGATCTCGGCCAGCGCCAGCGCCGAAAGCGGCGTGTTTTCCGATGGCTTGAACACCATGGCATTGCCCATGGCGAGTGCGGGTGCGGATTTCCAGCCGGCGATCTGGATCGGATAGTTCCATGCGCCGATGCCGACACAGACGCCGAGCGCCTCGCGGCGCGTATAGGCGAATGGCCCGCCGAGATCGACCGCTTCGCCGTTGAAGACAGCGACCGCGCCGGCGAAATATTCAAGGCAGTCCGCGGCGGAAGGTGCATCCGCCACCAGTGTCTCCTGGATCGCCTTCCCGGTGTCGAGCGTCTCGATGCGGGCAAGATCGGCGTTGCGGGCGCGCAAAATGTCGGCGGCTCGGCGCAGGATGCGGCCGCGCTCGACCGGCTTAAGCCGCGCCCAGGCCGGCTGTGCGGCGCGGGCGGCCTCGACCGCCAGTTCCAGCACGTTCGGCGTCGCCGATCGCAGCATGGCGATGGTCTCGCCCGTGGCCGGATAGATCACCGGCAGCGGCGCGCCGCCTTCGTCCTCGATATAGCGTCCGTTGACATAGTGCGAAGCCGTGGGCTGGGCGCGCATGGGAGGTCTCCAATCGTTGTGCCCAAGACGGCTATTGGGCGGGCGCCTGTCGGGCAGCTCACTCTATCGGCGGATCATGGCCTATCTGTCGGAAGCCTGCCAGCGCGGATTGATCCATGGTTCCTGGTTGGACGGCGCGAGCGGCGTGCGGCCAAGGATGTGATCGGACGCTTTTTCGCCGGTCATGATCGATGGCGCGTTGAGGTTGCCGTTGGTCACGCGCGGGAAGATCGAGGAGTCGGCGACCCGCAATCCGTCGACGCCGATGACCCGGCATTCCGGATCGACCACGCTCGATTGATCATCGACGCGGCCCATTCGGCAGGTGCCGCAGGGGTGGTAGGCGCTTTCGGCATGGTCGCGAATGAATAAGTCGAGATCGTCGTCCGACTGGACATGGCTGCCCGGCGAGAGTTCCTGTCCGCGATAGGCATCGAAGGCCGACTGGCCGAAGATCTCGCGGGTCAGGCGGATGCAGTGGCGGAACTCCGCCCAGTCGTCCGGATGCGACATGTAGTTGAAGCGGATGACCGGCTTCGCTTTCGGATCCGGCGAGCGCAGCGTCACCGAACCGCGCGACTTCGAGCGCATCGGTCCGACATGCGCCTGGAAGCCGTGCGACTTCGCCGCCGCCTTGCCGTCGTAACGCACCGCCGCCGGGATGAAGTGGTACTGGATGTCGGGATAGTCGACGCCTGCCTGCGAGCGCACGAAGGCGGCCGCCTCGAAATGATTGGTGGCGCCAAGGCCCGATTTGAAGAACAGCCACTGCGCCCCGATCATCGCCTTGGAGAACGGGTTCAGCACTGAATTCAGCGTGATCGGTTTGGTCGATTCCTGCTGGATGTAGAGCTCCAGATGGTCCTGCAGGTTGCCGCCGACGCCAGGCCGGTCGGCCACGACGGCAATGCCGTTTTCGTGCAAATGCCCGGCCGGGCCGATACCGGACAGCATCAGGATCTTCGGCGAGTTGATCGACGACGCCGCGACGATTACTTCACGTCGCGCCTTAACGACCTGAATCTGTTTGTGAGCTTCGATCTCGACGCCGATGGCGCGTTGATTCTCGATGATCACCCGGCGCGCAAAGCCTTTGACCAGTCTGACGTTTTTGCGCCGGAGCGCCGGCTTCAGATAGGCTGATGCCGCCGACCAGCGGCGGCCGCCCAGAATGGTCTGCTCCATCGGGCCGAAGCCTTCCTGCTTGGCGCCATTGTAGTCGTCGGTCAGTTCAAACCCTGCCTGGCGGCCCGCTTCGACGAAGGCGCCATAGAGCGGATTGCGCCGGGAGCCGCGCTGCACATGCAGCGGGCCGCCGTGCCCGCGCCAGCCATCCTCGCCGCCATCTGAATCCTCCATGCGTTTGAAGTAGGGCAGCACGTCGGCGAAGCCCCAGCCGGCCGCGCCCTGTTCGGCCCAATGGTCGAAGTCGCGGGCGTGGCCGCGCACATAGACCATGCCGTTGATCGAGGACGAGCCGCCGATCACCTTGCCGCGCGGCGTCGCCAGCACGCGGCCACCCAGATGCGGTTCCGGTTCACTGGCGAATCCCCAGTCGTAGAGGCTCATGTTGAGCGGTATCGACAGCGCCGAAGGCATCTGGATCAGCGGCCCGATATCAGTGCCGCCGAATTCGATGACGATGACCGAATGCTTGCCGTCTTCCGACAAGCGATAGGCCATGGCCGAGCCGGCGGAGCCGGAGCCGATGATAACGAAATCCGCTTCAAGCATGGTTCATATGCGCCATAAAATCGGCGAGCGAAACGTTGCCGCCGGTAGCCACCACCAGGACGGTTTTTCCCGCCACATCCACCTTGCCACCGAGCAATGCCGCCAGCGACGCCGCACCTGACGGTTCGAGCACCAGCTTCATCCGCTCGAAAGCGATCCGCATCGCGCGCCGCACCGACTGATCGTCGACCGTGATGCCGCGCACGCCAGCGGTCTTGACCGCGGCGAACGGCGCGTCGCCGGGCCGGCGCGACATCAGTCCGTCGCAGATCGATTTCGGACCGATCGGCATGGTCTCGATGCTGCCATGCGCCAGTGAAGAGCCCATGCCGTCGAACCCTTCGGGCTCTACGCCGATGATCTCGGTCGCCGGCGACAGATAGTGGAAGGCGAGCGAAACGCCGCCGATCAGCCCACCGCCGCCGACCGAGCAGAACAAGAGATCGGCGCTGGCATCCTTACCCGACAGCTGGTCGAGCGCTTCGAGGCCGGCACCCGCCTGACCGGCGACGATCTCGGGATCGTCGAATGGATGCAGGAGCGCTAGCCCTTCTGTTTCAGCGATTTCGCGCGCCTTGGCCGCCGCGACCTCTTCACGCGCGCGATCGTCATGGTCGGTCAGCACGACGCGCGCGCCATAACCCGCGGTAGCATCGCGCTTGGCGGCCGGCGCGTCGATCGGCATGACGATGGTCACGGGAATGCCGAGCGCCTGGCCGGCCGCGGCCAGCCCTTGCGCGAAATTGCCCGAGGAATAGGCGACGACGCCCTTCTTCGCCTCGTCGGGCGAAAGCCGCTTCAGCCGCCAATAAGCGCCGCGAACCTTGAAAGATCCGGCCCATTGCAGCGATTCCGGCTTGATGAAGACCCGGGCCGCGCCGGTTTCCCTGGCGAGCGCCGCCGATTCCAACAGCGGCGTGACCTGTGTCGCCCGTGACGTTACCGCATAGGCCTGCCTGAGATGGTCGAGAGTGGGAACGAGAAGGTCTGCCATCATTCGCCTCGCGGATACCTTTTGCTCTCTTCGAGATTGTCGAGGTTCATGTGATTGCGCATGTACCGCTCTGACGCTTTCTGCAACGGCTGGAAATCCCAGGGGTAATAGGCGCCGTTGCGCAGCGCCGGATAGACGACCCAGCGGCGTGCCTGGTTTTCGCGCACGGCGGCATCGAAGCCGGCCATGTCCCAACGCGCCCGGACCTTTTCCAGGAATGCCGCCACAAGACCCGCATTGGCGGGGTCGGCGGCCAGATTGTCCCGCTCGAGCGGATCGGCTTCGAGATCGAACAATTGCGGCGGATCGAGTTCGCAATGGACGAATTTGTACCTGCCTTCGCGGATTGCCACCAAGGGCGCATAGGAGCCCTCCGCCGCGTACTCGATCAGCACCGGTGCCGTGCGCTGCCCGCCCTTGGTGAGCGGCAGCAGCGACTGGCCGTCGGTCCACGGCGCGATCGCCCCGATGTCGATGCCGGCAAGGTCGCAAAGCGTTGGTGCTACGTCGAGATTGGAGACCGGCGCCTCGATCAGCCCGGCACGAATGCCCTTGCCGGCAATCATCAACGGCACTCGCGCCGAGCCTTCGAAGAAGCTCATCTTGAACCACAGGCCTCGCTCGCCGAGCATGTCGCCGTGATCCGAGCAGAACAGGATGATCGTGTCGTCGAGCATGCGCGTCCGCGTGAGAACGTCGAGGAGCTCGCCGACCTTGTCGTCGACATAGGAGATGTTGGCGAAATAGCCGCGCCGCGAACGACGCACCTCTTCAGGCGTGATCTCGAAAGAGGGATAGTCGCTGGCATGGTACAGCCGCCGAGAATGCGGATCCTGCTCGTCTTCGGCGATGTACCCGGTTTCCGGATCCAGCACCTGGCAATGCTCATAGAGATCCCAATACTGCTTGCGCGCGACATAGGGATCGTGCGGATGCGACAGCGAGACGGTGAGGCACCAGGGCCGATGGCTCGCATCGTCCTGTTCGCGCGAAAGCTGATAGAGCTTCTGAGACGCGAGGAACACGACCTCGTCGTCATACTCCATCTGGTTGGTTGTTTCCGCAACGCCGGCGCCGGTCACCGAACCCAGATTATGATACCACCACTCGATGCGCTCACCGGGTTTGCGGTAGTCCGGCGTCCAGCCGAAATCCGCCGGATAGATGTCGGTGGTCAGCCGTTCCTCGAAACCGTGCAGCTGATCAGGTCCGACGAAATGCATCTTGCCCGACAGGCAGGTGTAGTAGCCGGCCGCACGCAAATGATGGGCGAAGGTCGGGATCGACGAGGCGAACTCGGCGGCATTGTCATAGACCCCGGTGCGCGACGGCAACTGGCCGCTCATGAACGAGGCACGGCCCGGCGCGCAGAGTGGCGAGGCGGTGTAGTTGTTGGCAAAGCGCGCCGAACGCGCCGCCAGTGCCTTCAGATGCGGTGTGTGCAGAAATTCCGCCGGCCCATCCGGGAACAAGGTCCCGTTGAGCTGGTCGACCATGACGATCAGGAAATTGGGTCGCTTCGCTGTCACTGCTTGTGCCGTCCGCCAAGTTTGGTTTCGAGATAATCCTCGACCAGCGCGATCGCGGTCGCGGCGTCAGGCACGCCATCCTTCAGCGCGCGCCTGATGTAGAGCCCGTCGATCATCGCCGCCGTCGCTTCCGCGGCGCGGTCGGCCTCGGTCCTCGGCAGGATGCCGGTCAATCCACTCATCAGGTTGGAATGCAGCCGCCGAGCATAGATTCTAAGCAGCCGGCGCAGCGAAGACGATTGCTGCGCCTCGACATAGAAAGCGAGCCATGCGGCAATGGTTTCGGCCTGGAACTGGACATCGGAGAAGTTGACGGCGACCACGGCCGAGACGCGCTCGCGCGCGGTGCCGGCGCACTGCAAGGCGCGGCGCATATCGATGGTCAGTTCGGCCAGGATGTGCCGCATCGTCGCGAACAGCAGCTCGTCCTTGGCGCCGAAATAGTGGTGGGCGAGCGCTGAAGAGACACCGGCGCGTCCGGCGATCTCGGACATGGTCACGTCAAGCGAGCCACGCTCGCCGATCGCCGAGATCGTCGCGTCGATGAGCGCCCTGCGGCGCAATGGCTCCATTCCGACTTTTGGCATGCCGTTTCCGATTTTTGCGGGAGATTATTTTTTATTGACGCGTCAATCAATAAAAAATCGACCTCGACGCGACCTGTACCAAGCGATTGTTGCGTTGCGGCCCTTCACGGCCCGGGCGAGAATGTTTATATTTGAACAATAAAGGCGAAGTGCGTCACGAGCCGTGGGCGCTGGCGCCAAGGATGGAGACCGCCATGACCGCATGCATCGTTGGCTGGGCGCATTCGCGCTTCGGCAAGCTTGAGGGCGAGACGCTCGAAAACCTGATCGTCAAGGTCGCGACGGACGCGCTCGACCATGCCGGCATTGGCCCGGACGAGGTCGACGAGATCGTGCTCGGCCATTTCAATGCCGGTTTTTCGGCGCAGGATTTCACGGCAAGCCTGGTTCTCCAGGCGGACGACCGGCTGCGCTTCAAGCCGGCGACACGCGTCGAGAACGCTTGCGCCACCGGTTCGGCGGCGGTCAGGCAAGGTATCCGCGCCATTGATGCAAACGCCGCCCGCATCGTGCTGGTGGTTGGCGCCGAGCAGATGACGACGACGCCCGGGCCCGAAATCGGCAAGAATTTGCTGAAAGCTTCCTATCTGCCCGAGGACGGCGACACGCCAGCCGGCTTCGCCGGCGTCTTCGGCAAGATCGCGCAGGCCTATTTCCAGCGCTATGGCGACCAGTCGGATGCGCTCGCCATGATCGCTGCCAAGAACCACAAGAATGGCGTCGACAATCCCTATGCGCAGATGCGCAAGGATTTCGGCTATGACTTCTGCCGGCAGGAGAGCGAGAAAAACCCGTTCGTCGCTGGACCCTTGAAGCGCACCGACTGCTCGCTGGTCTCCGACGGCGCCGCTGCCCTTGTCCTTGCCGACACGGCAACGGCGCTGAAGATGCGCCGCGCGGTCGCCTTCCGCGCCAACGAGCATGTGCAGGATTTCCTGCCGATGTCGAAGCGCGACATCCTGACCTTCGAAGGCTGCGAACAGGCCTGGACCCGCGCGCTGAAGAACGCCGGCGTAACGCTCGACGATCTCTCCTTCGTCGAAACGCATGACTGCTTCACCATCGCCGAATTGATCGAGTATGAAGCGATGGGACTGGCCAAGCCGGGTGAGGGCGCCAAACTGGCGCTGGATGGCACAACGGCAAAAGACGGCCGTCTGCCGGTCAATCCCTCCGGCGGACTGAAGGCCAAGGGCCATCCGATCGGCGCCACCGGCGTCTCCATGCATGTCTTGACCGCCATGCAGCTTGTCGGCGAAGCCGGCGGCATCCAGGTGCCGGGCGCGAAACTCGGCGGCATCTTCAACATGGGCGGTGCGGCGGTCGCCAACTACGTTTCCATTCTCGACCGGATCAGGTAAACCGCCCCGGCATTCGCGGGAGGTAGCATGGCAAATCCGGTTCTGATCGAAGTTTTGCGCGGCGCCATTGTCGAGAGCGCCCATCGCGGCGCCGTTGCCGTCTTCGATGCCGACGGCAAGCCGGTGCTGGAGATCGGCGATACGTCGAAGCCGGTCTTTCCGCGTTCCGCCGTAAAGGCGATCCAGGCCCTGCCGCTTGTCGAAACGGGTGCCGCGGATGCCTATGGCTTCGGTGACCGCGAACTGGCGCTGGCCTGTGCCTCCCACTCCGGCGAGCCGGCGCATGTCGAACTGGCGCGGTCCATGCTGGCCAGGGCCGGGCTGGACGGGTCGGCGCTCGAATGCGGGGTCCACTGGCCCTCGAACCATGACGCGGAGATTGCGCTCGCGCGTGCCGGCGGCTCACCGAATGCGTTGCATAACAATTGTTCCGGCAAGCACTCCGGTTTCCTCTGTACCTGCGTTCATTTGGGCATCGCGCATCGCGGCTATGTCAGACCGGATCACGCCCTGCAGGAAATGGTGCGCGACGCCATGCAGGCAGTCACCGGCGCTGTCCACGGCCCCGACGAACGCGCGGTCGACGGCTGCTCGATTCCGACCTATGCGGTGCCGCTCAGGAGTTTCGCGCTCGGCTTTGCTCGCATGGCCACGGCCCAAGGCTTTGGCCCGGAGCGGGCGAAGGCCGCGAAGCGGCTGCTTTCGGCCTGCATGGCGGAGCCGTTCTTCGTGGCCGGCACCGGCCGCGCGGACCTGTTGCTGATGGAAGCCGCTCCGGGGCGAATTTTCGCGAAAGGCGGGGCCGAGGGCGTCCATTGTGCCGCAATTCCGGAACTCGGCCTCGGCATCGCGGTCAAATGCGATGACGGTGCCGGGCGCGCCGGCGATGCAATCGCCGCCGCGATCGTCGCCAGGCTGCTGCGGGCGGACGAGACCTTGGCGGCGAAGCTGCTCGAACTGGCGAATGCGCCTATCGAAAGCCGGATTGGCGCCAAGGTCGGGGCGCTGAGGCCGACGCCGGCCCTGAATTGAAGGTGGCAATCAGCTGACGCGGTTGCGCTCGACGGTCAGGTGCGCATAGCCGCTGCGGCTGGTCTGGGTGAGGTCTGATGTCACCGGCTCGGCCCAGCGCTGGCCGACAACCGCTCCGTTCGACGCGCCATCGATGACGTTGTCGGAGATGACGGCCGTGCCGGCACCTTCGACCACACTGACGACGATGCCGGTGCCTGCCTTGCGAATGATGTTGCCGGTGGCCACGACGTTGCGCAGATACGGCCCCCAGCCGATCGACATGCCGTAGAGCGCCGCGTTCTCGATGACGTTGTTGGAAGCGACGGTGTCGGCCTCGACGGCGATCCCAACGCCGAAGCCGGGTGGATCCGCGGTATAGGGGCCTGATGTCGACAGATTGCGCACGATGTTGCCGGAGCAGATACCCATGCGGCCGCCTTCGTTGAAGTTGACGATCGAGATGCCGTTGGCCGCGCCGTCGACGATGTTGTTGGAGATGACGGCGCCTTCGAACGAGAACTCGGAATAGACCGCGGTCTCGCCCGAGCGCGAGCAGGTGTTGCCCGATATCTGCAAATTGCTGGAACTGTTGGCCCGGATCGCCGAGAAGGCGCAGTCGGAGACCACATTGCCCGAGATGACGACATTGCCGGCGCGGAAGGCATTGATGCCGTTACCGTTCTGGCCTGTACCACCGCTGCGCGCGCCAATGCGTTCGACGCGGTTGCCGGTGACCATGGTGCCGTCTTCCGCAGCTTGCCAGCGGTGCACCAGGATGCCGCCATTGGCGCAATCGGAGACGGTGTTGCCTGATATCGCCAGCCCTGCGGCCTCCACCGAATAGATGCCGGCGTCCGCCGCCCCCGATATGTCCGAACGCTCGATCCGGCCCGCGGCGTGTTCCAGCGCCAGCCCATTCTTGCCGCTGCCTGTGATCTGGCAGTTGTCCACCACCAGATGCGCCACCCGGCGCAGATCGAGCAGTCCTTGCGCGTAGTCGCCCATCGAGCGGTTCGCGCCGTCGAAAACCAGTCCGCTGAGTTCGATATGGTCGGCGTGTTCGGCCATGAACAAATGGCCGTCGCCGCCATAGACGATCCGCGTCGCGCCCGGCACGCCGGAAAGACGCACGCGACCAGGCAGCGAGAGATTGGACACCACATAGGTGCCGGGCGGCAGGAAGATCGGCATGTCGCGGCCATTCGCGTCGCGCAGCAGCTTGGCGAAGGCCTTGCTCTGGTCGTCAGACGTACCGGGTTGGACGCCAAGTTCGGTGGCGTTGATCGAGCCGCGCATCGAGGCTTTCTCGATGCCGGTCAGGCTGGCGGCCGCCGCCTTGCCGAGCGTGAGGCCCATGACGGCAAAGCAGGTGGTCTGCGTCAGCAGCGTTCGTCTGTTCAACATCGGCACAGAATCCCAGTGTTCCGCCCCGACACCGCAGGAATCATGCCAGACGTTCAACGCGCCTCTTCTCGGCGGCAATGACTTGTCGTGCAGCCACTCGGCGCCTAAGTTCAGGGGATGAGCAGAGCTTTTACCCGCGAAGAAGACAGCGAAAACGCGATCGCCGGTGTTGGCGAGCGGCCGATCAGCACGCACCGGAACCTGGTGACGGAGCGCGGCCTGGCGCAGATCGACGACAATCTGGCCGATCTGCGCGATATCATGGCGAAAGCGGAGCGGAAAGCCGACCGCGAGCGCATCGCGGTCGTGTCGCGCGATCTGCGCTACTGGACCGCGCGACGCGAGAGTGCCGAGCTTTCCGTGCCGGAGCCCGGCAGCGATGTCGTCCGCTTCGGCATGGGTGTCACGCTGCAAAGTGACGACGGCAGGAAGGTGCACTGGAAGATTGTCGGCGAGGATGAAGCCGATCCGGCCAAGGGCAGCATCTCGCACGTCTCGCCTATGGCGGTCGCGCTGTTCGGCAAGAAGGTTGGCGACGTGGCCAGCGTCAACGGCAAGGAGTGGGAGATCGTCAAGCTCTCGGAGAGTTAGTCTTCAAGCTTGACGACATGGTCGCGGAAGAATGCGGCCGCACCCGCTTCGTCTATCTCGCCGGCAGCGACCATCATCACCAGTTGGATGACCTCCTCCTGTTCGGCTTCGATGCTCAATCCGTTGAAATAGAGAAACAAGTCGGCCGCAGCGAAAGCCGTGCGCTTGTTCCCATCGACGAACGGATGGTTCTTTGCGATGCCGAAGAGATAGGCGGCAGCGAGTTCGCTCAGATCCGGCTCGCCGTATGCTTCTTTCTGTTGCGGACGTGCGAGCGCCGATTCCAACAGGCCTTCATCGCGGATGCCCGACGCGCCGCCGTGAAGACGCAACTGCTCGGCATGCATCGCCTCCACGAACTCTCGCGAATGATGTGCCGTCATTTTGCGAGCGCGCGGTAGGCAACCTCGTATTTCCTCATCCGCTCGCGCGCTACCTTCATCTTGCGCTCGAATTCTTCGGCAGAATCTTCCAATCGGCGCAAGCGAAGCTCTTGACCTTCCTGGACGACGACCACGTTGTCGCCTGTCTTGAGATTCAATCGATCGAGAAGCTCTTTCGGCAGAATCACGCCGTCCGAATTACCGATCTTGCGAATTGTGGTGTTCATGATGAAACATCCTGTTGCAACGCTAATTATAACGCGGTGCGCCGGGTGTTGCAACAGATATTATAACAGATTCGTCACGAGGATAGCAGCCGATCCAGCAGCCGCTCCGCCGCTTCCGGAATGACCGTGCCCGGCGGGAAGATTTCCGCCGCGCCGGCTTGCAGCACCGCATCATAGTCCTGCGGCGGGATGACGCCGCCGGCCACGATCAGCATGTCGCCGCGGCCGAGCTTCTTCAGCGTGTCGCGCAATTCTGGGATCAGCGTCAGGTGACCCGCTGCCAGCGATGAGGCGCCGATGATGTGGACGTCATTCTGGACAGCCAGTTTCGCGATCTCTTCCGGCGTTTGGAACATGGCGCCGACGGTAACGTCGAAGCCGAGATCGGCGAAGGCCGTGGCGATCACCTTCTGCCCGCGGTCGTGGCCGTCCTGTCCCATCTTGGCCACGAGGATGCGCGGCTTGCCGCCGTTTTTCTTTTCGAAGGCACCGAGCTTGTCCTGCAGGCGGTCGATCACCGGACTGTCGCCAAGCGCCTTGCGGTAGACACCGGAAATGGTCTGCACCGTGGCCACATGGCGGCCATAAGCTCTTTCCAGGGCGAACGAGATTTCGCCGACAGTGGCATTGGCGCGCGCGGCGCGGATGGCGAACTCCAGGAGGTTGTCCTCGCTCTGTGCGGCACGGGTCAGCGCATCGAGCGCGCTTTCGACGGCGGCGACGTCACGCGTGCCTTTCAGCCGTTGCAGCTTCGAGAGTTGCCGGGCCCTGACCTCGGCATTGTCTATCTTCAGCACGTCGACCTTAATATCGGTCCCGGGGCGATGCGCATTGACGCCGACCAGCATCTGCTCGCCGGAATCGATGCGCGCCTGCGTGCGGGCGGCGGCTTCCTCGATGCGCAGCTTGGGTATGCCCTTTTCGATCGCCGCCGCCATGCCGCCGAGAGCCTCGACCTCCTCGATATGGGCGAGCGCACGCGCCGCCAGATCATGTGTCAGCCGTTCGAGATAGGCCGAACCGCCCCACGGATCGATGATGCGCGTGGTGCCGGATTCCTTCTGCAGGACGAGTTGCGTGTTGCGGGCGATGCGCGCCGAATGGTCGGTCGGCAGCGCCATTGCTTCGTCGAAGGAGTTGGTGTGCAGCGACTGGGTATGCCCCTGGGTCGCGGCCATCGCCTCGATCATGGTGCGGATGATGTTGTTGTAGGGATCCTGTGCCGTCAGCGACCAGCCGGAGGTCTGGCAATGGGTGCGCAGGGACAGCGACCGCTCGTCCTTTGGCGCGAAGTTCTTTTTCATCAGCGTCGCCCACAACAGGCGTGCGGCCCTGAGCTTGGCCACTTCCATGAAGAAATTCATGCCGATTGCCCAGAAGAACGACAGGCGCGGGGCGAAACGGTCAATGTCGAGCCCCGCCGCGACGCCGGCGCGGGCATATTCAATCCCGTCGGCGATCGTATAGGCGAGCTCCAGGTCGGCGGTCGCGCCGGCCTCCTGCATGTGATAGCCGGAGATCGATATCGAGTTGAACTTCGGCATGTTCTTCGAGGTGTAGGAGAAGATGTCCGAGACGATCCGCATCGAGGGCTTCGGCGGATAGATATAGGTGTTGCGGACCATGAACTCCTTCAGAATGTCGTTCTGAATGGTCCCGGCCAAATCCTTCTGCGCGACGCCTTGCTCTTCCGCCGCCACGATGTAGAGCGCCATGATCGGCAGCACCGCGCCGTTCATCGTCATCGACACGGTCATCTCGCCGAGCGGAATGCCGTCGAACAATTGCCGCATGTCGAGGATGGAATCGATAGCCACACCCGCCATGCCGACATCGCCGGCGACGCGCGGATGGTCCGAATCATAGCCGCGGTGCGTGGCGAGATCGAAGGCAACCGAAAGGCCTTTCTGGCCGGCGGCAAGGTTGCGCCGGTAGAAGGCGTTGGATTCTTCGGCGGTCGAAAAACCGGCATATTGCCGGATGGTCCAGGGTTGCTGGACATACATGGTCGGGTAGGGGCCGCGCACGAAGGGCGGCAGGCCCGGATAGGTGTCGAGATGCGACAATCCCTTGAGGTCGCCCTGACTGTACAGCTGCTTGACGACAAGGCCTTCCGGCGTTGTTCGCTGTCCCTTGACCTCGACAGGCGCGCGGCGCGGCGGCACCCAGCCGATCTGACTGAAATCCGGAATCAAGAAGCGGCCCCGATGGATTGATCGATGCGGACCGGAGACAACGCTTCGCACAGGACGACGCCCTCGGTGAAGGCAGGTCGCTTCTCTGCGTCCAGCGTCTCGACCGGGCGCTCGCTTTTCAACGGATAAAGCGTGGCGCCGACAATGGCCCGCTCGTCTGACTTGAAGGCTATGGCGCGATGGGCGGCGGCGTTGCGGACGCGCTGCTGGATATGTCCGTCCCGAAGGCTGGACAGCACGCCACCCTCAGCCTCGATGGCCTGTAATTCCGCCCACGCGGCTTCGCAGAGGTCTGAGGTGAGCGCTTCGACGGCGCCGGAGCCATGGGCGGGATCGGCGACATGATCGACATGGCTTTCATTGGCCATGATCAGCTGCGCGTTGCGCGCGACGCGGCGGGCAAAGGCCGCCGGCAGGCCGTGCGCGATCGTATGCGGCAGGATTGAGATCGAATCGGCGCCTCCCGCCGCCGCGGCGAAGCAGCCGATCGTCGTGCGCAGGATGTTGGTTTCGGAATCCAATGCCGTCATCATGCGAAATGATGTCTCGGCATGGATGTTGGCCGTGGAATTGGGGATCGAGCAGGCCTCCTGCATCCGTGCCCACAGCCTGCGCAGGGCTCGCACCTTGGCCATCGACAGGAACTGGTCCTGGTCGACGCTGAGCGCGAAACCGATATGAGGCGCGGCATAGACGAGCGGCTGCCGCGCCTTCTCGAACATTCGCAGATACGAGACCGCCGAGGCCAGCATGATGCCGAGTTCCTGCGCTTCCGTGGCGCCGGCATTGTGGAAGACGCGACCGTCTGCCTCGAGAAGCACACCCGGAACGCCCATCGAGAAGAAATGCGCCAGCGATTGCGGCATGGACTCCTGCAGCGCCTCGATCGACATGCGCAGCCGGCCGGTGCCGGCGAGGATAGCAGCCGGATCGATGCCGAAAGACAGGTTGAGCTTTGCCGGATCGGAGCGGCGCTTGCTCAGGAACGCCACCAGCCAGTCGGCCATGGGGCGGCTCCAGGGGTGGGTGTCGATACGGATCTGGACCCGGTTGAGGGGCACGCCCTCCAGCACCGTCTCAAGCGCCTGCGCCGTCCTCGGCAGGCCGTAGCCAAACGCGTTCGGGGCGCCCTCGAAGACAAGCGACAATCCCGTCGCGCCCTGGGCGACATCTTCCAGGACCTGCCTCTTGGCGCGTCCGACATCGGGGTCGTCGACGCGCTGGCTGACGATCCACGGCGATTGAGGATTGGCGCGCACGATCGGTTCCGTTCCGGTCGCGCGTTCATAGAGCGGCTCGACGCGGATATTGTCGTCGGTATGCGAGACCAGCTTTTCCTCGAAGGAGGCGCCGGCCAACGCTTTTCCCGCCAGCGTCAGCCATCGCTGACGCTCCTCATTCGTTGGCTCAACATCCCTGGTCAAGGCTCCGGCGCCCATTCATCGTCCTCGTTCTATATGGCCGCCTATATGGCCGCACCAGCCCGGGCAGCTCAATCTACGGTCCCCGGTCAGTTATCGCAATGCACGCCCAAGGCTTGAATTCGACCCACCTGATATTCGATCCACCTGATATAGGTCGCTTGCGTGGACGGACCATGAACGATTGCCAAACACCATCGAAATCCGCAAGTTCCAAAATCCGATTTTGGCGATTGGTCCGATTTGGACGATAGCCCTGATTGGACGATTGGTCCTGCCTTGGACAATTGTCATTGTCGCTGTGCGGCAGCCTCACTATACCGTCGGGCAAAGGCTGGCTTTAGACACATCAGTTTTGCGGAGACCCGAGCTATGGCTGACGACACCAGTATTTTTATCGGCGCCAGCCGCAAGCCCGACGACAGCTATCAGCGCGCCGAAAACCTGCTGCTGCAATACGGAAATCGCCATGGCCTGGTGACCGGCGCCACCGGTACGGGCAAGACCGTCACCTTGCAGATCCTGGCAGAGGGATTTTCCAACGCCGGCGTGCCGGTCTTCTGCGCCGACATCAAGGGCGACCTTTCCGGCATAGCCATGATGGGCACCGCCCAGGATTTCCTGGTCAAGCGGGCAGAACAGGTCAAGCTCGACCCTTACGACTTCCAGGAATTTCCCGTCATCTTCTGGGATCTGTTCGGCGAGCAGGGCCACCCCATCCGCGCCACCATTTCGGAAATGGGCCCGCTGCTCCTGTCGCGGCTGATGAACCTGACCGACGCGCAGGAAGGCATCATGAACATTGCCTTCCGCATTGCCGATGAAGAGGGCCTTCTTCTCCTCGACCTCAAGGACCTGCAGGCGCTGCTCGCCAACATCGCGGAGCGCGCCGAGGAAATCAGCGCCCGTTATGGCAACGTCACCAAGCCGTCGGTGGGGGCGATTCAGCGCACGCTGCTGGTACTTGAGCAGCAGGGCGCGGCGAACTTCTTCGGCGAGCCGGCTTTGCGCATTGCCGACATCATGCGCACCACCCGCGATGGTCGCGGCGCCATCAGCGTGCTGGCCGCCGACAAGCTGATGATGAATCCGCGCCTCTACGCGACGTTCCTGCTCTGGCTGATGTCGGAGCTGTTCGAGGAACTGCCGGAGGTTGGCGATCCCGACAAGCCGAAGCTGGTGTTCTTCTTCGACGAGGCACACCTCTTGTTCGACGAGGCGCCGAAGGTGCTGATCGACCGGGTCGAGCAGGTGGTCCGCCTGATCCGCTCGAAAGGCGTCGGCGTCTATTTCGTCACGCAGAACCCCTTGGATATCCCCGAAAAGGTCCTGGCCCAGCTCGGCAACCGCGTGCAGCACGCGTTGCGCGCCTACACGCCCCGCGAGCAGCAGGCGGTGAGGACGGCGGCCGAAACCTTCCGGCCCAATCCGGATTTCGACTGCGCCATCGCCATCACCCAGCTCGCCACCGGCGAGGCCCTGGTCTCGACCCTGGAGGCCAAGGGCATTCCGTCCATGGTCCAGCGCACGCTGATCCGTCCGCCGTCATCGCGGCTTGGACCCATCACCCCGGCCGAGCGGCAGAAGCTGATCGGGGAAAGCCCGGTCACCGGCCAGTATGACCAGGTTATCGACCGCGAATCGGCCTTCGAAATGCTGCAGAAGAAGGCCAAGCAGGCGCAGGACGCCGAGGCGCAGGCGCAGCAGGCCGGCACCGGCGGCTCGCGCTGGACCATTCCAGGCTTCGGTAATGACGATCCCGCGCCGCAGTCCGGTGGCCGGCGCGCGCCGGCGCCGCGCCCCTCCAATCGCCAGACGGTGGCCGAGGCCGCGATCAAGTCGGTGGTGCGCTCGGTCGGCTCGTCGGTCGGACGTGCCATTGTGCGCGGGATTCTGGGTAGTTTGTCGCGGGGACGGTAGATCAGGGCAGCGGCAACGCTGCTGCCCCCTGAACTCAGAAGCCCCCTGAAACTCAGAAGCCCCGTGAAACTCAGAAGATCGCGTTCGTGACCGCTTTGACTGGGCCGAGCAGCACCGATCCATCCGGCACGCCGGCATCGATCGGGATCGCCTTGTGGTTGGCCGTCGCCACCATCGGCTGGCGAGCGTCGCTGGTCACGATGACCGGCGTCTTCGAGGGCACGCGGTCATAAAGGTCGATAATGTCCTGGTTCATCAGGCGCACGCAGCCCGACGACACCGATTTGCCGATCGAGCGCCATTCCGGCGAGCCGTGCAGGCGATAGAGCGTGTCCACATTGCCCTGGAAGAGATAGAGCGCACGTGCGCCGAGCGGGTTCTTTAGGCCGCCGGGCATGCCGCCATTGTCGGCGCTGTACTGCTTCAATTCCGGCTGGCGGGCGATCATCTCATCCGGCGGCGTCCACTTCGGCCATTTCTGCTTCCACTGGACGACAGCGTCGCCCGACCATTCGAAGCCGGCGCGGCCAAGGCCGACACCATAGCGAATGGCCTGGCCGCCAGGGCGAACCAGATAGAGGAAATGGCCTGTCGTATCGACGACGATGGTCCCCGGCTTCTGCCCGGTCGGGTCGGGTACGATCTGGCGCAGGAACTGCGGATCGATCCTGTCGACGGGGATGGCCGGCAGATCGAAACCGCCATCGTTGACCGCAGCGTACATCGACGCATAGTCGGCGAGCGGAGGCTCGACATACGTTGGTGGCGGCGGCGGCTCGACTGGTCCCGGTCCGGTGGTGGCGCATGCGGAAACCGCGATCGAGGCGGCGCCCAGGGCTGCGGCGTTGAGGAAGCCGCGACGGCTCAGGCGATAGGATTCGATTTCGGTTATGGACATGGCTGCCTTCTTTAAGACTCAAATCGCAACAAAGCGTCAACACGCGACGTTCGCTGCGGGTGCCTGACAACACCTGAGGCGATAGGCGGTTCCGATTCTGGCTCGAACGTGGACAAACAAAGGCGAAGCTGTGACTGCGCCGCCACTGTGGCGCTGGGGCCACAGGTCAGTTAGGCGCCGGATACGAGTGCCTCCAACGATGGCAGGATCAGGGCCGGTGGCAAGTCCTGGTATTCCTCCGGCTGGTTGGAGCGGTTGATCCAGACCGTGCGGAAGCCGAATTTGGTGGCGCCCGCAATGTCCCAGCGATTGGAGGACTGGAAGGAGACCGCGCCGGGATAGAGGCGCCATCCCGTGGCGACCATGTCGTAGACAACAGGATCGGTCTTGAAGCGACGCACCGCATCGACCGAATAGATGTCGTCCAGGACCTGGTCGAGTGCCGCCGACTTGACTGCTGCCTGCAGCATTTCGGGCGAACCGTTGGAGAGGATCGCCAGCCTGGCGCCCGAAGCCTTGAGCGCTTTCAGCACGGCCGGCACTTCGGGATAACAGTCCAGCCGCCAGTAGGCTTCCAGAAGTTTCGCCTTGAGGCTCGGATCGGCCGAAGGGACCTTGCGCAAGGCGAAGTCCAGCGCCTGTTCGGTCAGCTGCCAGAAATCGGCATAGGCGCCCATCAGCGTGCGAACCCAGGAATACTCGAGCTGTTTGGCGCGCCAGATTTCGGACAGGAGTTGGCCGTCCGGGCCGATCGCGTCCGCATGGCGGCGCACGGCGGCGTGCACGTCGAACAGCGTGCCATAGGCGTCGAACACGTAGGCGGCGTATTGCATGGCAACAGTTTTGAGGCGAGGCGGGACAAGGTGCAAGCCTTGATTGCAGCGCACCCGTCGCTGGCCTCAACAAAACTCCCCGATGCTGGTTGACGGCGGCGGTCAAAGCATCATCCAATGTTGTCACACAAGATTGACCGGAACGGGAAAACGCGATGACACTGGCGGCGGCGGCGCAATCCGCGACATGGACTTTCGTCAATGGCGATTGGTACGAAGGCAATGTCGCCATTCTGGGGCCGCGCAGCCATGCCATGTGGCTCGGCACCAGCGTGTTCGACGGCGCGCGGTGGTTCGAAGGCGTGGCGCCCGATCTCGAACTTCATGCCGCACGCGTCAATGCCTCGGCGATCGCGCTTGGGCTGGCGCCGAACATGACGCCCGAGCAGATCGTCGGGCTGACCTGGGACGGGTTGAAGAAATTCGACGGCAAGACGGCGGTCTACATCAGGCCGATGTACTGGGCCGAGCATGGCGGCTACATGGGCGTGCCGGCCGATCCCGCCTCGACCCGTTTCTGCCTCTGCCTCTATGAATCGCCGATGATCTCACCGACCGGCTTTTCGGTGACCGTGTCGCCATTCCGGCGCCCGACCGTCGAAACCATGCCGACCAACGCCAAGGCCGGTTGCCTCTATCCCAACAACGGCCGCGCCATCCTCGAGGCCAAGGCGCGCGGCTTCGACAACGCGCTTGTGCTCGACATGCTGGGCAATGTCGCGGAGACCGGAAGCTCGAACATCTTCCTGGTCAAGGACGGCCATGTGCTGACGCCGGCGCCGAACGGAACCTTCCTGTCCGGCATTACCCGCGCGCGCACGATGACGCTGCTTGGTGACTATGGGTTCACGACGACTGAAAAGACGCTGTCGGTGCGGGATTTCCTCGAAGCGGACGAAATCTTCTCGACCGGCAACCACTCCAAGGTGGTGCCGGTCACCCGCATGGAGGGCCGTGATCTGCAACCCGGCCCGGTGGCCAAGAAGGCACGTGAACTCTATTGGGAGTGGGCGCATTCGACCTCGGCTGGCTGAGATAGCCGGCCTTTTTGTCGCCGCGCGGCTGGTCACAGGAAAAGCATGTGACAGTTCCCGGGAACCCGCTTAGAAAGGGACCGGCGCTTCACTTCCGGAGTTGCTCCAGCTCAATCCCGACCTATCTTACTCCGGTATCCACACCGGATTTTCCACGAGGGAGTACTACCCATGGCTTTCGAATTGCCCGCTCTGCCCTACGACTATGAGGCCCTGCAGCCCTATATGTCCAAAGAGACGCTGGAGTATCACCACGACAAGCATCACAAGGCCTATGTCGACAACGGCAACAAGCTCGCCGCCGAAGCCGGCCTTGGCGATCTTTCGGTCGAAGAGGTGGTGAAGCAATCGTTCGGCAAGAATGCCGGTCTCTTCAACAATGCTGCCCAGCACTACAATCACATCCATTTCTGGAAATGGATGAAGAAGAGCGGCGGCGGCAACAAGCTCCCTGGCGCGCTGCAGAAGGCTTTCGACAGCGATCTCGGCGGTTACGACAAGTTCAAGGCTGATTTCATTGCCGCCGGCACAACGCAGTTCGGTTCGGGCTGGGCCTGGGTTTCGGTCAAGGACGGCAAGCTGGCGATATCGAAGACGCCGAACGGCGAGAACCCGCTGGTTCATGGCGCATCGCCGATCCTCGGCGTCGACGTCTGGGAGCACTCCTACTACATCGATTATCGCAACGCCCGGCCGAAATACCTCGAGGCCTTCGTAGATAGCCTGATCAACTGGGATCACGTGCTTGAACTCTACGAAAAGGCGAATGCCTGATCAATCTTCCGAAAGGCCCGGCACCCCCGGGCCTTTTCTTTTCGTCTCGAACCCCACGGCTAGGGTCATGCAATTTCATGCGGGAGAATGGGAATATTCCACCTCCCGCATCCGTTAACGTCCTGTCCTGAAATGCCTTCACCACGGAGCCAAATGAATGAGAAAGCTTGTCATCGCCATCTCCATGCTCGCACTCGCCGCATCGGCGGCCTTTGCCGATCCGATCCTCGATCGGCAGGCTCTGATGAAGGAACGCGGAAAGATCGTCGGCGGCCTGTCGAAAGTGGTCAAGGGCCAGGAGCCCTTTGATGCCGCCGCGGTGCTGACGCAGTTGCAGGCACTGCAGGCAAATGCCGAGAAGTTCGACGTAGAGGCCTTGTTCCCGAAGGGCACCGACACCGGCGACACCACGGCGGCGCCAAAAATCTGGGAAGACATGGCCGGCTTCAAGGCGACCGAGGACAAGTATCTCGCCGATGTCAAGGCTGCGGTCGCGGCGGCTCCGGCCGACGTCGATGCGCTGAAGACGCAGATCGGCACCATCGGCTCGGACTGTGGTACCTGCCACCAGGGCTACAGGGTCAAAAAGGGCTGATCGCCAGCCATGGCATGGCTGAAGAAGCTCGTCGGCGCGGCCCTCGTCCTGGGCGTCGCCGGCGCGTCGGCGGGGTGGCTGCTGTCGGCACCGGTCACGCTTGATGCGGCGACCCTGGCGCAACTCGGCCCAGGCGATGTTGCCCGGGGCAAGCGCATCTTCTATGCCGGCGGCTGCACCTCCTGCCATGCCAAGCCCGGGTCGCAGGGCGATGCACGGCTTCAGCTCATAGGCGGGCTCGAACTCAAGACGCCATTCGGCATCTTTGTTCCGCCCAATATTTCGCAAGATCCTAAGGACGGCATCGGCGCATGGTCGGCCGGGGATCTCGCTAACGCCATGCTGAAAGGTGTGTCGCCTTCGGGCGAGCATTTCTATCCGGCATTCCCCTATGCCTCCTATGCTCGCATGAAACCGTCAGATGTCGCCGACCTTTACGCTTTCTTGAAGACGCTTCCCGCCGTCGCTGGCAAGGCGCCCGGCAATTCGCTGGCGTTCCCGTTCAGCATCCGGCGCGGCATTGGCCTGTGGAAGCGGCTCTATCTCAGTGACAAGCCTGTCGTGCCCCTGCCTGATGGCGCGCCAGACCCTGTGATGGCAGGCCGCTACCTGGTCGAAGGACCGGGCCATTGCGGCGAATGCCACACGCCGCGCGACCTCGCTGGAGGCACCAGGAAAAGCGAATGGCTGGCCGGTGCGGTGGCCGCCGAGGGCTCGGGCGTCGTGCCGAACATCACTTCGGGCGAGGGAGGTATCGGCAGCTGGTCCGCGTCCGACATCGCAAACTACCTCGAAACCGGATTCACGCCGGACTTCGATTCCGTCGGCGGCGCCATGGTCGACGTGCAGCGCAACATGGCCGAGCTGACGGCGGACGACCGTGCGGCGATTGCTGCCTATCTGAAGGCGGTGCCGCCGCATCCCAACGGCTATCCGGCGCGCAAGAAAAGTACGAATTAATCCTCGGACTGCAGGTGGCGATCGCCGAGGAAATCGAAGCCCGTTTCGAAGAAAAGGTTGTAGTTGCAGGTCATCTCCTCGCCAGGCGCGATGTCGCGCAAGGCGTAGGTCTCCTCGGGCGACGAGACATCGCAATTCGGCTCGTCGTCATGGTTCATGTAGCGGGCATCGTCGGCTTCGAAGACGATATAGGCGGGATCGCGACGGTCGGGGTAGGAATAGCGGTCGAGGTAGTTCTTCACCGGCCCGGTTTCGCTCTCATAGGTCTCGACGTCGATGATCCGATCGAACCGGGGGTCGAGCTTCCAGACCAGCGTGCCCTTGGCAATATGGTTCTTGGCAAACACACCGATGCCCTGGATCGGCGATTTGTCGAGATAGACGTCGACGAGCAGCATAATGGACCCTCGTGCAAGTGCGGACTTCGTGCCCGGGAAAACCGTGCCTTGGGTAGCGCGCGACCGTCGCAATTGCGAGCGGAAATGAGCCGCGCGGAATTCAAAAAGTGATGATCATCAGGCCTGCCAGCGGACGTGGGTCGCCTGGCCTCAGCGCTCTTGCAAGGCGAGGCGGACACCCAGGGCGCAGTAGATGCCGCCGACAACCTTGCCTTGCCATTTCAGCACTGTCGGATTTCGGCGCAGGAAACTGCCGAGCCGCCCTGCGCTCACGGCAAACACGACCGTGCTGAAAAGCCCCAGCATGACGAAGATGATCCCCAATACGGCCAATTGAACCATCACTGATCCGTTTTCGGGCCGCACGAACTGAGGCAGGAACGCCAGGAAGAAAAGCGCGGTCTTGGGGTTGAGCACCTCGGTCAGGACAGCCTGTCGAAACGCCTTGCCGGCGGAGCTTGCAAGCGCGCCGGCGGTCGGATCGGTTGGCGCTTTCTCGATGATGGCCCGAATGCCGAGGTAAACGAGGTAGGCCGCGCCGATATACTTTACGATGCTGAACAGCGTCGCCGATGTGGCGATGATCGCCGAGATCCCAACCATCGCCATGGCGGTATGAAACACATCGCCGGCCGCGATCCCGCCGCCTGTGGCGATTCCGACTCTCGTCCCCGAACTCGTTGCGCGGGCGATCGTCAACAGCGTGGCCGGGCCAGGAATGAAGACAAAGCCGAGCACAACCGCGATGTAAGCTATCGCTGTGGCCAGATCGATCATCGCAGCGTTCCTCCGTGAGCTATGCCTTGTCCGTCACCTTCAGCGTGAAGGCATAAGTATAGGCGATCTCCTCCAGGCGTGAAAACCGGCCGGAGGCACCGGCATGGCCGGAATCCATGTTGATCCTGAACAGTACCGGATTGTCGCCGCTCTTGCGGTCGCGCAGCCGCGCAACCCATTTGGCCGGCTCCCAATAGGTGACGCGCGGATCGGTGAGACCGGCGAGCGCCAGGATCGGCGGATAGTCGAGCGCGGCGACATTGTCGTATGGCGAATAGGCGGCGATCGTCAGGTAATCGTCGGCCGACGCGATCGGATTGCCCCATTCCGGCCATTCCGGCGGGGTCAGCGGCAGCGTTGCATCGAGCATGGTGGTGAGTACATCGACGAAGGGAACCTCGGCCACGATGCCGCCGAAGCAATCCGGCGCCATGTTGGCGATGGCGCCCATCAGCATACCGCCGGCCGAGCCGCCTTGCGCGACGATTCGGTCATGCGCGGTATAGCGCTCGGCAACGAGGTGGCGGGCGCAGGCGATGAAATCGGTGAAGGTGTTCATCTTGTGCGCCCGCTTGCCGTCGTCGTACCAGCCATATCCCTTGTCCTTGCCGCCGCGCACGTGGGCAATGGCAAACACGAACCCACGGTCCACCAGCGAGAACCAGTTGGTGTTGAAGGCGGCCGGCACGGTGATACCGTAGGAGCCGTAACCGTAGAGCAGGCATGGCGCGGAGCCATCCAGCGGCGTGTCGCGGTGATGCAGAAGCGAGATCGGCACCAGTTCGCCATCGGCCGCCGGCGCCATCAGCCGCCTCGTGACGTAGAGGTGCGGATCGTGGCCGGACGGCACTTCCTGGGTCTTGAGCAGCACACGCTCACGAGTGCGCATATTGTAGTCGAACATCTGCGACGGTGTCGTCATCGACGAGTAGGAAAAACGCATCATCTCGGTGTCGTATTCCAGGGACCCTGAAAGGCCGAGCGAGAAGGCTTCCTCATCGAAGGAAATCAGATGCTCTTCGCCGCTGGCCCGATCCCGCACGACGATGCGCGGCAGGCCTTCCTTGCGCTCGAGCCGCACCATGTGGTCCTTGAAGCCGATCACCGACAGGATCAGCCGGCCGGGTTCATGCGGCACCAGTTCCTGCCAGTTGGCGCGGACCGGGTCGCTCGCCGGCGCCGTCATGATCTTGAAGTCCTTGGCACCGTCCGCGTTGGTCAGGACGAAGAAGATATCGCCGCCTTCCTCAAGTTCATATTGAAGGCCGGTCTCGCGCGCCGAAACCAGCTTCGGCTCGGCAAATGGATCGCTGGCGCTTAAGAGGCGATATTCCGAAGTCTCGTGATCGTTGATGCCGATCATGATCCATTGATTGTTGCGGGTCCCGTCGACGTTCATGAAGAAGCCGGGGTCGGTTTCCTCGTAGATCAGCCGGTCGGTTTCAGGGGCCTGCCCCAGTGCGTGAAACAGCACCTTCGACGGCCGGTGGTTTGGGTCGAGACGCGTATAGAAGAACCCGTCATTGCCCGCGTCCCAGACGCCCGAACCGCCGGTGGCCTGTATCTGGTCCGCCAGTTCCTTGCCGTCGGCAAGGTCGCGCACACGCAGCGTGTAGAATTCCGAACCCTTGTCGTCGAAGGCCCATAGCAGCTTGCTATGATCGGCCGAATGATCGACGCCGCCAAGCCGGAAATAGGCCTTGCCCTCGGCCTCGGCGTCGCCGTCGAGCAGGATCTGCTCGGGTCCGCCGCCGCGCGGCGTTCGGAAATAGCGCGGCTGCTCGCCGCCGAGCTTGAAGGAAGAGCCGTAGGCATAAGGCCCGTCCTTCATGGGAACGGAAGAATCATCTTCCTTGATGCGGCCCTTCATTTCCTTGAAAAGCTGCTTTTGCAGATCTGACGTGTCGGCCATCAGCGTCGACTGATAGGCATTCTCGGCTTCGAGTTCGGCGCGGATACCTGGATCGAGCAAGGAAGGATCCCTGAACATTTCTTGCCAGTTATCCGCTCGCAGCCAGGCATATTCATCGGTTCGCGTGATGCCGTGATGCGTGTCCGAGACGGGCCTTTTCTCGGGGGCAGGGGCGCTGGCGATTGGAAATCGGGAAGTCCTGGTCATTGCGTCTCGCTCTGGAAATATCTTGAATGACGAATGAACACGCCGATCAGGGCAGGTTCAAGAGCTGTGGCGTAGAGTTGGTGTCGGCCCATGCGACGGCCGGGGGAGAGAAGATGACTATTCGGTCTCGTATTGCTGCGGCTTTCGCCGTCGCTTCGCTAAGTCTGGTCTTTGCCGGCCAGTCTCATGCGACCGTATTTTCGGCTTGGCAAGTGGCCAATGTGCCGTTCGGCGACACGCTCAATGTGCGCAAATATCCGTCGGGAACATCCCAGAAGCAGGTCGCATACCCGAACGGGACCGTCCTGCAGATGACCGGACGATGCACCGGCGGCATAAACCTGCTCGATATCGCCAATCAACCGGCATGGAAACAGCAGCAGACGGTTCGCTATCGCTGGTGCGAAGTCTGGCATGAGCCGGCCAAGAACGGCACCTTCGTGACCGGCTGGGCCTATGGCAGATATATCATCCCGTATTGAACGACCATCGATTTTGGCCCCGACGGGTTCGACCGGCGGGCATGTCGCCTGGTTGCCTGCCCGACAGAGAGGAGCGGCAACCTGTGGTTTTGAGGACAGATGCGAACAACCAAGTTTGCCGAAGCGACGGCAAAGCAAACGAGAGCATTGAAACCTGATTTGTGAGTTATCGCGAATGTAACGGTGAACTGACGTTACGTCAGGCTTTATCGGTTTGGCGGGCGAAATATCGAAAAATTACATGATGCACGAAAGATTGAAGCTGATCGCGGAATAGTTGATCAAGATTCATAAATATAATGCGCGCAACGAATTGACTTACTTGACCTGCGGCCGCATTGATGTCCCCGTGACACGAATCGCGGCAGCTCTATCTGCGCAAATTCGTGCAATGCCCTGCCTGTAAAAAGGGGCACAGACCGACGTAACTCTTGTTGGGGCCTGAAGACCATGGATATTGTCGAAACACCTTCCAGAAACAATGATGCGCTGATCGAGCTCACCGCCGACGTGGTGGCTGCCTATGTCAGCAACAATCCGGTGCCGGTCGGCGAACTGCCGAACCTGATATCCGATGTCCATGCCGCCCTCGGGCGTGTGGGCGGAACCGTCGAACAGGCGCCTGCCGACAAGCAGAAGCCGGCTGTCAACCCGAAGCGCTCGGTTCATGACGACTACATTGTCTGTCTCGAAGACGGCAAGAAGTTCAAGTCGCTCAAGCGTCACCTGATGACCCACTACGATCTGACGCCCGATCAGTATCGCGAAAAGTGGAACCTGGACCCAAGCTATCCGATGGTTGCCCCGAATTACGCGGCGGCCCGCTCGCAGCTTGCCAAGAAGATGGGCCTCGGCCGCAAGCGCAAGGCGGCGCGGTAGTCGCTGCTTGCCAGATTGGATTGAAATCAAACGGCGCCTTCGGGCGCCGTTTGATTTCAGGGGTGGGCGGAAGATCGACAGGTCGATCAGGCAGTCTGGGCGAGCGCCATCTCGGCATCGCGTTTGATGCGCTTGACCATCGAGCGAAGACCGTTGGCACGCTGGGGCGACAGGTGCTCGTCGAGGCCGAGTGCCTTCAGCGTCGCTTCCGCATCGATTTTCTGGATTTCGCTGGCCGTCTTTCCGGAAAACAGCGCCAGCATGATCGCAACCAGTCCGCGCACGATATGGGCGTCCGAATCGCCGGTGAAAGTGATGACGGGGTCGGCGCCCGGACCCCGTTCGGTGGTCAGCCAGACCTGGCTGACGCAACCTGGCACCTTGTTGGTGGCGTTGCGCTCCGCATCGGGAAAGGGCGGCAGCGCTTCGCCGAGTTCGATGACGTAACGATAACGATCCTCCCATTCGTCAAGGAACGAGAAGTCGTCGCGGATCGTCTGGATCGTGGTCGTCATGACCCGGATATAGTCACGCGGCGGCGCCGCGTCACGGAAAAAACAAGGACACCGCGGGCGTCGAGAGGGCAGACTGCCCGCGGTGCGCCGTCGAGACGGCTTAATTGTTTATCGGCAGGTTGACCGTTTCAGGCAGGACGACTTCCGGTACGCTGCCCGTCATTGTCGAGGTATCGGGGCCGGCGGACTTGTCGTCCAGCATGGCCGCCGCGATCTTGGCAGTTTCCTTGGCGCGTGCGGTGATGGTGTGCATCGCCGACTTGCCCGTCTCGCAGACATCGGGCTTGCGTTCGCAGATACCGGCGATGTCGCCGACGGCGTCTCGCGCCGCGAACAGGGCCTGGATCGGCCCGACGCTTTCCTGGCCCGTTTCATCGGACCCGACACCCAGCGGCAGCGCCAGCAGCACCAGTGAAAACCAGAAAGCCATTCTTATCAGGAAGAACATGCCTTGCCTCTCGTCGTGACCGGATCATGCATCATATGGCATGACCTCTTTTATGGGCAGGATGTTGACACACAGGCACAAAGGACGGCTTGCACGATCGCCGAGAATTTTCCTCAAATTTTAGGCAAATTCGAAACGAAGCGTTTTGCTGTCGATTTGTTTCATATCGGAACGATTCTTCTCACCATTCGATAACCATCTATCCCGTTGAATGAATTGTGTCTTCGAGGAAATAAAGCGGCTTCGACGACTTGGCCCGCGGTCCGACGACAGGGCCGCCAGGATAACCCTCCGTTTACTATGGCTGCATTTGACCGGGTTTTCGGCCGCCGTCATCCCGATATTTGCCGCAGGGCGGGCCTTGGTCGGCCCTGCCTTATCCATTCCTTAAACGCTGGATGCGAGTTTCAAAGCCAACCAAGACAATCTGCAAAAGCAGAGCTGTTCACGACGAGTGCGAGTGCGTTGAATTGATGCCGATCGAGGCCAGATACGCTGAATTGCCTGGTGCAATAGCGGCCGGTTGTGAGCGCATGGTTCATCCCAGCGTTCTCGAACGGAGCGACCGCGAGCGCCAGCGCCGTTTCATCGGCGTGATGCTGGCCGCGCCATTTTTTGCAGCGGGTGCCGCGGTCACGCTGGTTACATCGGGGATGGGCGCCGCGGTGACCATGGCCGCCATTTTCGCGGCCTTCGGCCTGTGCTGGTTCGTCGCCCTGCTGGTAGCCGCTACCGGCAAGATGGCTGCCGCGGGGCCGATCGCCCTGGCGATGGCGGCGCTTGCCCTTGCCGGTCTCATCGGTGCCGCCGGCGGATTGAGTTCACCTGTCGCCATGCTTACCCTGGCGCTGCCATTCGAAGCCTGGTGGATCGGCGCGTCACGGCGTGCGGCATTGTGGGGGGGCGCGACAGCCGTCATCGCCATCGCCCTTCAGTCCTTGTCGGCCGCCTTCCTTCCATTGGCGGATGCGCACATCGCCGCCTGGCATTGGCTGGTGCCATTGGCCTGGGCGCTGGCCCTCATCCCGCGGATATCGGCTTTTCGCGGCACCGCCGGCGCGGCCGATACGCTCGATGCCGGTGATCGACTGGAAGACATCATCGACGCGGTGGTCTTGCGGGTCGCCCGCCATGGCGAAGTCGTGGATGCATCCGCCAAGTCGCGTACGCTTCTGAAATTGCCGCCTGAGCTGTTGTCCGGAACGGGCCTCTTCGATCGGGTCCACCTGTCGGATCGTGTCTCCTATCTCAGCGCCCTGGCCGACATGCGTGACGGCGCACGGTCGCGCCGCCTCGACTTGCGCATCAGGCTGCCCCAGAGTGGCAACGGCGCCCACAATGGAAATGGCTTTGTGGCCGACAATTACCAGCCATTCGCGCTCGAACTGGTGCGTAGCGAGAAACAAGGCGACGTCTTCACGCTTGTCCTGCGCCAAAATGACGAGACCGCGCGGCTGCGCGAAGAACTGGCGCAAGCCAATGAGACGGCCGCCGCCGCCGAAGTGGCTAAGGGCCGGTTCCTGGCAGTCGTGAGCCATGAACTGCGCACGCCGTTGAACGCCATCATCGGTTTCTCCGACATGCTGCTGCACGAGATGTTCGGCGCCTTCAAGGATCCGCGCCAGAAGGAATATGTCGGTCTGGTGCGGGATTCGGGCCAGCATCTGCTGGCAGTCGTGACATCCATACTCGACGTATCGAGGATCGAATCGGGCGTCTACGCCACCGAGCCGGAGCCGTTCCGGTTCGTGGAAGCCGTGGACATGTGCCAGTCGATGATGCGGCTGCAGGCGCAGGCCAAGAATATCGACCTGCAGACGCAGATCGCCCCTGACGCCGGCGATATCAATGCCGATCGCCGCGCCGTACAGCAGATGCTCATCAACCTCGTTTCCAACGCGATCAAGTTCACCCCCGACGGCGGCGATGTCGTCGTCGGCGCCAAGCGGATCGGCTCACGTCTGCATTTCTGGGTGAGGGACACCGGTATCGGCATCGCCGAGGAGGATTTCGCCAATCTCGGCAAACCCTTCACGCAGATCCAGAACGACTATACCCGCCGTTTCGAGGGCACGGGTCTCGGCCTTTCCCTGGTGAAGGGGCTGGTGGCCTTGCATGAAGGGACCATGTCGATCGAAAGCATGCCGGGCGAGGGCACCACGGTGACCATCAGCCTGCCGGTCGGCGGGCCGAAGGGGCGCCCCGCCAACCCGACCGGAGTGCTGACAATGCCGGTGACGAGGGCGAAAGGGGACGGAAATGGCTCGCTCCGCAAAACAGGCTAAGGCGGTCAAACGCCGCGGCAATGCCTTTCAAGACGGCGCCATCGCCGTCGGCGGCATGATTTCGCGCAATCCCGTCCTGGTGGGAGGATCGACCGCATTCCTGGTGACGCTGTTCTATGTCTCGGCGAATGCGCTATGGTATCAGCCTTTCCCGCACGCCGGGGCGTTTTTCGCCACACGCAATTTCCAGGGCTTTCCGCACGCCGCCGCCGACGAGCCCGAGACGACAATCAACATCGTGCGGTCCAATGCCGCGCCCGCCCCGATCAAGGGTGACCCGGTGGTCGAGCAGGTGCAAGGCATATTGAAGGACCTTGATTTCTATTCCGGCACCGTCGACGGCATTTCCGGCCCCAACACGCGCAAGGCCATACAGGCCTATCAACAGAAGGTCGGGCTGAACGCCTCGGGCGAGATCGACGCACTGCTTCTGGATCAACTGGGTGCAACGCCGAAGACGGCTGCCGTGCCGAAACCGCAACCTCGTCCTGACATGCCGCCGGCCGCCGTTCCCGTGTCCTTGCAGACCAACGAGGCACAGGCGAACGCCGCTTTGCAGGGGCCTGACCCCCGCATCGTCAAGATCCAGGCCGGGCTGAAGGCCTTCGGCAATGACGACATGCAACTGGATGGCGTCGTCGGTGCACGTACCAAGGCGGCGATCAAGGAATTCCAGTCGCTGTTCGGCTTGCCGCAGACCGGCGAGCCCGACGAGATCGTCTACGTCAAGATGCGCGAGATCGGCCTCACCAACTGACGGCCGAAAACGACGGCTCGCCCTCCACGGGAAATTTCGGTAGAGAGCCCGCATGTCGTCGGGAGTCTTCCATGCGCGTAACCGCTGATCTGTGGGTCTCGGCCCTGTTGCGCCGGGTTTTCGGCGTCGGCGGATTTGCCGCCGTGGTCAATCGCGGCGCGACGGAGGCCGGGGCCGTGTTCATCCTGGCGCGGGGCAGGCTGGGTGAAACGGCTCTCTACGGGCCGGCACCGCAGACAAGCTACGATTCGGCCAAGCCCGAAGACCGTTTTTTCAGCCTTCTCGCCGCCGGCAATGATGCCGCCGTGCTGGATGCGAGACTGGAGCGCGAGAAAAAATTCGATCCCGACATCTGGGTGGTCGAGATCGAGGCCGGTAGCGTTCCCGTCGAGGAACTTATTTCCGTGAAGACGCCCTGAGGCCGGGGGCGTCGGCTTCGTCGCTGTTGGAGGCCCTGCGGCTGTCGCCGTTTGCCGGTGGCTTGCCGCGAACCGTCTTGGACAGGGTTTCGGCCTTCCACTCCCGCACCTTATCCAGGGCCGCGTCGCGATGCAGCAGGCGGTAGCGGTCGAGATAGGCGCGGATGGCCTGGGGATGCGGGAACAGGCCGGGATAGACGGCGACAGTGATCAGGAATGCCCGGTCCTCGCTGAAGTCGAGCGAACGCAGCGCCGCAAGCAGCGGCGCATAGTTCTGGTGGGCGGTCAGCGATTGCGCAATCGAAAAATCAATGTCGAGAGCGTCCGCCAGCGCGGTGTGGAAGAACGCGGCGTTTCCGGTCAGTGCGGTCTCGCGCAGTTTGACAAAGGTGTCCGCACCGGGAAACGCATCGACCTTCGCCGCCAAGGCTTGGTCGCCGGTGCGCATCATGGAGCGCAGCTTGCGCCGAGCGCTCTCGGCGGCAACGCCGGGCGTCTGCTGAGTTTCCGCGCTGTCCGCCGTCGCTTGCGCCTTCACGACAAGGCTCTGCGCCGGGGCTGCTTCCGGATCCCGCGTCCGCACCAGGGTTGGTCTTTCGAGCGCCCTGATTAGATCGGCGATGGTCGGGTTCAGGTCCTTCCGCCGCGCTATGGCGCGCGCATGCGGCAGCCCATGCCGGCCAATCAGCGCGATCAGGTCGATGTCGCTGACGGCGCGCGAGCGGATGAGCAGTGGAGCGGCAATGTCGACCGGTTCCTCGCAGAGGCGCCGCACCAGGGCCGCGGGTGCGTATTCGCATTCGGAAAGGGCGGCTGCCACGTAGCGCCGCGATTCGACGGATACATCATCGAACAGAGGCAGCGTCAGGTCTTCGAGTTGGCCGATCTCCCGGCGCGACGGCCGCGTCAGCGAGCAGAACGCGGAAACGGCGGCGCGGAACAGCCTTTCGGCTTTTCCCGATTGCGTCCTTATCGCGATTTGCCTGAAATCCGAAGATGACACGAAGGATACGCCTGACACCAGATACACACTCGACTTCGCGCACCGGGACTATGTCGGTTTCGCGATTGCCTCGGTCAGAACTCACTGACCGGGGAACAAAGATCAATTTAGCCGCGATCCGTTAGCGCTCCGTTAACCCTCTGCCGGCCTTAATGATATTTGGAGGCGTTGCGTTGTGCTCCGGGGAAACCGAGAGGAATGCGCGAATCATGGGCATGGTACTGTCTTTCGTGCCGCGTGCGGCACCGGCCAATCGAGCCAAGCAAACCACCGAAATACCGGCGGCTGTGATCATATTTCCCGGCATCCGTTATGAGCGGTCCAGCATCGGCGAAGCGCGGCCTGCAGGGCCAGACAAGCCGGGATCGCCACGGACGCCAGTCCCCCATCACTGAGCAGTCCCCATCACTGAGCAGTCCCCCATCACTGAGCTTTGCTGAAGCCATGGTGTGGTCCGTCAGTCCCTCTGCTCCGGATCCGCGATCGAGGATCGCGGCTTAGAAATCCTGCAACTCGCAGGAACTCTGATCGAGAAAGCGCGACACGATCGGCTTCCAGCTCTCGTCGGGTACGAAGCTGCGGATGACGAAGATGCCTTCATCGATGGGCGCCTCGACGAAGATCGCTCCCTGAAGATCCTCGGGCAGGTCCTTGCGCACGTCGATCATCTGCGCCGGCGTCAGCACGACGGCATCCAGCTTGCCGCCCGCCGCCGTGTGGTCGTTGAAGGAATAGATGTTGTGACCGCTGCGGTCATAGACCGACACCGACCAGAACGGGACGTCCCCCGGCGCCTTGATCCGGACCATTCCTTCCTCGAGGTCGAAGCGGCAGGCCGTTGCGTAGAACAGCGGGTCAACCGATTTCACCACCGGTGCGCCGCCCGCTTCGGCATCGAGCCGGTTCATCTTGTAGAGATCCGAAGCCATGGAGAGACGCGACCAGGCGTCGCGTTCCGAAAATTCCGGCACCAGAAGCAGGACGACAATGTGGACGATGCCGGCGCCGACGAGGCCGAGCAGGATGGCATGCAGAAGCCTGCGCAATGCGGCACGCAAACTACGCATCGCAGCCCGCCTTGACGATCCTGGGCAGCGAAACGTCTGACAGGCCGGTGCTGCTGGCGATCGGCGTGTCGTAGAGGGTCAGGACGAAATACATCCGTCCAGAACCGTCGGTCAGCAGCCAGTTGCCCGGCATCGGGTGATGGCCCACGGATATAATCACGGAATTGTCCGGTTGGCGTAGCACCTCGTAGGACTGAAGAGCCGCAAGCCGCGATTTGCCGGTCTCGACGACGCCGAGCGACTGATCGGCGGCATAAAGCGTCCAGAACCGCGCTGTCGGAAATCCGCCCTCGATCCTGTAAGTGCATTCCCGCTTGAGCTGGTCGCCGGCGGCATCCTTTTCCGCCACGAAGGACAGGCCCTCGGCGCGACCAAGCGCCAGCACGCCCTCGCGCGCCACGCGGGCCTTGGAATAGGGGTCCGCGGCCGGTGTGCCGATGTCGGGGAAGGCAGTCCACTGGCCGATCCTGATTGCGCCGACACCGTCCTGGATCTTCAGCGCATACCAGACGCTGGCACCGCCTCCGCCAATGGCTATGGCAAGCGAAATCAGCATCAGGAAGGCGTTCTTGAGCATGAAGGGCCAGGTGCGCGCAGGATTGCCGTTCGGGGATATCGCGGCGCGGGGCCTTGTGGCAAGCAGGCGTGATGGATTTGCCAGTCGGTCTTGTCTCAGCGGGCGGATATCACAGTGCCGACAACGTTTCGGGTGAAGCGGGGGCGTCGAGTTTGGGGGCCGCCTGGAACATCTGGCTCATGTCCCGCAACGTCTGTGTGGTTCGACTGGACAGCACCGGCGGCCGCTCGGCGGCGGCTTCAGCCGCTGCCTGCTCCTCGCTCTTCTTCTGTGCCTCGGCGGCCTTTGCCGCGACCTCCTCGTCGACGAAGGGCTTGTCTATCCCCGGGATCGGCTTCAAGTCGATGTTCTGGTGCGCGTAGACCATCAACCGCTGCCACACCATCGCCGGCAGCGAGCCGCCGGTCATGTTCTTGGTCGGGGTGAAATCGTCATTGCCCAGCCACACGGCTGCCGTGTAGTTGCCGGTAAAGCCGACGAACCAGGCATCGCGGTAGGATTGCGTGGTGCCGGTCTTGCCGGCGACGACGATGTTGGGAATTTGCGCCCGCCGCGCCGTGCCCATCACCGGCACGGCCGCCAGCATGGTGTTCATGGATTTCAGGGCCTGCTCGGACAGGACGCGATGCGGCGGCGGCGCGTCCTTGGTCCAGTCATACACCACGTCGCCGGTGCGGGTTACGAGCTGGGTGATGCCGTGCCGGGAACCGACGAAGCCATTCTGGGCGAACACGCTGTAGCCCGTCGCCTGGTCCATCACGGTCATGCCCGAGGTGCCGAGCACCATCGTCTTGTGCCCTTCGAGCGGCGATTCCACCCCAAACGATTCCGCCAATGCCTTGATCGGCGCGATGCCGAGATGGTCCTTGGCCAGCCGCACCGGCACGGTGTTGATCGACTTGGCCATCGCCATAATCAGCGTGATGTTGCCCGCCGACTCGCCGCTGTAATTGTGCGGCGACCAGTTGCCCCAGCTGATCGGCCCGCCAGAAATGATCGAGTTCGGCGTGAAGCCGTGTTCCATCGCCGTGGCGTAGACATAGGGCTTGAACGATGAGCCGGTCTGGCGCAGTGCCTTGGTGGCGCGGTTGAACTGGCTGGCGCCGTAGTCGCGGCCGCCGACGATCGCCCGCACCGCGCCATTGGTCTCGATGACCACCACGGCCCCTTCGGTGACGTTGTACTCCTTGCCGAACTGGCGCAGGTGGAACTCGACGGACTCCTCCGCCGCCTTCTGGATGTTGGCGTCGAAGGTGGTGTGGGCAACCAGCGAGTGCTGGCCTGGCTTGGCGATCTTCTTGACCTCATCGAAGGCCCAGTCGAGGTAGTAGTCGGGGCTCTTCTGTTCGCCGCGGTCGACGACGTCGGCCGGGTGCAGTCTGGCCTGCAGCACCTGGCCCTCGGTCATGAAGCCGGAATCGACGAGGTTGGACAGCACCACGTTGGCCCGCGCGCGCGCCGCCGGCAGGTTGATATGCGGCGCATATTTGGTCGGCGCCTTGAACAGGCCGGCCAGCATCGCCGCCTCGGCAAGGTTCAGGTCCTTGACGCTCTTGCCGAAATAGAAGTCCGCCGCCGCCTCGATGCCGAACGTGCCACCGCCCATATAGGCGCGGTCCAGATAGAGCTGCAGGATTTCCTTCTTCGACAGATTGGCCTCCAGCCACAGCGACAGGAACGCCTCCTTGATCTTGCGCTCGAACGTGCGCTCATTGGTCAGGAACAGGTTCTTGGCCAGCTGCTGGGTGATGCTCGAGCCACCCTGGACGACCGAATTCGCCCGCACGTTCTCGAAGATCGCGCGCGACAGGCCGAGCACATCAATACCGTAATGGTCGAAAAACCGGCGGTCCTCGGTGGCGAGCACCGCCTTGATGACATGGTCCGGCATCTCGTCGACCGGCACGGAATCGCGCTGTATGATGCCGCGCTGGCCGATCTCGTTGCCATAGCGGTCCAGGAAGGTGACGGCGAAGTCGCCCTGGGCACGCCAGTCGCCGGTGGTGTCCTGGAAAGCGGGTATCGCCAGCGCCAGCATCACCACCATGCCGCCGGCGCCGAGTGTAAAACCTTCGCTCAAAAGTTCTATGAAGCCGCGGCGCCAGCCCTTGAGACGGAAGCGCCGCGAGAAGATCGTCGCGGCCTCCCAGAACTGGCGCGCCTTGAACCCGATTTCATAGAGCGAGGAGTCGAGCCACGCGTCCAGCGCCAGCAACCAAGCGGCGATCGGACCTCTTCTCTTGCGTGGTTCAGGGCTGACCATTCAAAAAACCCGGCTCGGTTCTGGCGCGACCTGAAAACCGCAAGCGGGCAATTTCAGGGCGGCGCCCTGTCCGACTATTCATCCATTTACCGACACTCACAAGGGCGGCGAGGACACAGGGGCACGGTTTGTTGATGGAAGAGCCAGGTACCCGGCGGCCGGTTCCTCGCCCGCCAGGTACTCGATCCGGCGAGCGGGGGCAGTTTTGCCGTTTTCCCGACTATCAGGCCGCCTCGCGTTTCAGCGCCTGTGCCATGCAATGGATGCCGCCGCCGGTCTTGGAGATTTCGCTCATGTCGACGGCCGCGACCTCGAAGCCGCGCGCCTTGAGCTTTTCGATCAGCGTCTTGCTGGACGTCGGCGCGATCACCCGGTCCTTGCCCAGCGACATGAAGTTGCAGCCGAGCGCCATCGTATCCTGGAAGGGAACGTCGATGATCTCGTGACCCTTGCCCTTCAGCCAGTCGACGATGCCAGGCTCGGTGCAGGCGAGGCAGACGGCAGTGAGCTTTTCGGCGATCGGCACCACCATCAGGTCGATATGGACGTAATATTCGTCGATGAAGGCAATGCGTGTCTCCCAGCCTTCCTTCTCGAACCAGGCCTGCACCTGCCGGGCGCCTTCCTCCTGCGTGCGGGCGCCGCCGCAGCCGATCAGCACCACGCCGTCCTCGATGACATTGAAGTCGCCGCCCTCGAAAGTGCCGGCCGTAACCATGTCGTAGATCGGGATGCCGAGCTTTTCATAGGTGCGGATGGCGGCGTAGTTCTCGCCGCGCCGCCACCAGTTGGCCATGGCGGTGATGATGGCGCCATAAGGCGTCATCACGCTGGAATCGCGGGAATAGACCTGCATCGGCAGTTCCGGCGTCGGCTCGTGCCAGTGAATGTTGACGCCGAAATGCTCGTAGGCCGCGACAAGATCCTTGTGCTGTGCCTGCGCGATCTGAACGTTGCAAGGGGCTTCACGCAGGTGCTTGCGCGACAGCGAACTGGTCGACAGGTGGCGCAGGAAATTCGGCGATCCGAGCAGCACGTCGGTCAACACGTCGGTTTCGTTGGCGAAGCCCCAGACGGTCAGCGGCTGGGTGCCGCCGGCCGGGTTGCGGCGTTGCAGCGAAAACGGCTCGGCGATGATGCGGTCATGGACGGTCATGCGGGTTCTCCTCGTGGGCTCTTCTAAAGGGTTGGTCAGGTCATGCATTGCTTGGGATCCACCAGTCGCGGCCGCGCGCGGTGGTGACATATTCCGGCCAGCGAAAGTTGATCGGCGGGTCGTAGTCGCAGAGCGGCGCGATCCAGTTGGAGCCGCCGACGCCACCGCCGGTACGGGTGATGAACTCGTCCATTGCCGCATCGCGGGCGGTCTCGTCCTCGAGCAGGCGCAGCGCCGTCAGCGCGACCGTCTTGGCGGCGCAGATGACCATCGGGTCGATCGTCGCCGGAATGCCACCCAGCGCATTCATCACCCAGGAGGGATAGGCACCGCCATTCGCCGAGCGGAGCGCTGGGCGGGCGACATAGAAGCGGGCGGTCGGCGCGTGCCAGCTCATGTCGGTGTAGTCGTCGGAGGTCGAGTTCACCTGGGACGGCGGCAGGTCGCGGCGCAGGATCGCCTCGGCCTCTTGTGGCGAAATCAGCCGCTCAAGCTCCTCGATAAAAGGGTTTTCGGTAGCAGTGCCGCCGGTATTGACCTGGATTTCCCGCGCGATTGTTCTGGCGACTTGGTCCCAGCGTGGCGGCCCGACCGTCGACAGGGCTTCATAGGCAATCCCGGCCATGGCATGGTTCGCGAGCCCAGGCCGTGACTTCGACACCCAGTGCCGCTCGTAGCGGCAGCCGCTGATCGCAGCCGCGGCCGCGGCATTGCGGTCGAGCACCGCCGTTACCTGCTCGGCCATGCCGATGGTGGGCACGCGGATCATGTACTGGATCTCGGCCAGTCCCGCCGGCAGATTGTCGGCCGTGGCCTGGCCGGCCGTCAGGATAGCCTCGCTGATCGACCAGCCGCCCTGGTGTGGCAGCATGGAATCGCGCAACGCCTTGGAAGCCATGTACATGGTCATCAGTGCATCGTTGGCGCCCGGTGCCCTGACCGCCGAATGCGCCTGCGGGATCGGTGCGCCGTCGCTTGCGCGAACCCAATTTTCGGGTTCGTCGCAGACGAAGCGATAGATCATCGCGTAGGCCGCGCCGCAATGCGTGTCCCAGCGCGCGGTATTGCAGAGCGGCAGCATGTAGAAGGGATGGAAGGAGATCATGCCGGCAAGGTCGTCATAGTAGCCCTTTGCCGCATGGATCGGCTTCGAACCGCGCACTTTCTCAGCCGGCTCGCCGGTAAAGCGCAGCGTGCCTTGGATTTCGTGGCGCTGCATGGCGGCTTTGGTGGCGAGCAGGCCGCCGAGACTTGCTATGCCGAGCCCCGAATGCGGGTCGGTATGGCCGCCGGCCTCGGCGCCAAGGCCAGGTCGCGGCTGCCTCACCGTCACGGCGTCCTGGCAATTGCCGGGCACGGCATCATATTCGGCATACATGCCCACTGTCGGTCCGGCACCGTTCGTCCAATGGGCGCAAAGGGCGGTCGGCATGCCGCCCGAGCCTTCCTCGACCGAAAATCCCTCGCGCTTGAGTCGATCGACATACCAGGCGGCCGACTGGTACTCGCGCCAGGCGGTCTCGCCGAAATCGAAAATGGTGCGTGTCCATGCCGACAGCAGGGGCTGGATGCCGTCCAGGCAGGCAAGCGCGGTCTCTTGCGCCGATGTCGTCACCGGTTTCTCCATGCTCTAGAAGAAAGCAGTGAAGCGGCTCGCCAAAAAGTGATATGTTTTCCTGGTTCATGCAAATTCGGTTCACCTCTTGAGAATCCCATCGACACAGGCGCTACGCGCGCTCGACAGTTTTGCCAGGCATGGCAGCGTCTGGCGCGCCGCCGACGAACTGCACCTGACCCGCAGCGCGGTGAGCCACCAATTGCGGCTGCTCGAGCGCGATCTCGGCTTCGATCTGCTGGAGCGGATCGGCAAGGGGGTGGCGCTCACCCCGCGTGGGCAGCGCTATGCCAGCGACGTTCGCAAGGCGCTGACCGTGCTCGGTGACGCGGTGACGCGCGATGCCGGCACTGGCGTCGGCGGCTCGTTCGCCGTCTCCTGTACGCCGGGTTTCGCCTCGCTGTTCCTGTGCACCCATATCGGCGAGTTCCGGCAGATGTACCCTGACGTCGCGCTGCGCATCCTGACGCCCCGACGGCTCGACGATGTCAGCAATGCCGAGGCAGACGCCTTCATCGCCTTTGGCGTGGGCAACTGGCCGAACCGCATGGCCGAGCTGTTGTGCGAAATCTCGTTCACGCCGCTCTGCAGCCCGACGCTGCTCAACAAGGTCGGAGGCCTTTCCAGGCCGGCGGACGTACTGCGCGCCAATCTGCTTCATCTCGACGACACCGAGGATTGGGCACGCTGGCTGGCGCTGTCCAAGGTTGAAAACCCGGACACCGAAGGCGGCATCTTCTTTTCCGACATGAACCTCGTCTTCTCGGCGGCGATTGCCGGGCAGGGGATCGCCATGGGTGACGAACTGACCAGCCGCCGTGCGCTGAGCGAAGGCCGTCTGGTCAGGCCTTTCGACATCGCGATCAAATCGCCGCGCTCCTATTTTCTGGTCTCCGAACACGCAAAGGCCTCGCACCCGGTCCTGGAAGCCTTCGCGGGATGGCTGAGGTCGACTCTCTCCGAGAATCGCATTCAGCCTTATTGAGGGGCAGGGTGGCGTCAGCCCGCCATAGATGAATGAAATTTGCCGATCAGGCGAAAACTATTCGGTTGCGGTGAGCTTCCGCCCTGCCTACGATTTGGCTCAACGGTAAGGATAGAGGCAGGATGCAGCAACCCGGCCGGGCCGCAGAGATCAAGGCAATCGGGATCGGCAAGAGCTTCGGCTCGTTCCGTGCGCTGGACAATCTGACGCTCGACATAGGCCGCGGCGAATTCCTGACGCTGCTTGGGCCCTCCGGCTCCGGCAAGACCACCTTCCTGATGATCCTGGCCGGCTTCGTGCAGCCGAGCGAGGGCAGGCTTTTCAGCGACGGCGCCGATATCACCGACCGCCCGGCCGAGCAGCGTGCCGCCGGCATGGTGTTCCAGGGCTATGCGCTCTTTCCGCATATGAGCGTCGAGGCCAACATCGCCTTCCCGCTCAAGGTCCGCAAGAAATCGGCCGCCGAGATCAAGAAGCGTGTCGGCGAGATGATCGAGCGCGTCGGTCTGGTCGGCCACGAGAAGAAATTGCCCTCGCAGCTTTCCGGTGGCCAGCAGCAGCGCGTCGCGCTGGCCCGGGCGCTGGTGTTCGAGCCGGGCGTGCTCCTGCTCGACGAGCCGTTTTCGGCGCTGGACAAGAGCTTGCGCGGCCAGATGCAGGCAGAGATGAAGCGCCTGCACCAGGAGACCGGCACGACCTTCGTCTTCGTTACCCACGACCAGAGCGAGGCGCTGGCGCTGTCTTCGCGCGTCGCCATTTTCAATCATGGCAAACTGCTGCAGGTCGGCGCGCCGGACGAGGTCTACGACCGGCCGGACAATCGCTTCGTCGCCGAGTTCCTCGGCGAGATCAACATGCTGCCGCTGAAGGGGGTTAAGGCCGTCGACAACGGCTCGACCGGCCTCTGTGAGGACCGCGCGGTCAGCATGCACTGCAAGGCTGAGAAGGTCCGTGGCGACGCCATCCTGGCGATCCGGCCCGAACACATGTCGATAGCGCGCGAGGCCGCCGCCGGAGAGAACGGCATTGCCGCGACGGCAATCGCCTCGACCTATCTGGGGGCGGCGACCAAGCTCGACCTCACCACGCGCCAAGGTGCCAAAGTCACCGTCTCGGTGCCCAACGAGGTCGCGGCGGCGGCGCTCAGCAAGGGTAATTCCGTGTGGCTGACATGGCCGGCGGAAAAGGGTTTCCTCCTTCCGGACGGAGGACAATGAGCACCGGCGCGGCCTGATCAGCCGCACCGGCTTCCGGAATCAAAATCAACGAAAACAAAGGGGAACTGACATGAACGACACCAAGAAACAGGCCATCGAAACGCTGTCCGAAAGGACGAGACGCGGCGAGATCTCGCGTCGGCAGTTCACGCAACTTGCTGCCCTCGTGCTCGCCGGCACGCCGATGCTGCTGCGCTCGACCGGTGCCTTTGCCGCAGCGAAGGAACTTGTGCTGGTCAACTGGGGCGGCGATGCCATCACGGCCTACGACGCGGCCTATGGCCAGGCCTTCACCAAGGACACCGGAATCACCGTCAAGATGGACGGCTCGGGCCCGACCGAAGGCGCGATCGCCGCGCAATCCAAGAGCGGCGCCCCGACCTGGGACCTGGTCGACGTCGACCCGTTCTCGGCCATTACGCTCGGCGCGCAAGGCATGCTCGAGCCGATCGACTACAACATCGTCGACAAAAAGAAGATGCGGCCGGGCTTCGGCTGGGACTATGCCGCCTCGACCTATTTCTTCTCCTATGTCATCGCCTACGATTCCGAGAAATACGGCAAGGATGCACCGACTGGCATGGCCGATTTCTTCGATGTGAAGAAATTCCCGGGCAAGCGTTCGCTCTACAAATGGGGCGTGTCGAGCTGGGAAGCGGCCCTTTTGGCCGACGGCATCGCGCCGGCTTCGCTCTACCCGCTCGACCTAAAACGTGCGCATGACAAGATATCAGCCTTCAAGGAAAACGTCGTCGCCTATTGGGGCGGCGGCGCCGAGAGCCAGAGCGTGCTGCTCAATGGCGAAGCCTCCATGGCGATCGTCTGGTCGACGCGCGCCTCGCTGATCGAGCAGGATTCCGGCGGCAAGATCAAGTTTACCTGGGACCAGGGCCTGATCTCGCCCGGCGCGCTGGCCGTGCTCAAGAACAACCCCGGCGGCAAGGATGCGGCGATGAAGTTCATCGCCAGCGCCCAGGATCCGGAAAAGCAGCTCGTCATGTTCGACAAGCTCGGCCAGGGTCCGGCCAATCCGGCGGCCGACGCGCTGATCCCCGCCGACAAGAAGCGCATCAACCCCGTCGATCCCGAGAACATGAAGAAGCAGATCCCGCTCGACATGGACTGGTACGCCAAGAACTATGGGCCGGCGCTCGACGAATACACCAAGATCATCTCCGCCTGACCGGCGGCGATGCTGATCTGACATGAGAGGCGTTCTCTCCGACAGGATGGGCGCGGCGCTGTTGATGGCGCCGCTGCTCCTTTTTCTCGGCCTCGCCTATGCCTGGCCATTTCTCGGCGTGGTGAAGTGGAGCTTCACCTTGCCGACGCCTGGACTTGGTCAGTACGAGGCATTGCTCACCGACGATCTGGTCCAGTCGGTGTTCATCCGCACGCTGCGCATCGCCGCCATCGTCACTATTGTGTCGGTCGCCGCCGCCTATGCCATCACGGTCGTCTGGGTTCGCGGCAGCCCGGCGCAGCGCCTCATCGCCGAATTCTGCATCCTGGTGCCGTTCTGGATCTCGGTGCTGACACGCGCCTTCGGCTGGGTGGCGCTGCTGTCCAATCGCGGCCTGATCAACACCTGGCTGCAGTCGATCGGTTTTATCTCCGAACCGCTGACTTTGGTACGCAACGAATTCGGCGTCATTGTCGGCATGACGCATTTCCTCATTCCTTTTGCTGTCTTTCCGCTGGCTTCGGCCATGCGCAGCCTTGACGAGCGTGTTCTGCTCGCCGCGCGCGGCCTCGGCTCCAGCCGCATGCGCACCTTCTGGACGGTGTTCGTGCCGATGACGCGCTCCGGCATCATCGGCTCCGCGATGATCGTGTTCGTCTTCTCGCTCGGTTTCTTCGTCACGCCGGCGATTCTCGGCGGCGGGCGCAGCGTCATGATCGCCGAACTGATCTATCTCAGGATATTCCAGAGCCCGGACTGGGGGCTGGGGGCTGCGATCAGCGTCGTGCTGGTACTGTTCGTCGGCGCGCTGATGGCGCTCTTGTTCCGTTATGTCAGACCGAAGCAGCTGATCTGATGCCGACTTATCGTCCCGGTCCTGTCTCGCTGGTTATCGCCGCCCTGGTGGCGCTGTTCCTGCTGTTGCCGCTGCTGGCCGTCATCCCCGTGTCGCTGACGCCGAGCCGCATGCTGGCGATGCCGACGGGCGAATTGTCGTTGCGCCACTACCGATCGTTGATCGAGGATCCGCGCTGGCTCCAGTCGATCCTGCTTTCGATCCGCATCGGCATCGTCAGCAGCGCCATTTCAACTGTGCTGGCGCTCTGCTTCAGCCTCGGCGTCTGGATGTTCCAGCCGCGCTTCACCGCGACCCTCGTCGGCTTCGTGCTGTTGCCGATGGTGGTGCCGCCGGTGGTTTCGGCGGTCACGCTCTACTTCCTGCTCACCTCGATCTCGGGCGTCAGCTCCTTCTTCGGCTACGATACCTGGCTCGGCGTTGCCATGGCGCATTCGGTGATGACGGTGCCGTTCGCGACGGTGCTGATCCTGGTCTCGCTCAGCCAGCTAGACCGACGCATCGACCTTGCCGCGCGGGGGCTTGGCGCAAGTGTCTGGGCGCGCGCCACGCGCGTCATCATGCCCAACGTCAAGTTCGGCATCGTCACCGCGGCGCTGCTGTCCTTCGTGCTGTCCTGGGAAGAGATCGGCGTCACTTTGTTCATCACCTCGGTCAACGCCATCACGCTGCCGCGCCTGATGTGGATGGGACTACGCGACAACATCGACCCGGCGATCGCCGCCCTGTCGGTGATTTTGATCATCATCACCGTGCTGGTTCTGGCGGTGAGGAGCGTCGTGGTCAGGCTGAACCGGGGGAGCAAGCCGGTTTAGACGAACCGCACAGAGACTTTGCCGAACCTGCCCAAATCGCCAATGACTTCGTCACCGGCGGCGACGCTGATCGGTGTCACGCAAGTTCCGGTGATCACCACCTGTCCCGGTTGGAGCGCTATGCCAAGCCGCGACAGCTCATTGACGATCCACGTGAGCGCGATACGTGGGTCGCCGAGGACAGCCGCGCCCGTTCCGTCGTGCCGCGACTTACCCGAAACGAGACCGGTCACCGGGTACTCCGCGAGGTTCACGTCGCACCAATCGTCTTCGGCAGGCTGGCCGATGACAAACAGATTGGCGCAGGCATTGTCCGCGATCAGCTGCGGCGCGCCGACAGCGCAGAAATCATCATATCGTGAGTCCGGTATTTCGATCGCCGGATGCAGGGTCGCCACGGCGTCCATCACTTCAGCGATTTCATAAGGTGCCGCGCGAGGTGGGATCCGGCGGCCGAAACGGAATGCGAATTCGACCTCGGCGACCCGCATCTTGTTCGTCGCCAGCGAGACGATCCCGCCGACCTCGACCGCTTTTTCGGCGAGCAGACGCCCGGCCATCGGGCCGTCGACGTTGATATGCCTTTGACCGGCCAGGCTGGTTGCCGCGATCTTCCAGCCCAAAAGCGGGGCCGCCGAATGCTCCATGACATGCGACTGGATGGCGTAACCTTCGGTGCGCGTTTTCGGCCGCAGTTCCTCGGGTATGGCGTCGAGATGGGTGCCATTGTCCCAATGGCCTACCAGCAGACGTGACGCGGCCCTGGCCTTTTCTGGATCGAGCATGATCAGCTCCGGAAATCGGGAACATGCCCCTCTGTCCGGCCAAGCCGGCAAGGAACATTCCGTCGTATGGACCAGCCTATATGGGGCAAGATCGCGTGACCAGACAATCGGAGGCAAGCTCATGGTCAATTTGGCTCTACCGCGCCGGCCGACGAGATTGTCGGCAAGTCGCATTTTCGAGATCATCGGCGTTCATGATTCCGATGACGAATCGCCATCGTCTTCGCGTGGCGAACCGCTATATCTGAGAAGGGATGCGGACATGGGCAGGCTTTGGAAAAGCATTGTCGGTGGCGCAACGGCTTGAGGAAATGGACGATGACCGCGCCCGGCGATTTGCAGCAGGCCCTGTTTCTAAGATTGAAAAGCGATGCGTCGCTGTCGGCGCTGCTGGGCGGCGCCGGACTGCTCGAGCGGGCAACCGACAACGTCGCCTTTCCCTATGTGACTTCAGGCCAGACTTCTGCCTTTGACTGGGACACCGGCGCCGAGAACAACGACGACCAGCTGATCACGCTGCATGTCTGGTCGAAGGCGCATGGCGAGGCCGAGACCCGGGCGATCATGGATGCCATCAAGGCGCGGCTTGCCGGAGCGGTGTTGGTTATAGGCCCGCGTGGCCAGACGCGGCTGTCGCTGGAATTCAGCGAGGCGCGTTACGATGAGGAACTCCTTGTCCACCATGGCCTGCTGCGATTCCGTGCGCTGACGCAGGAAAACGCCTGACGCACTTTCAATATCACCAAAACGGAGTCTAGACTGAGCTTTCGCGGGTTTCACTGGGGGGCGGTGAAATCCAAGATGTCTGTCTCGCGTTGCAGGGGTGTGGCGAGCATGGTTTCAGGGCCGTTCACTGTTCATTTCACGTTCAGCACCGATGCGTTACAACGCGGGTCATGAAAACGCTTCGCTCCCATTTCCGAACCGCGACCCTGGCGCTTAGTGCCGCCGGGCTGTTTGCGTCGCAGGCAATGGCGATACCGGTCATCGAGCCCGACCAGGCCAGCCCGATCGTCCTGGCTGCATCCGACTGCTATGCGATCGGTCAGCAGGTGGCTCAGCAGAATGGCGGAACGCTCGCCAAGGCTTCGGCATCGACGCGTGGCGGCCAGCCGGTCTGCGTCATCGTCGTGCTCGTGCCCGGCAAGGACGGACAACGTCCGCGCCGCTCCGAAATCGTCGTTCCGCAGAACTGACCGCTCTTCCCTCCGTTTCCCAGGCCGGCGGAATCGGCCTATATCTGGAATCTTCAATCAACAGGCATTGGTCCCCGTATGCGCGTACTCGTCGTCGAGGATGACAAGGATCTCAACCGGCAGATCTCGGATGCGCTGGTCGATGCCGGCTATGTCGTCGATCGTGCCTTCGACGGCGAGGAGGGCCATTTCCTCGGCGACACAGAGCCTTACGATGCCGTTGTGCTCGACATCGGCCTGCCGCAGATGGACGGCATCAGCGTGGTCGAGCGCTGGCGTCGCGGCGGCCGCAAGATGCCGGTGCTGATCCTGACCGCGCGTGACCGCTGGAGCGACAAGGTCTCCGGCATCGACGCCGGCGCCGACGACTACGTCACCAAGCCGTTCCACATCGAGGAGGTGCTGGCGCGCGTCAGGGCCCTGATCCGCCGCGCGGCCGGCCACGCCTCGTCGGAACTGACCTGCGGGCCGCTGCGTCTCGACACCAAGGCTTCGAAGGCCGATGTCAACGGTGTGCCGCTGAAATTGACCTCGCACGAATTCAGGCTGCTTGCCTATCTGATGCACCACATGGGCGAGGTCGTTTCGCGCACCGAACTGGTTGAGCATCTCTACGACCAGGACTTCGACCGCGATTCCAACACCATCGAGGTCTTTGTCGGACGATTGCGCAAGAAGATGGGCATCGACATGATCGAAACCGTACGCGGCATGGGCTACCGCATGCGTGAGCCGGAGGCGTAAGGCGGAACCGCTCCCCACCAACCCGACCGTGGGCAGACGGCTCTCGCTGCGCGCGTGGCCGCGCTCGCTGACGTTCCGCGTCATCGCCTTCTCCACCGTGTGGGCGATCCTGACCCTGGTCGTCATCTTCACCCTGATCACAACGCTCTACCGACAGGCCAGCGAGCGGGGCTTCGACAGCCTGTTGTCGGCGCATCTGTTCAACCTGATCGGCTCCATCGGCATCTCCGACAGCGGCGCGTTGACCGGCTCCCCCGATCTTGGCGATCTCCGTTTCTCGGAACCGAATTCGGGCTGGTACTGGTCCGTCGAGCCCGCCTCGGAAGGCGTGCATGGCGATCTTCACTCGTCGTCCATGACCCGGACCATCCCGTCGCCGGACGTGGCGGATGTTCCCTTCAACGCCAATTTCCAGCGCAGCTATGCCGCGCAAGGCATCAATGGCGAGGAGCTGGTCGTGTTCGAGAGCGAATTCGTTCTCGACGCGAAGAACCGCGCCGCGCGCTTCCGCGTCATGGGCAACAAGACCGAGTTGGAGCAGGAAATAGCAACGTTCCAGCGCCGCCTGCTGACCTATCTCAGCCTGTTCGGAATCGGCATGATCGCCATCAACGCCATCGCCATCCTGCTCGGGCTGCAGCCGTTGCGCAGGGTCCGGAACGCACTCGCCATGGTGCGCGAGGGCACCGCACAGAGGCTCGACGGCCGCTTCCCGGCCGAGATCGAACCGTTAGCCAACGAAACCAACGCCTTGATAGAAAACAACAAACGCATCGTCGAGCGTTCTCGGACCCAGGTCGGCAACCTCGCCCATTCCTTGAAGACACCGCTTGCCGTTCTGCTCAACGAGGGCCGGGCGCTTGGCGGCGCCAAGGGACAGTTGATCGCCGAGCAGGCCGCCTCCATGCAAAAGCAGATCGACCATTACCTGCAGCGTGCCCGCGTCGCGGCGCAGCGCGACAGCGTCGTCTATCGCACGCCGGTGGCACCGCTGGTGCAGCGCATGGTGCGCGTTTTGCAGAAGCTGAACCCGCGGACCAGCCTGTCGCTGTCGCTGCCGGCCACCGAGATCGTCTTTGCCGGCGAACGCGAGGACCTCGAGGAACTGCTTGGCAATCTTCTCGAAAATGCGGTGAAATGGGCAAGGAGTGCTGTCGCGATCTCGGTCGTGCCCTTGGCCGGCAAGGATGAGAGCCTGTTTGAGATCAGCATCGAGGACGACGGACCGGGGATTCCCGAGGATAGGGCCCGTGAAGCGCTGAAGCGAGGGCGGCGCCTCGATGAGACCAAGCCTGGGACGGGCCTGGGCCTTGCCATTGTCGCCGATCTCGTCAACGAGTATGGAGGCGTCCTGGCACTCGAGCGGTCCGGCATGGGCGGACTGAAGGCGACGGTGCGATTGCGGAGCCTGCAGTAATGCTACCCAGGCCAATCGGCAGCAATGGAAGGCGCATATTGTGGCGGCATATCGATTGACCCCGGAGCAGCCGCCAGTGGCCAAATTTCCGACAAATATCAACACTATGGCCACGCCTACTTCTCCGATGACGCGGCCCCCGGCGCATCCATGGCAGGCTCCAACTCAAGAAAACCGGTTGTTGGCATGAAGATTCGCGTCGCGCTTGTTTCCGCATTGCTGGCCGTGTCGGGCTGCACCACCTTGAGCGGCAAGGGCCCGACCGTGGCGGCGACACCGGCCTCGACGCCTCCGGCCGGCGGCAAGGTCGTTACCAAGTCGATCATCTCCGCCATGGGCGGCGGCCTCATTGGCGGGTCGATCGGCAACGGTCTGAGCGACACGGAGAAGCGCAGCGCGCTCGAGGCCGAATACAAGGCGCTCGAATACAACACCAGCGGCCAGAAGGTGACCTGGAAGGGCGATCAGGCCTCGCGCTATGGCGAGGTCGTCCCGGCCCAGCCTTACCGCGTCGGTTCGCAGGATTGCCGCCAATACACGCAGACGGTGTTCACGGGCGGCGCCAGCGTCACGGCGCACGGAACAGCCTGCCGCAATGCCGACGGCAGTTGGACGCCATTGACCTAGCCAGCCGGGTCTCGTTGCGATCCGGCCGGTGGATTTCGATCGCGACATTCGGCGCGTGCCGTCAAAGCGTCGCAGGATGCCTGTGTTGGCAGGGCAGGGCTCTGCCGTTATTGGAAGAACCATGCTGTTCTGGGTCATAGCCGCAATTCTCACGCTGGGCGCCAGCCTGGCGGTGCTTTTGCCGTTGGCTGGTGCCTCCAAGGGCGCATCATCGAGCGGCGATCACGATCTGGAAGTCTATCGCGATCAACTGTCCGAACTCGACCGCGATGCCGGGCGCGGTTTGATCGGGCCCGCTGAAGCGGCCGAGGCGCGCGCCGAGATCGCCCGCCGCATCCTTCGCCTGGGCAACGCGGATATGGCGGCCAAGGCGTCCGGCAGGTCATCGGGCACCGTACGGCTTGTCGCGACCGTTGCGGTGCTGGCGGTTCCGTTGGTCAGTTGGGGGCTCTACAGTCAGATCGGCTCGCCTGACCTGCCGTCGCAGCCGCTCAGTGAGCGGTTGGCCAAGAATCCCGCCGACAGTTCGGTCGATGAGCTGGTGGCGCGCGCCGAGGCCCATCTTGCCGCCAATCCTTCCGACGGCAGGGGCTGGGACGTGCTGGCGCCGGTCTATCTGCGCATGCAGCGCTTTGCCGACGCCGCGGCGGCCTACCGCAACGCCATTCGCCTCGACGGCGACAGCGCTGTCCGTCAGGCCGGTCTCGGCGAGGCGATCGCCGGTGCGGCGGGCGGCATTGTTTCGGCCGATGCCCAGGATGCCTTCGAGGCGGCCTTGAAGCTTGACCCGGCCAATGCGAAAGCCGGTTTCTATCTGGCCATGGCACTGGCGCAGGAGGGTCGTGGCAAGGAAGCGGCCGCGGCCTGGCAGGCTATGCTTGGTACGCTGCCGCCGGATTCGCCGTGGCGCGGCGCTGTCGAACAGGCGCTGGCCAAATCCGGCGGCCCGGAAGTCGCCTCCGGCACGACCGCGAAAGGCCCCGATGCCGCCGATGTCGACGCGGCGTCCTCCATGTCGCAGCAGGACAGGGAAGCCATGATCAACACCATGGTCGCCGGCCTGGACGACAAACTTCGTCAAAATCCGCGCGACCCGGAAGGATGGATGCGGCTGGTTCGTTCCTATGTCGTGCTGGGCAAGGCCGATCAGGCGCGCGATGCGCTGGGCCGCGCCATTGCGGTCTTTGGCGCCGATAGTGACGAAGCCAAGAAATTCACCGCCTTTGCCGCCTCGCTCGGCCTGACGGCGACGGAGTAGAATTGGGTATGACGCGCAAGCAGAAACGATTGTCGGTGATCGCGGGCGGATTGGTTTTTCTGGGTGCCGCCACCGGGCTGACCTTTTATGCGCTTGGCCAGAAGGCGTCCTATTTCTACATGCCGGCCGATCTGACCACCGCCAGCGTTCAGCCGGGCCAGCGCATCAGGCTCGGCGGTTTGGTCGAAAAAGGCACCATCCAGCGCGGCCAGGGCGCAACGGTTGCCTTTTCGGTCACCGACACCCACAAATCGGTCAAGGTGACTTATACCGGCATCTTGCCCGACCTTTTCCGCGAAGAGCAGGGTGTCATCACCGAGGGTACCTTCGGCCCCGACGGCGTCTTTGTCGCCGACAGCGTTCTGGCCAAGCACGACGAGCGCTATATGCCCAAGGAAGTAGCCGACGGCCTGAAGGCCAAGGGCGTCTGGCAGGAGAGCAAGAGTGAGTGACTCTGGCGGAAGAGCAAGTGTGAGCCGCGCGAATGGTTGAAACCGGACATTTCGCCTTGGTTCTGGCGTTCGCGCTTTCACTGGTGCAGACGATCGTGCCGCTGTTTGGCGCGAGGCTGAACAACCAGCGCCTGATGGCGGTCGGCGGTCCGGTCGCGGTGACCGGTTTCGCGTTGACGGCGCTGTCCTTCGCGGCCCTTGCGAGCGCCTATGCAAGCTCTGATTTTTCCCTGGCGAACGTCTGGGAGAACTCGCATTCGCTGCAGCCGCTGATCTACAAGATCACTGGAACCTGGGGCAATCACGAAGGTTCGATGCTGCTCTGGGTGCTGATCCTGACCTTCTTCGGCGCGCTTGTGGCCGCTTTCGGCTCCAACTTGCCGGCGACGCTGCGCGCCAATGTGCTCGCCGTGCAGGGCGCTATTGGCGCTGCATTCTTCCTGTTCATCCTAGTGACCTCCAATCCCTTCATCCGGCTCAATCCGGCGCCCATCGAAGGCCGCGATCTCAACCCGATCCTGCAGGATCTTGGCCTCGCCATTCACCCGCCGATGCTCTATCTCGGTTATGTCGGCTTCTCGATCTGCTTTTCCTTCTCGGTCGCCGCCCTCATCGAGGGTCGCATCGATGCCTCCTGGGCGCGCTGGGTGCGGCCATGGACGCTGGTCGCCTGGATGTTCCTGACCGGCGGCATCGCCATGGGATCGTACTGGGCCTATTACGAACTCGGCTGGGGCGGTTTCTGGTTTTGGGATCCGGTCGAGAACGCTTCCTTCATGCCGTGGCTGGCGGGCACCGCGCTGCTGCATTCGGCCATCGTCATGGAAAAGCGCTCGGCGTTGAAGATCTGGACCCTGCTGCTCGCCATCCTCACCTTCTCGCTGTCGCTGCTCGGCACCTTCCTGGTGCGTTCGGGCGTCCTGACTTCCGTCCATGCCTTTGCCACCGATCCGACGCGCGGCGTCTTTATCCTATGCATCCTGACGCTGTTCATCGGCGGCTCGCTGGCGCTGTTTGCGCTGCGCGCCTCGAAGCTGACGGCAGGCGGCCTCTTCCATCCGGTTTCGCGTGAAGGCGCGCTCGTCCTCAACAATCTATTCCTGACCACGGCGACCGCCACGGTGCTCGTCGGCACGCTCTATCCGCTGGCGGTCGAGGCTTTTTCGGCCGACAAGATTTCGGTCGGAGCGCCGTTCTTCAACCTCACCTTCGCCCCGCTGATGGTGCCGCTGCTCGTGATGGTTCCCTTTGGGCCGCTGCTGGCCTGGAAGCGCGGCGATGTCTTCGGCGTTGCGCAGCGGCTGATGGCCGCGTTCGCAGCCGCACTTCTTGCGACGCTGGTTACTGTCCTGTTCATCGACGGCGCTTCGGTGCTTGCCGCGCTTGGCGTCGGCCTCGGCGTCTGGCTGATCCTCGGCGCGCTGACCGACCTCGCCACCAAGGCGGGGGTCGGCAATGTCGCCGCGCCGACAATGGTCAGGCGTCTGGTTGGTTTGCCACGCTCGGTCTTCGGGACTGCTTTCGCGCATCTTGGCCTCGGCCTGACCGTGCTCGGCATTGTTGGCACGCTCTGCTTCGGGACGGAGAAGATCCTGTCCATGCATGCCGGTGAAACCGTCGAAATCTCCGGCCGCACGGTGCGGTTCGTCGGGCTCTATCCTGCGCAGGGACCGAACTACAGCGAGGATCGCGGGCGTTTCGAGCTGATCGGCGTCAGCGGCAGCCCTGTCGGTGAAGTCAGCTCCGCCAAGCGTTTCTATCCGGTGCGGCAGATGACGACGACGGAGTCCGGCATCAAGACTATTGGCCTTTCCCAGCTCTACATTTCGCTCGGCGACGAGGGCAAGGACGGCTCGGTCGTGGTGCGTCTGTGGTGGAAGCCGCTGGTAACGCTGATCTGGGGCGGCGGCCTGGTGATGATGGCGGGTGCGGCGATGTCGCTGATGGACAGGCGCCTGCGGGTCGGCGCGCCTTCACGCCGTCGCAAGCAGGCGGTGGCGCCGGCGGGCCTGCCATGAGGGCAAGGCTTTCGTTGACGTCGATGGTCTTGTTGCTGGCGTTGTTCTTCGCCGGAACGGCAATGGCGGTGAAGCCTGACGAGATGCTGGCCAACCCGGCACTCGAGGCGCGGGCGCGGGCGCTGTCGGAAGGCCTGCGCTGCATGGTCTGCCAGAACCAGTCGATCGACGAATCCGATGCGGACCTTGCCAGGGACCTGCGCGTCCTGGTGCGACAACGCCTTGTCGCGGGCGATACCGACCGGCAGGTGATGGATTATGTGGTTTCGCGTTACGGCGAGTTCGTGCTGCTGAAGCCACGCTTCGATCTGCGCAACGCGCTGCTGTGGGGCACGCCGGTTCTCCTGCTTCTGGCCGGCGGCGTGTTTATAGTGCTCAGTGCGCGGTCGCGCCGGCTTCCGGCAACGGCAGCGCTTTCGGTCGAAGAGCAGGCCGCATTGGACGCGATCCTCCGCCGCGACTGACGGCTGCCGTCGCCCGCCAACATTACCAAAGTTTCATGTGCCGGAAATGGCGTCGTAATGTGCGCTTCCCTAATTCTCGTTCCTTGAGGATGCCGATCAAGGCGCGTCCGCTTGAAAGAGGATAAGAGATCCATGAATATTGCCCCCGATTCATATTTTCGCACACGCAAGCGTCTTCTGGCTGCTGCCGCGTCTATCGCGGTCGCCGGTGCGATCGGCGTTGGCGCGCTGACCAGCGGAACCAGCCCCGTTCTCGCTGACGCCGTGCGCGTCGAGGCCCCGCAGGTTCCGAGCTTCGCCGATGTCGTGGAGCGTGTGTCGCCAGCGGTGGTCAGCGTCAAGGTCAAGGCCAAGATCCAGCCGACCGCCGATGATGGCTCCGACGATCAGGACGGCCTCGACAATCTTCCCAACAATCCGCAGCTGCGTCGTTTCTTTAAGGAATTCCGCGGCTTTGGTGACCAGGGCGGCCAGAACGACGAAGGTCATCGTCGCTTCGGACATCGCGACCGCAACAACGGCGAGCCGCGCCCGGTAGCGCAGGGCTCCGGCTTCTTCATCTCCGAAGACGGTTACCTCGTCACCAACAACCATGTCGTCGAAGAGGGCACCGCCTTCACCGTTGTGACCAATGACGGCAAGGAACTCGACGCCAAGCTGGTCGGCACCGATCCGCGCACCGATCTCGCCGTGCTCAAGGTCGATGGTGGCGGCAAGTTCACCTATGTCGACTTCGCCGACGATTCCAAGGTTCGTGTCGGTGACTGGGTCGTGGCTGTCGGCAATCCGTTCGGTCTCGGCGGCACCGTGACCGCAGGCATCGTCTCGGCGCGCGGCCGCGATATCGGCGCCGGCCCCTATGACGATTTCCTCCAGATCGACGCCTCGGTCAACCGCGGCAATTCAGGCGGCCCGACCTTCAACCTCAACGGCCAGGTGGTCGGCATCAACACCGCCATCTTCTCGCCTTCCGGCGGCAGCGTCGGCATCGCCTTCGACATTCCGGCCTCGACCGCCAAGCAGGTCGTCGGGGACCTGATGAAGAGCGGTGCGGTGCAGCGTGGCTGGCTCGGCGTCGAAATCCAGCCGGTCACCTCCGACATCGCCGAATCGCTCGGCCTGAAGTCCAACAACGGCGCGTTGGTTTCGAGCGCCCAGGACGACGGCCCCGGCAAGAAGGCCGGCATATCAGCCGGCGACGTGATCACCCAGGTCGACGGCAAGGACGTTGCGTCGCCGAAGGAGCTCGCCCGCCTGATCGGCGCCTATTCGCCCGGCAAGTCTGTTGATGTCACGGTCTGGCGCGACGGCAAGAGCCAGACGGTCAAGGTCGATCTCGGCAAACTGCCGGCGAGCGACAAGCAGGCCTCGAACGACCAGCAACAGCAGCCTGCCGCTCCGGCAAAGCCTGACACGCTGGCCGATCTCGGTCTCACCGTCACCAAGTCTGAAAACGGCAAGGGTCTGGTGGTGACAGACGTCGACCCCGACAGCGCCGCCGCCGATCGCGGCATCCAGCCGGGCGACGTCATCACCGCGGTCAACTCGGCGGAGGTCAATGGCACCGAAGACGTCACCAAGGCCATGGCCGATGCGGTCAAATCCGGACGCAAGGCGGTGCTGATGCAGATCACCCGTGACGACAACAACCGCTTCGTCGCGGTGCCGGTGGCCAAGGGCTGAGACGACTTTTCCAATGCGGCGGTTTCAACACCCCCGAGTCGCCGCATGGGGAAAGTAAGACGGAGAGCCCGTTAGTCAGTCATCGCGCTCTCCTTCAGCGGCAGCGGGCTTCCCATCGCCCGCTGCCGCGCCCGTATGTGGCTGCCCACTCAGGCCCTCGTGCCCGATGCCGGTTGGTCCCGGGTTGCAGGTAACGACATGACCGGGAACTGGCATGTTCGGCCTAACGACGCCACGGAACAAAGATTTTATCGCGTACGCTCTCGATCGTCTTGATCGCGATGCGCTTTGGCAAAGGCTAAAATGCAGATGCCGGCTACTCAACCTTCAAGCGAAATCGCGTATAACGGCCCTATGAAGATTCTCGTCATAGAAGACGATCGCGAGGCTGCGGATTATCTGCAGAAAGCCTTCACCGAAGCCGGTCATACCGCGCATGTTGCGGGTGACGGCGAGACCGGCTTCGCGCTTGCCGATGCGGGTGACTACGATGTGATGGTCATCGATCGGATGATGCCGCGCCGCGACGGCCTGTCGGTTATTGCCGCCCTCCGCTCCAGGGGCAACACGACGCCGGTGCTCATCCTTTCGGCGCTGGGCGAAGTCGATGACCGGGTCACCGGCCTGCGCGCCGGCGGTGACGATTACCTGACCAAGCCCTATGCCTTTTCCGAACTTCTGGCTCGTGTCGAGGTGCTCAACCGACGCGCCAGCGCCAAGGAGGCCGAGACCGTCTACCGGGTTGGCGATCTTGAACTCGACAGGCTATCGCATTCTGTCCGCCGGGCGGGCCGTGAGATCACGCTCCAGCCACGCGAATTCCGCCTGCTCGAATATCTCATGCGCCATGCCGGCCAGGTTGTGACGCGCACGATGCTGCTCGAAAATGTCTGGGACTATCATTTCGATCCGCAGACCAATGTCATCGACGTCCACGTCTCCCGGCTGCGCGGCAAGATCGAAAAGGGCTTCGACAAGCCGATCCTGCATACCGTTCGCGGCGCCGGCTACATGCTGAAGGGCGGCTAGGCGGCGGCATGGCGCTTTCCGTGCCCGCCATCATGAAGACGACGGCCGCGCGGCTTTCGGCGCTCTATCTCTTGCTCTTCGCGCTCTGCGCGGTGCTGCTCGTCCTCTATATGACTTCGCTCTCGGCGCGCATGCTGACCGGGCAGACGCAGGAGACCATCAACGACGAGGTGCTCGGCCTTGCCCGCGCCTATCAGCGCGGTGGCCTTCCCGTATTGGTCCGCGTGGTCGAGGCCCGCTCGCGGCAGCCCGGCGCCAATCTCTATCTGATCGCCGATGCCAACGGCCAGATCCTGACCGGTAACGTGCAGAGCCTCGAGCCGGGCGTTCTCGAAAACGAAGGCTGGACCACCAGCCCTTTTTCCTATCAGCGCTTTGGCGAGGGAGAACTCGACCGTCTACGCAACTTGCCTGCCGACAAGGGGACCGCACAGCCCGACCAGAGCGACACGCAAGCGCAGGGCGAGAAGGGCCACAACGCCATTGCCCTGGTGCTGCGGCTGCCGAACCAGATGATCATGCTGGTCGGCCGCGATCTCGGGGAACCAGAGCGGTTCCGTGCCGTCATCCGCCGTTCGCTGATGCTGGCGCTCGGCATGATGGCCCTGGGTGGCATCCTGATCTGGTTCTTTGTCGGCCGCGCGGCGCTGAAGCGTATCGATGGCGTATCGGAGGCAAGCCGGCGCATCATGGGCGGGGATCTCTCCGGCCGGCTGCCGGTAACCGGCGCCGGCGACGAGTTCGACCGGCTTTCGGAAAACCTCAACGCCATGCTGGCCAGGATCGCCACGCTCAACGAAGGCCTCAAGCAGGTTTCCGACAACATCGCGCATGACCTCAAGACGCCGCTGACCCGGCTGCGCAACCGGGCCGAAGCGACGCTTTCCGGCAAGCAGAAGACATCGGACTATCGACAGGCGCTGGAAGGCACCATCGCCGAGTCCGACCAGTTGATAAAGACCTTCAACGCCATCCTGATGATCTCCCGCCTGGAGGCGGGCTATTCTTCCGAGCACACCAGCCGCGTCGATCTGGCGGTGGCCGTCCGTGATGTCGTCGAACTCTATGAGCCGGTGGCCGAGGAGGCTGGCGTTTCGCTGGACGCCGAGGTGAATGGTGCTTTTGTCGTCGACGGCAACCGCGAGCTGATCGGCCAGGCGCTCTCCAACATCGTCGACAATGCGATCAAGTACTCGACCGATTCGACGTCCAAGCCGGCGGTCCGTGTAAAGCTCGAACGCACGCATGGCGAGATCAGGCTTTCCGTCACGGACAATGGCCAGGGCATTCCCGACGACGCCGATCGCGCCCGGGCGACGGAGCGCTTCGTGCGGCTGGAGAAGAGCCGTTCGCAGCCTGGTTCCGGCCTTGGCCTCAGTCTCGCCAAGGCGGTCATGACATTCCATTACGGCCGGCTTGACCTGCTGCCTGGCAATCCAGGACTATCCGTGGTCATGAGTTTCCCGGCACGCGAGGATCACTGATGGCGGCCGTTGCCAAGCGGAGCAAGACAGACTGGCTGCTCAGCCTGGAAACCCCGCTTGCCCCGCTCGACGCAGCCCGGGCACGACAGGAGCTGGCCGAAATCGCGGACGCAGCGCGCGAAGAGGGGCTGACACGGGTGGCCAAATTCCTGGCCGGCAAAGGCAAGGCGCAGGATCTCCTCGCCGCTGTCTTCGACCTTTCGCCATTCCTGCGCGACACGGCGCGCCGCCGGCCGCAAATCCTGGACGGGCTGTTCGACCTGCCGATAGAGGCCCGTCTGAAGGCGATCACCGCCGCGATCGACCAGGCGCCGCTGGCCGAAACGGCCTCGGAATCCGGCCTGATGATGGCGCTGCGCCGGCATAAGGCAGAGGCGCATTTCCTGATCGCGCTCGCCGATCTTTCGGGCGAAGCCGAAACCTCGCTGACCGTAAGGCGGTTGAGCGATCTCGCCGACGCCTGCACCCGCGCGGCAGTCGATTTCCTGCTGCGTGACGCGCATGGCCAGGGCAAGCTCAAGCTGCCCGACCTCGACAACCCCTCGCATCGATCGGGCTGGATCCTGCTCGGCATGGGCAAGCTCGGCGCGCATGAGCTGAATTTCTCCTCCGACATCGACCTCGTCGTGTTCTTCGATCCGGAGGCACCCGCCGTGGTCGATCCTCTCGACGCCACCGACCTGTTCTCACGCCTGACGCGCCGGCTGGTTCGCATCCTGCAGGACCGCACCGAGCACGGCTATGTCTTCCGCACCGATCTGAGGTTGCGTCCCGATCCCGGCTCCACCCCGCTGGCTATCCCGGTTGAAGCCGCGCTTCGCTACTACGAAGCGCGTGGCCAGAACTGGGAGCGTGCCGCGATGATCAAGGCCCGCCCGGTGGCCGGCGATCTCGCCGCGGGCGATGCCTTCCTCAAGGAGCTCCAGCCCTATATCTGGCGCAAATACATGGATTACGCGGCGATTGCCGACGTCCATTCGATCAAGCGCCAGATTCATGCTCATAAGGGCCATGGCGAGATCGCGGTGAAGGGGCACAACGTCAAGCTCGGGCGCGGCGGCATCCGCGAGATCGAGTTCTTCGTCCAGACCCAGCAGCTCATCGCCGGCGGCCGCTTTCCGGAGCTGCGCGGCCGCGAAACCGTGCCGATGCTCGGTCAGCTCGCGGCCCGAGGCTGGATCACATCAGACGCAAGAGACGCACTCGCCCTCCAGTACTGGTTCCTGCGCCGGGTCGAACACGCCATCCAGATGGTGGCCGACGAGCAGATGCACACGCTGCCGGAAGACGATGAAGGGCTGGAGCGCATCGCCCGCATGCTGGGCTTCGCCGACGCCGCCGCGTTCGCCGGGGCCTTCCGTGCCTCGCTGCAGCAGGTCGAGCGCCACTATGCGGCGCTGTTCGAAACCGCGCCCGAGCTTTCGGCCGGCATCGGCAACCTGGTCTTCACCGGTGACGTCGACGACCCGGACACGCTGCAGACCCTGAACGGCCTCGGCTTTCAGCGGCCGAGCGATATCTGCCGTGTCATCCGCGGCTGGCATTTCGGCCGCTATCGCGTCACCCAGTCGGCGGAGGCGCGCGAGCGGCTGACGGAACTGACGCCGGCACTGCTCAAGGCCTTTGGCCAGACGCGCCGGGCCGACGAGGCGCTGGTCCGTTTCGACGAGTTCCTCGCCGGCCTGCCGGCCGGCATCCAGCTGTTTTCGCTGCTGCAGTCGAATCCCGCACTGCTCAAGCTGATGGCGACGATCATGGGCGCGGCACCAAGGCTGGCGGCCATCATCACTCGCCGGCCGCATGTCTTCGACGGCTTGCTCGACCCGGCATTGCTGACCGAGCTGCCAGACCGCGCCTATCTCTCGGGGCGGCTTTCCGCCTTCCTCGAGGGCGACAGGGCCTATGAGGACGTGCTCGACCGCTTACGCATATTTGCTTCCGAACAGAAATTCCTCATCGGTGTGCGGCTGCTCGCGGGCTCGATCGACCCGGCCCGCGCCGGCCGCGCTTTCTCCGATCTGGCGGACCTGACCATTGCGGCGGCGTTGCAAGCGGTGATCGCCGAATTCGCGGTGCGCCACGGCACGATCGCCGGTGGCGTGGTTTCGCTGCTCGGCATGGGCAAGCTCGGCAGCCGCGAATTGACGGCCGGATCGGATGTCGATCTCATCCTGCTTTACGATCACGATGCGGACGCCGAGGACTCCGATGGTGAAAAGCCGCTGGCGCCGTCGCACTACTACACCCGCATGACGCAGCGGCTGATATCCGCGGTATCGGCGCCAACGGCGGAAGGGGTGCTTTACGAGCTCGACCTGCGTTTGCGGCCGTCCGGCAACAAGGGACCGGTCGCCACCCATATCGATGCCTTCAAGAAATACCAGCGCCAGGAAGCCTGGACCTGGGAACACATGGCGCTGTCGCGGGCGCGGCCGATTGCTGGCGACGCCGGTCTCTGCGCCGAGGTTGAAACGGAAGTCGCCGCGCTACTCGGCCAGCCACGCGACGGGGCGAAGGTGAAAACCGAAGCCTCCGACATGCGTGCCATGATCGAGCAGGAAAAGCCGCCCCGCGACCTGTGGGACATCAAGCTGATCCCGGGCGGTCTGATCGATCTCGAATTCATCGCCCAGGTGGCTGTCATCACTGGGCAGGTCGAGCCCGGGCCGCGCGCCACCGGCACGGCTGAGATCCTGTCTCGTCTGACGCCCCATTTCGCCAATGCCGTGATCAGGCAGGACCTTGGCGAGGCTTACGCCCTTTATCTGGCGCTGACCCAGATGACGCGGCTGTGCCTTACCGGACCGTTCGAACGTGACGACGTTCCGCCGGGGCTTTCGGATCTGCTTCTGGCGGTCACCGACCTGCCGGATTTCGGTGTGCTGGAAGCACATCTCAAGGAGACGTCGCAAAAGGTCAGGAAGGATTTCGACCTTCTGCTTCGTGCCGGAGGGTCGTGACCAACGACCGTTCGGCCGCGTCGGGGGTGACGATGCAACAGGAGAAAACCATGAGAAAGACAACCAAGCTCGCACTTGCCTACATCGCCCTGGCCGGAGCCGTCGGCGGCGCGGCCTATGCCGAGAACCTCGACAGCGCCAACGTGCGTGAGCGCACCATGATGCGGCTCGACAAGGCGATGAAGGACAATGACGGCAAAATCACTTTCGACCAGTTCTCCGATGTCATGGACGCGCGGCTCAAGAAGCTTGTCGCTGATAAGGGCGGCAAGCTGACTGTCGCTCAACTCGCCGACGCGCTGGAGAAGGCGCGCTTCGAACGCATGGCCAGGCGCATCATCGCCCGTTACGACAGCAAGGGCGACGGCACGCTGACATCGGATGACATCATCGGCCGCGAAAAGAAGCTTTTCGCGATGCTCGACAAGAACAATGACGGCAAGATCGAGAAGGGCGAACTGCCGAAGGACGGGCGCGATGACCGTCAATGGGATGGCGAAGGCAACGAAGGCGGCGTGCAGTAAGATTTGGTTGATACGGGCTCCGACATCGCCAACCGGAGCCTGTCGCTCAGGCCGCGGCCTTGACCGCCGTTGGCGCCTTCTTCACGGGAATGCGCACCGATACGATCGTGCCGACGCTTTCGGTCGAGCGGATCTTCAGTGCACCGCCTTGCAACTCGGCCAGCGAGCGCGAAATGGCAAGGCCAAGGCCGGAGCCGGCATGGTTCTTGGAAAACTGGTTCTGCACCTGCTCGAAGGGGCGCCCCAGCTTGCCGAGGGCTTCCTTCGGGATACCGCAGCCATTGTCCTCGATCGTCAGCACCAGCGCGCCTGACGTGTTGCGGGCCCTGACCGATATGTGGCCGCCCTGGCCGGTGAATTTCACCGCGTTGGACAGGAGATTGATGACGATCTGCTTGATCGCCCGGCGATCGGCAAACAAAGTCAAGGCGTCGGCAATGCGCGTTTCCACGGTGATCGCCTTCTGCGCCGCCTGCAGAGAGACGACACGCACCGTCTCGCTGATCAGCGGACCGAGGTCGATCTGTTCCTGGTCCAGCGAGAACTGGCCGGCTTCGATCTTGGACATGTCGAGAATGTCGTTGATGACGCCGAGCAGATATTTGCCGCTGCTGTTGATGTCGGTGGCGTACTCCTCGTAGCGCTCCGAGCCCAACGGACCGAACAGCCTCTGTTCCATCAGTTCGGAGAAGCCGATGATGGCGTTGAGCGGTGTGCGCAGTTCATGCGACATGTTGGCCAGGAATTCGGATTTGGCCCGGTTCGCCGCTTCGGCGCGCTCGGTTTCCTTCATGTATTTGCGGTTGAGGTCGACCAGTTCGCGCGCCCGTTCCTCTTCGGCCCGGCGGGCGAGGCTGAGATCATGGATCGTCGCCATCAGCCGGCGTTCGCTGTCGACGAGTTTCTCCTGGTGCAATTTGATCTGGGTGATATCGGACCCGACCGAGACGATGCCACCGTCCCTGGTCCTGAGCTCGTTGACCTGCAGCCAGCGGCCGTCGGACAGCTGCCGCTCGAACGTGGCGCCGCCCTGCGGACCGTTGGTATTGGCGAGCCGGCGCTCCGAAGCGAAGGCCAGCATCCGCTCTTCCAGGGAAGCGCGCGTCACACCTGGCATCACGTCGCGATCCGAGAGCCCGTTGTCCTGCTGATATTTGGAATTGCACATGATCAAGTTTTGAGCCGAATCCCACAGCACGAAGGATTCATTGATGTTCTCGATCGCGGTCCTCAGGCGAAGATCGGCCGCTTCGGAGCGCAGCGCCAGGTGGCGCTGCTCGGTGACGTCGACGGCGATGCCTATGAGCTGGATCTCCGGCGCTTCCGGGTCCATGACCTGGGCGCGGGCGCGCATCCACACCCACTGGCCATCGGCATGCCGCATCCGGAACACCTGGTCGATGTGGTCGATCTCGCGCGCGACGATCCTGTTGGCGAGTTCGAACAGGTCGCCATCCTCGGGATGGATGATCTCGTCGACCTCGCCGAAGGACAGCATCGTCTCGCAGGGCTCATAGCCGAGCATGTCGTACATCGAGCGTGACCAGTACATCTTGCCGCGCACCATGTCCCAGTCCCACAGGCCGCAGCGGCCGCGGACCAGCGCCATGTCGATACGCTGATGCGCTTCGACATAGATGCGGTCGGCTGCCTGCGCGCGCGCCGCCTGTCCGAAATAGGCATAGAGGATGATGATCAGCACGCCGGCCGTCAGCACAAACAGGGTGACGTTGAGCGAGACGGTCTTGCGCCACGTGTCGAAGACCGCCTCTTGGGGGACGAGCGCCGCCGCGGCTCCCTTCCTGTCCTTGCTCAGGCTGACCGCCGCGTACCAGTCCTGCCCGCCGATGTTGACCTCCATGACGCCGGCCCGGTCGCCGAACATGAACAGAGGTTGGCCGCCCTGGACGAGGCCGTCGAGCGAATGGCCTTGCCAGGGCACCGAACGCGGCGTCACCGCGGTGATCCTGAAGGCGCTGTCGGTGATGACCAGCACATGGCTGCGGCCCATGGCGCCCTGGCGGCTGGTGGTCTCCAGCAGGTCCTGGGTGGCGCCCGGCAGCGTGTCCGCTGTGGTGGCGAGCGAACTGGCGAGCTGCGCGGCGGCCAGCGTCAGGATAGCCTTGGCATCGCGCTCCACGTCGTCGCGCTCGTTCATCAGCGAGACTACACGCAGCGCCGCGATGACGAGCAGGAAGATGACGATGAGGGCCGGTATCGACCGGCGCAGCAGCGGTTCGGCCGCCAGAAGCCGCTTGTAGGCCGGTTCGGCAATGAGCCGCGTATTCCCGGCAAGGCCGTCGCCGCGCGTCTCGCGACGCGCAAAAACCATCCCACCGGGCGCGCCCCACGCGTCCGCCTTTGCCATAAATGGCACTCCCCGATTTCAGTATGCCGCATTTCTATGTGCTGGTGATCCGGCAACACCGCACTTCCGAATCGCCATTAAAGAATCAAAGGTGATTCGCCTTGTCCAGTGGTCGGGCGAAAAAAGATTAAAAATCGACTAAAATAATGGGCTTTTAGAACCCTGCCTTCTCCCGCAGGGAAGAAGGCGGGAGCGCCTAAGCCAACGTGCGCTCGACGATGTCGCGCAGATCCGCCGACAGGTTTTCGGCATTGGCGATCGAAACCAGCACTTCCCGGGCCTGGGCTTGCCTGCCCGGTTCGAGCGAGCGCCATGACCTGAGCGCCGTCGCCAGTCTTGCCGCCACTTGCGGATTGCGCTTTTCAACCTCGAGCACCGTCTGGGCGAAGAAGCGGTAGCCTTCGCCGTCGGCGCGGTGAAAGCCGGTCTGGTTGGCGCTGGAGAATGTGCCGATCAACGAGCGCACCCGGTTCGGATTGCCCATCGAGAAGCCGGCATGAGCGGTCAGGGCGCGAACCGTCTCCACCGCCTGCGGCCCAGGCACGCTGGCCTGGATCTGGAACCATTTGTCCATCACCAGCGGGTCCGACGCATATGTCTGTTCGAAAGCCGCCAGCGCCTTGCTTGCCTCCGGCGATCCGTGGTGGCGATGCGCAAGCACGGCCAATGCGGCCGCCCGGTCGGTCATGTTGCTCGCGGACTGGAAATGCCCGGCCGCCAACGCCGCTCCACCTGGCAGCAGCGAGAGATAATCCAGCAGAATGTTGCGCAAGGCGCGCCGTCCGGCACTCGCCGCGTCGGGGCTGAAAGCGCTCTTCTCGGCAAGGCTGTCGTAGAGGCCGGAAAATGCCTCGCCATTGGCCATGCCGATCGCCAGCGCAAGCGCCTGTCGGGCCGCATGGATGGCGTCGGGATCGATGTTCTTGCCGATGTCGCGGGCGATGTCGGCGTCTCCAGGCAGCGCCAGGGCCAGGGCCCGATAGGCTGGCTCCAGCGTCTCGTCGCTGGCGATGCTGCCGGCAAGCTCGGTCAGCCGTGGGGCGAAGTCCGGCTGTTTGCCGCCAAGGATCTGGCGGAAGGCAGCGATCAGAGCATCGGTCAACAGCGTGTTGAAGGCCTGCCAGCGCGAGAAGGCGTCGCTGTCATGGCGGGCGAGGAAGTACTGGTCGGCCGCCTTCTGCTCGGCCGACAGCGTCACCGGCGCCGAAAAGCCACGGTTGAGCGACACCGCCGGGCGCTCGGCCACGCCCGAGAAACGCACCACATGGCGACGCTTGCGGACATGGATGACGCCGTCCTCGACGTTGGCGCCCTCGACGCCGCTATACGCGACAGGTTTGCCGCCGGCGCCGATCAGGCCGAAGGCGAGCGGGATATGCATCAGCCGCTTGCGGCTTTCGGAGGGCGTCGGCGGCACCGACTGCTCGATCTCGAGCGTGAATTCCTGTGCGGCCGGATTGTGCGTCGAACTCACCGTCAGGTTGGGTGTGCCCGCCTGATGATACCATAGCGCGAATTGCGACAGGTCGCGGCCGGACGCGTCCTCGAACACCTTTATGAAATCCTCGATGGTCGCGGCCTCGCCGTCGTGGCGTTCGAAATAGAGGTCCATGCCGGCGCGAAAGACCTCGGCCCCGAGAATGGTGCGGATCATGCGCACCACTTCGGAGCCTTTCTCGTATATCGTCGCCGTATAGAAATTGTTGATCTCGCGGTAGCGGCGCGGCCGCACGGGATGCGCCAGCGGGCCCTGGTCCTCGGGAAACTGGTGGGCCCGCAGCGTGCGCACCTCGGCGATGCGCTTGACAGCGCGCGAGCGCTGGTCGGCGGAGAACTCATGATCGCGGAAGACCGTCAGCCCTTCCTTCAGGCAAAGCTGGAACCAGTCGCGGCAAGTGATTCTGTTGCCTGTCCAATTGTGGAAATATTCATGCGCGATGATCGCCTCGATATTGGCGAAATCGGCGTCCGTCGCCGTCTCCTGGTCGGCCAGCACGTATTTGTCGTTGAAGATGTTGAGGCCCTTGTTCTCCATCGCGCCCATGTTGAAGTCCGACACGGCGACGATGTTGAAGACGTCGAGGTCGTACTCGCGGCCAAACGCCTCCTCGTCCCATTGCATCGACCGCTTCAGCGCGTCCATCGCGTAGCCGGCGAGCGCCTCCTTGCCGGGCTCGACATAGATGCCGAGCTCGACCTTGCGGCCGGACTTGGTGACGAAATTGTCGGCCACCTGGCCGAGATTGCCGGCCACCAGCGCGAACAAATAGGATGGTTTGGGGAAGGGGTCGTGCCATGTGGCGTAGTGCCAGCCTTCGGCGTGATCGCCGCTCTCGACCGGATTGCCGTTCGACAGGAGCAGCGGCGCCTCGTCGCGTCGCGCCTCGATGCGCACCGTGTAGACGGACAGGATATCGGGGCGGTCGAGGAAATAGGTGATGCGGCGAAAACCCTCCGCCTCGCATTGCGTGCAGTACACGTTGTTCGAGCGGTAAAGGCCCATCAAGGCCTCGTTGCCGGCTGGGGCCAGTTCGGTTTCGATCAGCAGCTGGAAACGAGGTGCCGCCGGCGGTTTGAGCAGGGTCAGTTGGTCGGGGCTCGCCAGCAGATCCGCCGGTCTCACCACCTTGCCGTCGACCTCGACGCGTTTGAGCGTCAACCCATCGCCGTCGAGCACCAGCGGAGCCGACGTGGATATGTCCTCGCGGCGTTCGACGGTCAGTATCGCGGCGACGACCGTTGCCTGCGGCGAAAGACGGAATTCAAGGCTGGTTTCCGGAATGAGGTAGTCGCTGGGGCGATAGTCCTCGAGTTTGAAGACCTGGCCTGTATCGGTGCGCATTCCCTGGCTTTTCCTGTCTTTTCCGGGGACCGGACATGATCTGACCGGTCCAAAAATTTGAAGTCCGCGCTCTTTACACGAAACACTCCCTCGACAAAACTGCGGCAGGGCCTAATTCAGGTCATCCTTTCCTTGTCGCGAGGCAGTCATGACGGCCGTCACACCGAAATTCGGGATGGGCGCTTTCGTTCGGCGCGCCGACAATTTCCCGTTCTGCCATTTCGAGAACCGTAGCGTGCCCTCGACCGCGGGCAGAGACGCATTGCCAAAGTGACATCAGGAGCGGGGGCGCAACCAGAGACGACGGGCGGCCACGGCACCCTGAGAGGCATCGTGCTGAAGATCGTCTCCGTGGCGGTTTTTGTCGGCATGCAAACCTGTATCAAGGCGGCAGGCGATGTGCCTGCCGGGCAGATCGTCTTCTTTCGTTCCTTCTTCGCCATCTTCCCGATCATTGTCTTCCTGACGTTGAAGGGACATCTGGCCACGGCATTTGTGACGAAACGCCCCTTCAACCACGTCGCGCGTGGCGTCGTCGGCGTCGGTGCCATGGGGCTCGGCTTTTTCGCGCTCACCAGGCTGCCTCTTCCCGAGGCGATCACCCTGAACTATGCACAGCCGCTGCTGGTCGTGGTGTTCTCCTCGGTCTTCCTTGGCGAGACGATCCGCGTCTATCGCTGGAGCGCTGTCGCGATCGGCCTCATTGGCGTGCTCGTCATTTCCTGGCCGGAGCTGACGCTGCTCAATTCGGATGAAGGTCTCGACGACCAGGAGGTCCTGGGCGTCATGGCCGCGCTGGCGGCCGCGGCAATCTCCGCTGTCGCCATGCTGTTGGTGCGCAATCTCGTGCAGACGGAGAAGACGGCGACCATCGTGCTATGGTTCTCGTCGACGGCGAGCGTGCTCTCGCTGTTGACGCTGCCCTTCGGCTGGCAGTCGCTGACGCCAATACAAGCCACGTTGCTCATCCTCGCCGGCTTTTGTGGCGGGCTCGGCCAGATTTTGATGACCGCGGCCTATCGTCATGCCGAAGCCTCGGTCGTGGCGCCTTTCGAATACACCTCGATGATCCTCGGCGTCGTCGTCGGCTATTTCGTTTTCGGCGACGTGACCTCGCCCGGCACGCTGGTCGGTGGCGTGATCGTGGTCGCCGCCGGCATCTTCATCATCTGGCGCGAACGGCAGCTGGGTCTGGAACGGACGCGCACCCGCAAAGCTGCGCTGCCGCAAGGGTGATCAGGACCGTTCCTTCGCCAAGCGTACCAGCATCGCCCGTGTCTGCTCATCGGCCGGGAAAAAGGATTCGATCGCCAGTTCCGAAAGGGTGACATCCAGTGGCGTGCCAAACACGGTGATGGTGCTGATGAAGGAAAGCACCGTGTCGCCATGGGCAAGCCGCAGCGGATGCACGATCGCATTCGGCTCGACTGGCGCCGGCCGGCTGCTCTGCAGGCCAGAGGGGTAGCCGCGAAGCTCTTGCTCCAATGCCACCAGCACCGGGTCACCGGCGGCATCGTTCTGATGTTTCAGCCGTTCGAGCAGGTGGGTGCGCCATTCCTGGAGGTTCACGATCCGTGGCGCGACACCACCTGGGTGCAGGCTGAGCCGCAGCACATTGACGGGTGGCTGGAGCAGAGAGGGCTCGGAAACATCGGCCAGGAATGGCCCGATCGCCGTGTTCGCCGCAACCAGGTTCCAGTGCCGGTCCACCGCCAATGCCGGAAACGGCTCATGCCCCTTGAGCACCATCTCGACCGCCGCCATTGCCGGTGCCAGCGTCGTATCGGTGAGCGGCCGTTCGCTGAAGCTCGGCGCGAAGCCCGCGGCCAGCAGCAATTGATTGCGCTGCCGCAGCGGGATCGCAAGCTGCTCGGCCAGATGCAGCACCATGTCGCGCGAGGGCGCGGCACGCCCGCTTTCGACGAAGGAGAGATGCCGTTGCGAGATCTCGGCCTCCATGGCGAGGTCGAGCTGGCTCATGCGACGTCGCGTGCGCCATTCGCGGATCAGGCTACCGGCGGAGGTTTGGGGCGTTGTCATGCAGGACGACTAGGCTGACGCTGAATGTATTTCAATTACCTGCAAGGTCATCGTTAGCTCACTTCCCGCAGCTTCGCCTTCACTTCGAGAAAATCCCGCCATGCGAGCTTCTTGTGCGCGGGGGTGCGCAAGAGATAGGCCGGGTGCAGTGTCGGCATGGCTGGAATGGCAATGCCGGAACCCGTTGTGTGCACGCGCCAGTTGCCGCGCAGCCGCAGGATTCCTTCCGAGGTGTTGAGCAGGGTCTTGGCCGACGGGCCGCCGAGATTGATCAGCACCTTGGGATTGACCAGCTCGATCTGACGCTCGATGAACGGCCGGCAGATCTCGGTCTCGTGCGGCGTCGGCGTGCGGTTGCCGGGTGGGCGCCAGGGAATGACGTTGGCGATGTAGACCGAGCTACGGTCGAGGCCGATCGCAGCCAGCATCCGGTCGAGCAGGCGGCCCGAGCGGCCGACGAAGGGCAGTCCTTCAATGTCCTCGTCACGGCCTGGGGCTTCACCGACCAGCATGACAGCCGCTTGCGGGTTGCCGTCGGCGAATACCAGGTTCTTGGCGGTCGCCTTGAGATTGCAGCCCTCGAAAGCGGCCATGTGCTGGCGTAATTCGTCCAGCGACATTGCCGCGGTCGCCAGCTGGCGCGCCAGCGCCGCCTGCGCTTCGTCGGGCACGGCCGAGGTCGGCGGGCGCGGGGCCGGAGCATCCGGCACGGCGCGCCCATCGAGGCGCGGCGGAGCCGTGGGCGGCTCCGGTGCCTTGCTTTCGCGCGGCGCCGCCGGCGTGCGCTCCGCCGGCTTCGGCACGGCCTCCGCGAACCGATTGACCGGCGCATCCTCCAAAGCCTCGTCAACACCCGCGCTGGCATAGAAGGCGAGCAGATCGGCCAAATCGACCGGATTGTTGGGAGAGGCGGCAGTCATGGCCGCACCATCGTCCGGGCGGGATCAATTTGCAACCTCGGCGAGGTCGATGGCGGCAGCCAATCCCGCCTGCCAAGGTGAGGTCGCGGTCTAGCCAGTGGGTATGCGTGGATCCTGAACCAAATAGAAGGTCCATCGCGGCGTGTAGTCGGTCATCAGGAATTCGAAGCTGGCGGTCTTCAGCGGGTCCACCTTGCCGTTTTTGAACAGCAGCCGGTCATAGGGCTCGAAATCGCGGTCGAAATCGGCGAAATTGCTCGACCAGATATTGTCGGGCGTCTTGTTGCGCTGGTCGAACGAAAGCCCGTCTCCGAACACGCTTGGCTGGTCCAGTATTTCCTGAAGCTCGAACTGGAACTCGATCCAGGCCTGGCCGCTGTTGTTGAGCACGTCAATGCGCATATACATGATGCCATTGGCGAACTCGCCTGCTCTGCCGAATGCCTGGATCGGCTTTGTGGTGCGGATGGTCAGCGTCACGGGTGTCGCCGAATTCAGCTCTTCGGTGATGACCAGCGGATCGTCCTTGGTTCCGATGCCGGAGGCTCCGGTGATGCGGAAACCGCCAAGCTCGTCGGAAAACGAGTATGCGCCTGTCGCCCAGACCTTCACTTCATCCGCGACGGCATGACACGGGCTCGACGCCAGAAGGGCCAAAATAAGCGCCCGGCAGGCCCGGCCGGGCGTTGATGGAAAGCGCGTCGAAGAGAAGCCGCCTGGCCCGGGAATGCGCATGGCGGGAAGTATGGCCGATAAGCAAGCCGTCGAACAATAAAAAACGCAAGCCTTGCGGGCCGCGCCGCGTGGAAATGGCCTCTCTGCCGCGCAAAGCGCGACTTTTTGGCCAAATCGGCATTGTCACGTATGCGCCGGTTTCCTGTCGCCAATTGATGCGCTATGCAGCGCAGGAGCCAGCAAGATACGCCAACGGCGGCAAGCCAGTGCGGAGGGGTTGATGAGCGATATCGAACGCGAAAGCATGGAATTCGACGTGGTCATCGTCGGTGCCGGACCGGCCGGCCTTGCCGCGGCCATCCGCCTCAAGCAGGTCAATCCCGAGCTCTCCGTCGTCGTGCTGGAAAAGGGCGGCGAAGTCGGCGCCCACATCCTGTCGGGGGCCGTCGTCGATCCGATCGGCATCGACCGGTTGCTGCCTGGCTGGCGCGAGGAGGATGGTCATCCCTTCAAGACGCCGGTCACTGCGGACCATTTCCTGGTGCTCGGCCCCGCCGGTTCGTTCCGCCTGCCCAACATCTTCATGCCGCCGCTGATGAACAACCACGGCAACTATATCGTCTCGCTCGGCAACGTCTGCCGCTGGCTGGCTGGCAAGGCCGAGGCGCTCGGCGTCGAGATCTACCCAGGCTTTGCCGCGGCCGGCCTGCTCTACAATGAAGAAGGTGCCGTCACCGGCGTCGTCACCGGAGACATGGGCGTCGAGAAGGACGGCACGCATGGTCCAGGCTTCGCGCCGGGCATGGCGTTGATGGGCAAATATGTGCTGATCGGCGAAGGCGCGCGCGGTTCGATGGCCAAGCAGTTGATCGCTAGATATAAACTCTCCGATGGCCGCGAGCCCGGCAAATACGGCATCGGCCTCAAGGAACTCTGGCAGGTCAAGCCGGAGAACCATCGGCCGGGTCTGGTGCAGCATTCCTTCGGCTGGCCGCTGGACATGAAGACTGGCGGCGGTTCGTTCCTCTATCATCTGGAGGATAATCAGGTGGCGGTCGGCTTCGTCCTCCACCTCAATTACAAGAATCCCTATCTGTCGCCTTTCGAGGAATTCCAGCGCTTCAAGACCCATCCGGCGATCGCGGGCACGTTCGACGGCGCCAAGCGCCTGGGCTACGGCGCGCGCGCCATAACCGAGGGCGGCTGGCAGTCAGTGCCGAAATTGTCGTTCCCGGGCGGTGCGCTGATGGGGTGCGCGGCGGGCTTCGTCAACGTGCCGCGCATCAAGGGCTCCCACAATGCGGTGCTGTCGGGGATGCTGGCGGCCGAGCATGTCGCCGAGGCGATCGGCGCCGGCCGAGCCAATGACGAGCTTTCCGCCTATGAGGATGCCTGGCGGGCGACCGACATCGGCAAGGACCTGAAGAAGGTGCGCAACGTCAAGCCGCTGTGGTCGCGCTTCGGCACCATCATCGGCGTCAGCCTCGGCGGCCTCGACATGTGGCTGAACACGCTGTTCGGCGTCTCGCCCTTCGGCACGCTGAAGCACGGCAAGGCCGACTATGCCACGCTCGAGCCTGCCGCCCAGCACAAGAAGATCGTCTATCCGAAGCCGGATGGCGTGCTGACCTTCGACCGTCTGTCCTCGGTGTTCCTATCCAACACCAATCACGAGGAAAACGAGCCGGTCCATCTGCTGGTCGGCGACATGGACCTGCAGAAACGCTCGGAACATGATGTCTTTGCCGGACCTTCCACACGCTATTGCCCGGCCGGCGTCTACGAATGGGTCGACAAGGACGGCAACGCCGCCGCCGACCCGCAGGCGAAGGATGTGCGCTTCGTCATCAACGCGCAGAACTGCGTCCACTGCAAGACCTGCGACATCAAGGACCCGAACCAGAACATCGACTGGGTGCCCCCGCAAGGCGGTGAAGGACCGGTCTACCAGGGCATGTGACCCCTGCGCCGCCGGGCCGTCCAGGGCGCGGCAGCAAAATTGCAGCGGAGTTCTGGCTTCGAGACCATGCAGCGCAGCAGAATCGTTGAAACTATCACCGGCTTATGGTTCCCTTCTCCTGGGACAAGGAGAAGGCCGATGCGCCGGACAGTTCTGACATGCCTCGCCGTCATCGGGACACTGTGCGCGCCTGAGGCCTTTGCCGGCACCAGGGCAATCGTCCAGACGCGGACCTACGACATCACGGGAAACTCGGGTACGGCCTTCATCGACGCGATGGACAGCAAGGGGCCCAAGCATGGCTTCATGACGCATGCCATCGCCACAACCGCCTATACGGTCGACTGGGATCTCGGCGGAGGCCAGGACAACGGCGTCTGCCGGCTGCGGCGGGTCAACGGCACGCTCAATCTGTTCTACACCTTCCCTCGCGTCGGCTCGCCCATGGCGCCGACCTTGAAGAGGCGTTGGAACAGGTTTTTCGCCGGTGTTCGCGCCCATGAGGAAACACATGGGCGCATCGCCAGGGAGATGATGCGCGTGACAGAAAGGTCGATAACTGGCCTGCGGGTCGCCAACGACCCGTCATGCGACAAGGCGCGCCGCGAGGCTCGGCTTCGCATCAAGGCCGTTTATGCAGAATATGAGGCGAGGCAAAACGCCTTCGATCGGCGTGAGCATCGCGATGGCGGCCATGTCGAACATCTGATCGCTGCCTTGATCGGGAAACCTTGAACGAGCAATCCGTTCGCCATCTCAACGCTTCGCCGCGGCGCGGGTGCTCCATTCGTTGACGCGTCAGCCGTGCGGCTCAGCAGGCAAATCGTGCGCCGCGAGCGCGGTGGCGTGCCCATCCTCAGGCTGTTTCTCATCGGACCGGACCAAGAATTCGACCAGCACCGGCAGGTGGTCGGAGCCGGCATCTTCCAGCCGCGTCGAAGACAGGATCGTCACGCCGCCTTTGCTGAACACCTGATCGATCGGCAGGCCTGCATAGCGGCGCAGGAAGTCGGGCAGCGTCCGGTGGATCCACGTCGGGCCGGCGGAAGGCATGAGTGTCAGCCCGCCGAGAGCCGCGACCCGCCGCACCGCGGCACTCCACGGCACGGCGTTGCAATCGCCTGCCATGATTGCGGTCTCGCCGAGCAAGGCCAGTGGCTGCGCCAGTTCGCCGATCTGCCAGTATTGCTCCTTCGGCCAGGGCCAGCTCAAATGAATCGCGGCGACATCGACATCGGTGCCGCCGAAGTCGACCGTGGCGATGGCCATCGCGCCGCGCGGCTCGCAGCGCGGCGCGGCGTCGGCGGCAAAGGGCCGGCGCGACAGCAGCGCCACGCCGAACATGCCGTTTGGGTAGGGGCAGAGGATTCGGTAGGGGTAGGCGCTGGCGATGTAGCCAAGCTCGGTCGTCCACATCTGCGACACCTCGTCGAGCGTGATCACGTCCGGATTGGTGCGGCCGATCAGTGAGAGCACTTTCTTAGGTGTTGGGTTGTTGAAGCGCAGATTCATCTGCAGCAGGCTGTAGACGATCTGGCCGGTCGGCTTGGCGGCCGCCTGTTGTGGCCACCATTTGGGCAGCGCACCCGTCGTTGTGGCCAGGCAGAAAATGGCAAAAAGCAGCCCAGCCGCGGCTTGCAGCCGAAACGAGCTGGCGAGCAGCGGCAGCGCCAGAAGTGCCATCAGCACGCTGAGATGAATGCGGAAATGCGAGAAGGAATCGAACGCCGGGTGCAGTGCGCCGAAAAATCCGGCCAACAAAGCCGTCATCGCCAGGAATGCCAGCCCAGCCGTCATGTTCAAGCGCGCGCCTGTTGCCATTGAGGTCGTGTCTGCGAGGTTGTATCCGCTGAATGCCGCCTGTCGGTCCGTTCGATTTGCTTATCGGCCAAATTGCGGCCTGAGCAAGACGACGAATTGCCTCGCCGAGGCTTCGCGGTCGCCTACTGGAATGCCGTTTCCGAAAAGCTCCGGAGCTTGCGCGAATGCAGCCGCTCCATCGGCATCTCCGCCAGCTTCTCCATCGCCCTGATGCCGATAGTCAGGTGCTGCGCCACCTGCCGCTTGTAGAATTCGGTTGCCATGCCAGGCAGCTTCAACTCGCCATGCAGCGGCTTGTCGGAAACGCACAGCAGCGTGCCGTAGGGGACGCGGAAGCGGAAGCCATTGGCGGCGATGGTCGCCGATTCCATGTCGAGCGCAATGGCGCGCGACTGCGACAGCCGCTGCACCGGTCCGCGCTGGTCGCGCAGTTCCCAGTTGCGGTTGTCGATGGTGGCGACGGTGCCGGTACGCATGATGCGCTTCAAATCATAGCCCGACAGGCCGGTGACCTCGGCGACGGCTTCCTGCAGCGCGACCTGGATCTCGGCCAACGGCGGGATCGGCACCCAGACCGGAAGATCGTCGTCCAGCACGTGGTCCTCGCGCACATAGGCATGCGCGAGCACATAGTCGCCGAGCGCCTGGGTGTTGCGCAGCCCGGCGCAGTGACCAAGCATCACCCAGGCATGTGGCCGAAGCACAGCGATATGATCGGTGATGGTCTTGGCGTTGGAAGGACCCACGCCGATATTGACCATGGTGATGCCGCCATGGTTCGGCTTCTTCAGATGGTAGGCAGGCATCTGCGGCAGGCGCTGTGGCGCTACGCCTTCGCTGGGCGCGCTCTGCCCGGCCCGGGTGATAACGTTGCCAGGTTCGACAAATTCCGTGTAGCCGTCACCGCCCTTTTCCATCAGGTCGCGGGCGCGGGCGACGAACTCGTCGATATAGAATTGATAGTTGGTGAACAGCACGAAGTTCTGGAAATGCTGCGGGCTGGTTGCGGTGTAGTGCGTCATGCGGTGCAGCGAATAGTCGATGCGCTGCGCCGTGAACGGCGCCAGCGGCCGGGGCTCGCCGAAGGCCACTTCGAACGTGCCATTGGCGATCTGATCGTCGGTGCCGTCGAGATCCGGCACGTCGAACAGGTCGCGGATCGGCCGCTTGATGCGTTCGGCAGCGGCGCCGTCAACATAGGTGCCTTCCAGAAAAGCGAAATGCAGCGGGATCGGCGTGGTCGATTCCGAGACGGCTACCGACACGCCGTGATTGCGCATGATCAGCCGAAGCTGCTCGATGAGGTAGGTCTCGAACAGGTCCGGCTGGGTAACCGTGGTGGCGAAATGACCTGGTGTTGGCATGTGGCCATAGGCCTGGCGCGAATCGACCTGGGTGAACGAACTCGTGGTGACGCCGATCTCGGGGTAGAAGGCCCGGTAGCGCTTGCTGCTGTCGCCGCCGGCGGCTAGGGCCGCGAAGGAATCGCGCAGAAACTTGGTATTGCGGTCGTAGAGCACCTGCAGCGCGGCAACGGCCTTTTCGGCGTTATCGAAGCTTTGCCGGCCAAAGGGCTCGGGCATGACGACAGATTCGATGGCTTGGGGATAGATTCGCTTTTCCATGGCTCAATATAGAGACTTGGACGGGCGGTTGGGAGGGGGCTCGCCGCCGAAGGCACTCAAAGCGCCCTTTTTTCTTCAACCCCGCTGCAGGCTGACCAGTAGTACGAACCCGACGCCTGACTTTCTGAGCGCCGGCGCCTCGATCGTCGAGCCGCTATCGGCGCGCATCATCGGCACCGCCAGGACCGGAGCGGCCAGAAGTATCAGGATGAGCGCCGCCCGCGGCAGGAGCCGGAGGGTCTTGGAGAGGTTGGCGGCGATGCGGTTCATGATCTCTGTGCTCTTCTTTTCGAGGTCCGGGTTCTCTGCTTCAGTGACGAAAATCGGTCGGGCAGGCGAGATGGCACATTCTGGTGGCGCCGTCCCAGGAGCGCGGGGAACGGCCCGCTTCGGCGACAAGGATGGCGAAGAACATTCCAAACAGGCTCATCAGCAGGCAGACGATGGTGAAGCGGCGAGCAAGCATTGGGTCCGTGTCTCCTTCAACACGCATGAGAATGCCCTGACGCCTCTGAACCGGCTCTGATGCCGGCGTTCATCTGCCGTTCAAATTGATTGAAGGGATGTTGACTGGGTTGCGGCAACCAGAATGCCGACCGAGCGCTGCCTGCTCATCGACAGAACGAAAACGGGGCCCGCCAGGCCCCGTTTAGAGATCACACGGAAATGGTCGCTTAGAGTTTGTGCCAGGTCTGGCTCTTGCAGATCAGTCCGCCGAGCACGCAACCGCTCATCTTGAGCGAGGCGCCCGACAAGGTTGCCTTGCCCGAATAGGTCTTGTCATTTGCCGGATCGGTGATGTTGCCGGTGTATTTGTTGTCGCCGGCCGCCTTGAGCGAGCCGATGGTCTTGCCGGCATATTTGCCTGATTTGAGCGTGATGGAGAACGAGCTGCTGCCTGAAATGGCAGCGGTGTCGCCGGCTTGCGTTTTCCAGTTGCCCTCGATCGGATCGGCCCACGCCGCGCCGCTCAGGATCAAAGTGGCCGCCAGGGCCAGGCTCACTTTTCGAGACATGTCTTCCTCCCTTTGGATAGCCGGCCGAATGCTCCGCCTCGCCGGTCTGCCGCTTACGCAAACGTAAGCTAATCCAGCTTCCGTCAAAACGAAAGCGGTGCCGCGACGGAAGGTTTTGGCATTTCGAAAGCGCCTGAATTCGCCCTGTCGGCCCGGAAATGAAAACGACCAGCGCCTCGTGTTTGCTTTCTAGGGTTAGCAGAGTGTTGACCGCGCGCTCGAAAATTTTCGGCAAATTTGGCGAAAACCAGCTGAATTGCTGGCTTCGTATCCTTAACGAATTTTCGCGTTTACCTCTTGTTTTAGCTTTGTTTTCCTCAAATTAAGCACGCCATTTAACGACGGATTCAAGCCTGCGCGGCATTCTCGAAAGCATCGAAAGAGCGGCCCGGACAAGACGAACGGAGGCAGCTCTCGGGAGCCAGACAGGGGACTAAAAATGGCACGTTTTGAAATGCTTGAAGCAGGCTTCGGCGCCATGGGGGCAACTGCCCAGGCCGACATTCTTTTCGAATTGGGCATGATGTATGCGACCGGCCGCGATTGCGAAACCGACGTCGTTGCCGCCCACAAATGGTTCAACATCGCCGCCATCAAGGGATCGGCCCGCGCCGCCGAGTTGCGCTCGGAACTCTCGGCGGCCATGTCGAAGGTCGAGATCGCCAAGGCGCTGCGCGAAGCCCGCGAATGGATGACCATGCACTGAGTTCCGCCAGACGGAGACGCTCCGGCCAAGACCGCAGAAAGACGGTCGGGCCAACAGGGAAAAGGCTGCGCAGACAGCCAGGCCACGGCCATCGACAACGAGAATGCGGCACGCCGACAGGTCCAAGCCGCGCGACGGACCATGATCCCGAAGACTCCGGTTTTCGGAAGGATCATGGCCAACATGAAGACAGGGAAGGTGGGTTGGGTTCACAGCGCGGGGGCGCAGGGGAAACAGCCTGACCGGCAAAAAAAGCCACGACCGGCCGGAACAAGGCTGGCGTGGCTTTTTGCGTGGATGAGGCCGCGCAGGCCTAATCGAGTGGCGCCAATGCGCCTAGACAGGTCCGATGAAGGATGAAATTGTCCCGCCTCTCTGGAAGAAGCGCGGCCGGGCGGCCGCGCGTGAGTGGAGGAGTTCTATTGTCATGAAAAAAATGAGTGTTTTGAGCGCGGCCATTTTCGGCCTGATGATGAGCGCGCCGGTCGCGTTCGCCGATGACATCACCATCTCCGTGGTCGGCCCGATGACCGGACAGCTCGCCACCATCGGCGATCAGTTCAAGCAGGGCGCACAGGCCGCCGCCGATGCCATCAACGCGGCTGGCGGCGTCAACGGCTCCCAGATCAAGCTCGACATCGAGGACGACCAGTGCGATCCCAAGCAGGCGGTGTCGGTCGCCAATCGCATCGTCGCCAACAGCGTCAAGTTCATCGACGGGCATGCCTGCTCGGGTTCCAGCATTCCGGCCTCGGCGGTCTATGCCGAAGCCGGTGCCCTGATGATGAGCCCGGCTTCCTCGAACCCGGTGCTGACCGATGCGGCCGCCAAGGCCGGCTGGTCGACGATCATGCGTCTCTATACGCGTGACGACGCACAGGGCGCCTTCATCGGCCCGTGGATCGCCAAGAAATACGCCGGCAAGAACGTCGTCATCCTGCACGACAAGAGCGCTTACGGCCAGGGCGTGGCTGATGCCGTCAAGGCGACCATGAATGCCGGTGGCCTCAAGGAGGTTTATTATGACGCCATCAACCCCGGCGAGAAGGACTATTCGGCGCTTGTCACCAAGCTGAAGGATCTCAAGGCCGATGTCGTCTATTTCGGCGGTTATCATCCTGAAGCTGGCCTGATCCTGCGTCAGTCGGCGGAACAGAATTTCAAGTTCCAGCTGATCATGCCGGACTCGATCGCTTCGCCGGAATTCTGGCAGGTTGCCGGCCCGGCCGGCGAGGGCACGATGTTCGTGTTCCCGTCGGATCCGCAGGCAAAGCCGGAAGCCAAGGCAGCCGTCGAGAAGATCAAGGCCGGCGGCTTCGTGCCGGAAGGCTTCACGCTGTTCTCCTATGCCGTGGTCCAGGCATTCGCCGAAGGCATCAAGCGTGCCGGCAGCGACGATCCGGCCAAGGTTGCCGAGGCGCTGAAGAATGGCACGGCGATCAGCACCGTTGTCGGCGACGTCACCTTCGACGAGAAGGGCGACCTCAAGAATGCCAGCTACGACATCAACCAGTGGCATGACGGCAAGTACGCGCCGATCGCGCAGTAATCGCCCTGGCAGTCGGGTACTCCAAGGGAATGGCCGGTTCGTCCTGGCCATTTCCGTTTGCGGTCCGCGGTGCGCTCCTTCTATCCGCCGGCGGCCGCGGTGGACGCGTTCTGGTCCTCGGCGAACCGCACCAGCACTGTCCCGTCGGTGACCTGTGCGCCTTCCCCGGCGATCTCGGCGATCACCCCGTCATGCGGGGCGGCGATGGTGTGCTCCATCTTCATCGCCTCGAGGATCAGCAGAGGTTGCCCTTTGATCACAGCGTCGCCTTTCGCCACGCGCACAAGCTTGACCAGGCCCGGCATCGGCGCGCGCAGGCTGCCGGTGGCGGCGGCCGCTCCATCGCTCCTGGCCAAGGGGTCCGGCACCGCGAAAGTATAGCCGGCGGCGCCTTCGAACACCGTGATGTGGCCAGGCCAGCGGGCGAGGCGGGGAACGGCGCGAATATCATGCAAATTGGTGCTGTCATAAGGCGCATCGAGCGCCACCTGGAAGCGCCCGTCCGATCGCACTGAAATCCTTGCCTGAATGGCTTCGTCGCCGAACGTCAGCCGCATGCGCCGCGCCACGCCCTGGAAATGCGCATAGCCGGCGAGTGACGACCACGGGTCGTTCGACGGCGGCAATGCTCCGGCACCCGAGGCCGCCAGGGCGGCAGCCGCGATGATCTCGCCGGTCGGCGGCGCGACCGCCGTCAGCGCCTCCTGGTGTCTGCCGATCAGGCCGGTATCGATGTCTTCAGCCGCAAAATCCGGATCGGCGGCAAGAGCGGCAAGAAAAGCGGTGTTGACGGTGGAGCCGGCAATCTCGGTTTGCGCGAGCGCGGTGCGGAGCGCTTCCAGCGCCTGCCGTCTGTCTCCGGCATGGACGACCAGCTTCGCGATCATCGGGTCGTAGTAGGGCGAGATGGCATCGCCAGCCCGCACGCCGGTCTCGATGCGCATTGTTGCCCCGTCGGGCGCCGCGTCGGGAAACTTCAGATGGTGCAGCGTGCCTGTCGCCGGCAGAAACCCCTTGGCCGCATCCTCGGCATAGATGCGCGCCTCGAAAGCATGGCCGCAAAGCGTGATCTCGCTCTGTGTCTTCGGCAGTTTTTCGCCGCTGGCGACCCGTAGCTGCCATTCGACCAGATCGGTGCCGGTGACCATCTCGGTGACCGGATGCTCGACCTGCAGCCGGGTGTTCATTTCCATGAACCAGAAGCGATCGGCCTCGAGGCCTTGCGAGGCGTCGACGATGAATTCGATGGTGCCGGCGCCGGAATAGTTGATTGCCTTGGCGGCCTTCACCGCCGCCTCGGTCATTGCCTTGCGCAAAGCCGGCGTCATGCCGGGAGCGGGGGCCTCCTCGATTACCTTCTGGTGGCGGCGTTGCGCCGAACAGTCGCGCTCGTAGAGATGCACCGCATTGCCGAAATTGTCGCCGAACACCTGCACTTCGATATGCCGCGGCTTGTCGACATATTTCTCGACCAGCACGTGGTCGTCGCCGAAAGCGGCCTTTGCTTCGCGCCGGGCGCTGGAGAGTGCCTCGGAAAAGTCATCGGGATGCTCGACGCGGCGCATGCCCTTGCCGCCGCCGCCAGCGCGCGCCTTGATCAGCACGGGATAGCCGATCTCGCGGGCCTTTGACGCAAGCAGCACGATTTCCTGTGCCTCGCCATGATAGCCCGGAACGACCGGAACGCCGGCTTTTTCCATCAGCCGCTTGGCGGCGTCCTTCAGCCCCATGGCGCGGATCGAGGTCGCCGACGGGCCGATGAAAATGAGGCCGGCCGCCACCACCTGGTCGACGAAATCGGGGTTTTCCGACAGGAAGCCGTAACCGGGATGGATAGCCTGCGCACCCGTGGCCAGGGCCGCGGCGACAATCCTGTCACCGCGCAGATAGCTCTCGCCGACGGGCGAAGGACCGATATGGACCGCCTCGTCGGCCATCTCGACATGCAGGGATCTCGCGTCGGCATCCGAATAGACGGCGACAGTGTGCACGCCCAGCTTGCGAGCCGTGCGGATGACGCGGCAAGCGATCTCGCCCCGATTGGCGATCAGGATTTTGCTGAACATGGAGCCTCCCGGGTCAGTATCGGGCGGCGCCATTTTGGTAGGCACCGGCCTATTTCGAAGCGGCGATCTCGCAGGCGCCGCCGGTGGTTACCTTGTAGTGCGCGCGCGTGGTCAGACAGGATTTCATAGCCAGTTCTTCCGCTGCCTTTTGTGACGGCGCGTTCAGATGCCCGCCGCAGATTATGTATGATGACATGATCCGGGCATAGGGCGTGGTGGCGTAGGCCGAATGGCCGCCGGCCGCCACATAGGCCTTGTAGGTCTTGGTACATGGATCTTTCAAATTTCGTGGCAAATAGGGCGGGAAACGCTTGTCTCCCTCGCTTCCCGCCAGCGATCCGGCCACGCCCGCGCCAAGCGCGGCGGTTAGCAGCAATGCCGAAAGTATTAAAGTAGACACATTCCGTGAATATTTCCGTTTCATTCTCACCCCATCCCCATTGCAAAGTGCAGCAGGAGCGATAGCGAATATTCTCCGGCGCCGCCAGAGCTGCGGGATGAGCTCGCGATTTCGTGAGCGAACGAAAGGCCTGGTCTATAAAATTCAATCTCCACCCAATGTTGCCAGATGTTGTCGGTATAGTTCCGCCATCGCTTCGTCGAAGCAGCAGAAAACAACGATTTCGGGAAGCGCGTTGCGCTTGGTGAAGTCATTGACCTCATAGACGGCGACTTTGGCCGCGTCATCTTTCGGATAGCGGTATACACCGGTCGAGATGGCTGGGAACGCCACTGAGCGGCAATCATTGGCGACGGCTAGTTCAAGCGAACGCCGGTAACAGGACGCCAGCAGCTCGGCTTCGCCCTTACCGCCGCCCTGCCAGACCGGCCCGACAGTATGGATGACATGTCGAGCCGGCAGCTTGTAACCGCTGGTGATCTTGGCATCGCCGACCTTGCAGCCATTGAGCATCCGGCACTCGAATTCGAGCTCACGACCCGCCGCGCGGTGGATGGCGCCATCGACTCCACCGCCGCCGAGAAGCGAGGTGTTGGCAGCATTGACGATGGCGTCGACATCCAGCTTCGTGATGTCGCCGGTGTGGATGCGGATCCTGTCTTGGGCCTTGCTCATCTCACATCCTGAACACGCCGAAGCGTGTCTCCTCGATCTCGGCGTTGAGCGACGCGGAAAGGCTGAGCGCCAGCACCTCGCGTGTCCTGGCCGGATCGATGATGCCGTCGTCCCAGAGGCGGGCGGACGAGTAGAGCGGATGGCCCTCATGCTCGTATTTCATCAGGATCGGCTTCTTGAATTTCGCTTCCTCCTCGGCGCTCCACTCGCCGCCCTTTCGCTCGATGCCTTCGCGCTTGACCATGGCGAGCACGGTTGCCGCCTGTTCGCCGCCCATCACCGAGATGCGCGCGTTCGGCCACATCCACAGGAAGCGCGGTGAGTAGGCGCGGCCGCACATGCCGTAGTTGCCGGCGCCGAACGAACCGCCGATGATGACGGTCACCTTCGGCACCCTGGCGGTCGCCACCGCCATCACCAGCTTGGCGCCGTCCTTGGCGATGCCGCCCGCCTCGTATTTGCGGCCGACCATAAAGCCGGTGATATTCTGAAGGAAAACCAGCGGAATCTTGCGCTGACAGCACAACTCGATGAAGTGCGCGCCCTTCAGCGCGCTTTCGGAAAACAGCACGCCATTGTTGGCGATGACGCCGACCGGCATGCCATGGAGGTGGGCGAAACCGGTAATCAGCGTGGTGCCGTAGTTCTGCTTGAACTCATCGAATTCGGAGCCGTCGACGATGCGCGCGATCACCTCGCGCACGTCATAGGGCTGGCGCAGGTCGGTCGGGACGATGCCATAGAGCTCATCCGCGGGATGAAGCGGCTGATGAGCTTTCTGTAAGCTCAGGCTTACAGCCTTGTTCCGATTCAGGTTCTTGATGATGCGCCGGCAAATGGCGAGCGCGTGTTCGTCGTCCAGCGCATAGTGATCGGCGACGCCGGAAAGCCTGGTGTGTACATCCGCGCCGCCCAATTCCTCGGCGCTGACGTCTTCGCCGGTGGCCGCCTTCACCAGCGGCGGTCCGCCGAGGAAGATGGTCGCCTGGTTGCGCACCATGATCGTCTCGTCCGACATCGCCGGCACATAGGCGCCGCCAGCGGTGCAGGAGCCCATGACGCAGGCGATCTGCGGAATGCCGGCCGCCGACATGTTGGCCTGGTTGTAGAAGATGCGGCCGAAATGCTCGCGGTCGGGAAAGACCTCGTCCTGGTTGGGCAGGTTGGCGCCGCCGCTGTCGACCAGATAGACGCATGGCAAATTGTTCTGCAGCGCGATCTCCTGCGCGCGCAGATGCTTCTTCACCGTCAACGGATAGTAGGTGCCGCCCTTCACCGTGGCGTCGTTGACAACGACCATCACCTCGGTGCCCTCGACGCGGCCGATGCCGGCGATCAGGCCGGCCGACGCAATCTCCTCGCCATACATGGACCATGCCGCGAACTGGCCGATCTCGAGGAAGGGCGAACCGGTGTCCAGCAATTGCGCCAGGCGTTCGCGCGGCAGCAGCTTGCCACGACCGACATGGCGATCGCGGGCCTCATCCGAGCCGCCGCGCTCGACTGTCGTCGCCTTTTCAGCGATATCGGCAACCAGCGCGCGCATGCGCTCGGCATTGGCACGGAAGGTTTCGGAGGAGGGCGAGATCTGGGTTTGGAGGATAGCCATGCTACACCCCCTCCGCCATGATCTCGCGGCCGATCAGCCAGCGACGGATCTCGCTGGTGCCGGCGCCGATCTCGTAGAGCTTCGCGTCGCGCAAAAGCCGGCCGGTCGGATAGTCGTTGATATAGCCGTTGCCGCCAAGCAGCTGGATCGCGTCGAGTGCCATCTGCGTGGCTTTCTCGGCGGCGAACAGCACGCATCCGGCTGCATCCTTGCGGCTGGTCTGGCCGCGGTCGCAGGCGGCGGCGACGGCGTACACGTAGGCACGCGCGGCGTTCATCGCCGTATACATGTCGGCAAGCTTGCCTTGCACCAGCTGGAATTCCCCGATCGGCTGGCCGAACTGCTTGCGCTCGTGAACATAGGGGATCGCTACGTCGAGGCAGGCCGCCATCAGGCCGATCGGGCCGCCGGCAAGCACGGTGCGCTCATAGTCGAGGCCGGACATCAGCACCTCGACGCCGCGTCCTTCCTCGTGCAGCACATTGTCGAACGGCACCTCGACGTCCGAAAAGACCAGTTCGCCGGTGTTGGACCCCCGCATGCCGAGCTTGTCGAGTTTCTGCGCCACCGAAAACCCCGGCATCGCCTTTTCGACGATGAAGGCGGTGATGCCGCGCGATTTCCGGTCCGGGTCGGTTTTGGCGTAGACGACCAGCGTTTCGGCATCCGGGCCGTTGGTGATCCACATCTTGGTGCCGTTGAGCACATAGCGGTCATTGCGCTTTTCGGCGCGCAACTTGAGCGACACCACGTCGGAGCCGGCGCCGGGCTCCGACATGGCCAGCGCGCCGACGTGCTCGCCCGAACATAGCGGCGGCAGGTATTTTTCCTTCTGTGCCGGCGTTGCCCAGCGGTTGATCTGGTTGACGCAGAGATTGGAGTGGGCGCCGTAGGAAAGGCCGACCGATGCCGAGGCGCGCGAAATCTCCTCGACCGCGATCACGTGGGCGAGATAGCCCATGCCGCTGCCGCCGAAATCGGGATCGGCGGTTATGCCGAGCAGGCCAAGAGTGCCGAGTTCTCCCCATAGATGCGCCGGGAATTCGTTCTCGCGATCGATGTCAGCGGCTATCGGCGCGATTCTGTCCTGGGCGAAGCGGCGCACCAGGTCGCGCAACGCCTCGACGTCCTCATCATGCCCGAAGCTGAGCGTGTTCGTGTACATGCCGTTCCTCCCCGGTACCAATGCCGATGTTCGCGCCGACCAGGCGCATTGTCATCGAAAGGTATGTCTGCGTGACCTCGGCGATCGACAATCGCTCGCCCGGCCGGAACCAGACGATGACGCCGGTCATCATCTGGATCAGAGCCATGGCCGTCAGGCCGGTGTCCTCGATGCGGAAAATACCCGCCTCGGCGCCATCGCGCAGGATCGAACGCAGGTCCTTTTCGTAGGCCGTGCGCATGCGCAGGATCTGTGTCAGCCTGTCAGGCGACAGGCTGCGCAATTCCATGTTCGACACATGCGTGGCGTGGCGGCGCCCGATATGAAAGGCGATGTGGTTGCGCACAAAGGCGGCAAGCTGCCGTACCGGATCCGCGTCGGCCGGCCTGGAACGCTCCCAGGCCTCGCGAAGCGCTTGCATATGGTCGCGCATCAGCGTGAACAGCAGGTCTTCCTTGGTCGGAAAATAGTGATAGAGCGCGGCCGCCTGCACGCCGACCTCGGCGGCCAGCTGGCGCATCGACATTGCTTCATAACCGTAACGCGCAATCAGGGTGGCCGCCGCTTCACGGACTGCCGCTTCGGTTCGCTCGCCGTGTGACCCTGTGGTGCGCGCCATCGTCGCCTCGTTGACGGCAGAATAATAAAACAAACGTTCAATTAATTCAAGGCAGGCGGAAATCCGTCTATCCGATAATCCTGAAATCTCCAGGCGTGGCCCAGGTCTCCAGCCCTTCCACATCGATGCGAGAGACAGCCGCGCCAGGCGGGCCTTGCCGAAGCCGTTCAATCATGGCCGCAATCGCCGCGTCGGCGCCGGTAAGCCATGCCGTCACCGAGCGGTCTCTTTCGTTGCGCACCCAGCCCAACAGCCCGAGCCTTGTCGCTTCATCGCGCGTCCACGCCCTGTAGCCGACCCCTTGGACCGTGCCGTATATGTGCGCCTGCACTGCCCTTTTCCGCTCATTCATGGCTCGCTCCCGTTCCATAGAGTCTGGCGCAGCATCGAACGAAGGCAACGGTTGAGACGGTGACCCCGATGAAAATCGAGGGCCTCCGTTCCAAATTTTCTGCCGCCGGCCTGACCGAGATGTGTACCGATCCCGCGCTACTCCGGCCGCGCGTTCTTTCGCTCACCGCGCGCGGCCAGGCCGCGCTTGCGGCACTTCATGCGGCCACGGATCGTGATCTGGCCCGCCTGACCGCGGGCTTGAATGACAGGGAAGCCGCGGAATTGTCGGATGTGCTGGCGCGTGCCGGACATCTGCTCGGCGCCGCGATGGCTCCCGAGCGCCGCGAAGTGCCCTAGTTTCCGCGCGCCGCTGCCAAGGCGCCAGGCAATTCCTCGGCGAAGATGTCCAGTTCGTGGGCGAGACCGACGCTGACGCGGATGCAGTGGTCGAGCCGTGGCGCCATCGGCTTGCGGATGAAGACGTCGCGCGACAACAGCCCCTGCAGCACTTTCAGGGCAAAAGCACCGTCATGGCCGCAGTCGATGGTGACGAAATTGGTCGCCGAGGCGAGCGGCTTCAACCCGTTCTGTTCCGCGATATCGGCAATGCGCCGACGTCCGGCTGCGACCCGGGCCACCACCGTCTCGAGATAGGCTTGGTCGGCGAGCGCCTCGACGCCGGCGATCTGCGCCATGCGGCTGACGCCATAGTGGTTGCGGATCTTCTCGAAGTCGCTGATCACTTGCGTCTCGGCGACGGCATAGCCGCAGCGTATTCCGGCAAGTCCATAGGCCTTCGAAAAGGTTCGCATGCGGATGACGTTCGGCCGCGAGATGTCGATCGGCGGCAGGGCCGAGGCTGGTCCCAATTCGCCATAGGCTTCGTCGAGCACGAGCATGGTGGTTTCCGGCAAGGCTTCGATGAAGCGGATGACCTCGTCGGCTTCCCACCAACTGCCCATCGGATTGTCCGGGTTGGACAGATAGACCAGCGGCGCCTTCTCCCTGACGACTGCCGCGAGCAGACCGTCCAGGCTTTCCCTGTCATTCTCGTAAGGGACGGTCACCAGCCGGCCGCCGACACCGGCAATGTGGAAGTTGAAGGTCGGATAGGCGCCGAGCGAGGTGACCACGGCATCGCCAGGCGCCACGTACATGCGCGCCACCAGGCTGAGCAGACCGTCAATGCCTTCGCCGACAACGATATTTTCGACCGCCACATGGTGATGCGCCGCAGCCGCGACCTTCAGATCGTAATTGTCGGGGTCGCAATACATCCACTGGTCGCGCGCGACGCTCTCCATGCGGGCGATCACGCGCGGCGAGGGGCCAAAACTGCTCTCATTGGCGCCCATGCGGGCACGGAAAGGGCGTCCGCGCTCACGTTGCTGCGCTTCGGGGCCGACAAACGGCACGGTCGACGGAAGCGCGGCGATGAGGGGTGAGAGGGCAGGGCGCTGAGGCATGGCGGAAGCTCGCTTGGAAGGGGCCTTCTTGCTAACGCGCCGGCTTATTAGGTGCAAGTTGCTCGCAGGCAGCAATTTGTCATGCTGGATTCGGCCGTGTCTTTTTGGTAGCCAGACACGATGAACAATCGTCTGCCGCCTGCCTGGTCCAAGCATCTGAAAACTCCGTCCGGACCGAAAAACCCGCAGTCGAAAATCGCCGAACCCAAAGCGGGGTCGCTATCACACGCGCAGGCCGATGACGCACTGCTCAGGCGGGCGGTAGAACTTCATCGGGCAAATCGGTTGCCGGAGGCGGAGGCGCTGTGTCAGCGTGTATTGGCTCATGCCCCGCGACACCCCCTTGCCTTGTATCTGCTTGGAACCTTTGCGCTCGGGCTGGATGACGAGATGGCCATTCGCTGTTTTGAGCGAGCGGTAAAGGAGGCACCTCAAAATCCGCATTACCATCTGACCCTGGGTGAAACCTATTTGAAAGTCGGCGAGCATACGGATGCAATCAGGCATTTCGAGCGTGCTTGCGAATTGAAGGCCGACTGGGTCGAGGCGCTTTGTGCGCTGGGCCGCGCCTACACCGGATTCGGCAAAGCCGACCTCGCGGTGCCCCTCTATGAGAAAGCGCTCAAGATCGATGACGGCCGTTCCGCTATCCGAATAGGGTTGGCCAACGCGCTTGTAAGCCTCGGCCGGATGGATGAGGCGGCAAACTACATGAAAGAGGCGATCGCCCGTGGCCAGGATGTCGCCGCTGCTTACAACGGCCTGGTCGGTATACGAAAATTCAAGGAAGAGCCGACGGAGTTAAAATCCATTCTGGCTGAACTGAAGAATCCGGCGCTTGATAACAAAAGTATACAACAACTCCACTACGCGGCCGGGAAGGTGCTCAACGATATCAGGCGCTATGACGAGGCGATGGGCCATTTTCAGCAGGCAAAGCGCTCGACCCGCGGCTTTGATCTTGAGGCTTACCGCCGCGGCATCGATTTCTTGATCGAACTGTTCAGCCCCGAGATGTTGGCCGCCAAGACAGGACATGGAAGCTCTTCGGAAGTGCCTGTCTTCGTGCTTGGCATGCCACGTTCAGGCACCACTTTGACCGAGCAAATCTGTGCGAGCCACTTGGATGCTTATGGCGCTGGCGAGCTGACAAAACTCCGGCGCATCACAAACAGTCTCGCGCCCAAAACGCGCTCGCCCGAAGAATTGCGAAGCTCGATCCTGACCATGACGGTGAATCAGTCGAAGGCTTTGGCTGAAGACTATCTTGCCCATATCCGTCAACGGTCCCCCAACGCCCAGCGTATCGTCGACAAATTGCCGCATAATTTCGAACTTATCGGCCTTATAAGGCTTCTGTTTCCCAAGGCACGCATCATTCACTGCCGTCGAGATGCTATCGACAACTGCCTCTCGTGTTATTTCCTGGGTTTCAATGACGACAACAGTTATACCGCGGATCTCCATATGCTCGGACTGTATTATCGCGAATACGACCGGCTTATGCGGCACTGGGATAAGGTCTTTCCAGGCCAAATCCTTGAGACCCGCTATGAGGACATGGTCTCCGACCAGGAAGCGCAATCGCGCCGCTTGATCGACCATCTGGGGCTGCCCTGGGACGACGCCTGTCTGCGCTTCTTTGACAAGCCAGGTTCGGTGAACACGTTTAGCCGCTGGCAGGTTCGACAACCGATCTACACCTCGTCTGTCAATCGCTGGAAGGGCTATGGAAGTTCAATCCTGCCGCTGATTGAGGCCCTTGGAGACTTGGCTGAGACTTAGTCTGGCACGCTTGCGCCGGAACGATGTCGAGATTTGGCCGTGGCTGCGCGAGACGTCCTGCCCCTCTGGCCTAAATCCGTTAAGCGGGTAGATGCACGCGAGTGCAGGACTGGATCAGATCTGCAGGCGTAGGGGAGTAAGATTTCGGTATCAAATAGTTCTGGCAAGTCTCCAGGCAACGGCCGGTGGTCTATCCCATGCTGGATTCTGTCGGCCGTTTTTGCTAGCGAGGCACGATGAACTCACGGCTGCCCCCAACCTGGTCCAAGCATCTCAAGGCACAGCCAGTGCAAAAGGCCAGACCCTTCGCCCAACCGGCTAAGCCTGGATCGTTGCTTGGGCCAACCGATGACATGCTGCTTAGACAAGCGCTGGAACTACAGAAAGCCGGACGGCTGCCGGAAGCCGAAGAACTCTGCCATCGTGTTCTGACGCGCTCGCCCAATCACGCGCTTGCCCTCTACATTCTTGGCACGCTGGGGCTCGGTTTCGACGACGAACTGGCGATCAAGTATTTCGCCCGCGCGGCAGCGAAGGAGCCGAAAAATCCATACTATCAGCTCAGTCTGGGGGAGGCCTTTCTAAAGGTCGCGGATTATCCGCTTGCGATTCATCATTTGCAGCGCGCCTGCGAGCTGAAGCCCGATCTCACGGATGCTCTTCGTCGACTTGGCGAAGCATATTTCATGTTCGAAAAGGCGGACGTGGCTGTGCCGCTCTATGAAAAAGCGCTCGAAATTGACCCCGACAACGCATTCGTCCGGACGGCCCTTGCGAATACTCTCGTTGCCCTCGGCCGCATGGACGAAGCTACGGTTTGCCTGAAGGAGAGCATCGACAGGCGCATGAGCGTGCCGTCGTCCTACAATACGCTTGTAGCGGTTCGAAAATTCTCCGCCGAGCCACCCGAGCTCAAAGCCATTCTGGACGAGCTTCAAAAAACGGCGAATCCCGCCGATGAGCCCTACCAGCTTCATATGGCCGCCGGTAAGGTCTTGGATGATCTTGGTCGCCACGATGAGGCCATGGACCATTTTCTCAGAGCCGCAACGAACAAGGGGTTCGATTTTGACATTGAATCCTACGGTCGACAGGTCGATGCGTGGATCGAGTTGTTCAATCCGGAGTTCTTCGCGGCGAGGGTGGGATATGGTGATCCATCTGAGACGCCTGTATTCGTGCTTGGAATGCCGCGTTCTGGCACGACGCTGACGGAACAGATCTGCTCGAGCCATCCCGATGTCCACGGCGCGGGCGAACACTCCAAGCTGGGGCGAGTCGCGGTTGCCAACGGTCTTAAATTGCAGCCGGGACGCCCATTGGGACGACCAGTCATGTCGATGACGCGAACGCAATCCAAGGCGCTCGCCGGTGAATATCTATCCAGCTTGCGTCTCAACGCGCCCGAGGCATTGCGAATCGTCGATAAGATGCCTCACAATTTCGAACTTGTGGGCCTCATCGCCCTTCTCTTCCCTAACGCACGGATTGTTCATTGCGTACGCGATCCCGTTGATAATTGTTTTTCTTGCTTCACCTCGAATCTTAACGACGCGCATAAGTATAATTCGGACCTTGCGGTGCTTGGGCTTTACTACCGCGAGTACGATCGCCTGATGCGCTATTGGAAGTCGATTTTTCCGGGACGCATTTTCGAGAATCGCTATGAAGACCTTGTTTCCGACCAGGAGGGGCAGTCCCGTCGGCTTGTGGAGCATCTGGGTTTGGAGTGGCACGACGCCTGCCTCCGTTTCTTCGAAAGGGCTGGCTCCGTCAGAACCCTCAGCCACTGGCAGGTTCGTCAGCCGATCTACAAATCATCGGTCAAGCGTTGGAAGCACTACGAAGGCAGGCTTCGGCCATTGATCGAAGCCTTGGGGGATTTGGCTGAAGGCTAGCCGTTCTCAGTTGTTCGAACTGACTTTCTGCGCACGACGGAGGCCCCTTACCTGCGATAGTTGCAAGCGGCCTAAAAAAACCCGGCGGTTGCCCGCCGGGTTTGATTTCGCCAAGGCGAATTGACTAGAAGTCGCGTTGGAAGCGGAGGAGACCGCCGACGTTGTCCTTCTTGGTCGCGTTGACCCACACGGACTGGTTGTCGATGGCGCCTTGGCCGACGCGCTGCCAGTCGACTTCCGCCGTGACGGTGAGGCCGGGAACGACGGTGTAGGCGACGTTCGCCGCGACACCGATGTCCTTCCAGTCATCATACGACGCCTGGAGGTTGAACGATGTCTTTTCGTTAAACTTGTAGGTGCCGCCGCCCCATGCTGCCCAGTTGCCGCCCCACTGCTTGTAGAAGCCGCGGCCGAGCGCATCGATGTTGTTGGTCGGGTCGTTGAGGTTGTTGTCCGAGCCATAGCCGACCATGGCAAACAGCGACAGTTCGTTGGATACGTTGACGTCCAGGCGAACCTTGCCGGCGACTTCTTCGTAGTTGCTGTCATAGGCGACGACGCCGGTGATGGCGCCCCAGCCCTGTGTCCACTTCACACCGCCGACGACATGCGGAACATAGCTGTCGATGGTGCCAACCTCACCGGAGCCTTCTTCCAGCGAGACCACGGCCGAGAAGCCGTTTCCAGCGTCGAAGTAGTATTGGATGACGTTGGTCTGGAAATTGCCGTAAGGGACGATCGTGTCGTTGATGACGTTACCGGCGTAGCCGATGAACGTATCAAAGGCCGATTCGTCAGCGCCGACACGCAGACCGCCGAGCTGGATCCAGGCAAATTCCAAGGCGCTGGTCTTGTTGCGCGCCTGCCAGCCGTCGCCGCCAGCGTTAGGGTTCGCTTCGGTGTTGCCTGCGAGACCAGGGGTGCCATAGTCGCCGTAGCTGTTGCCGAAGTTGATGCGGTACTCAGTGTAGGTCTTCAACGTACCGAGTTCGGTTTCCTGGCCAGTCCAGGTCTTCAGCGTGAAGCGGGTCTGCTTCCAGTAGGTCGAGTCGTCATCACCGTGCTGGTGGTCCGTGACGTGATTGACGCCATCGAACGAGCCACCGTCGCCCACACCGATATCCTCACGAATATAGCCGCCGACGCGCAGGCAGGTTTCGGTGCCGGGGATGTAGAAGTAGCCAGCGCCGTAGACGTCGCAAATCTTGACGTATTCAGCGGGCTCCGGCTCGGCGACGACGACGGCGTCGGCGGCGCGCGCACCGGAAACTGCGATCAGGGCCGCAGCGGAGCCGAGAAGAAGGCTCTTGATGTTCATTTTCTGACCTCCAGTCAGAATCGCGAGCGAAGGCCGACGAAAAGCTGCCAGGAGAGCCGTTTTCCTTTTTATTTCAGGTAGATAATATGGTGGCGGTCAGCGAGGCGCGGTCTGCAAGAAACGCTTGGTCGCGAAAGCCTTGCCCGATCCGGTCTTGAAATATCTCTCGAGTTGGCGAGCGTTGGCCTCGGTTTCGACCGCGATGTAGCTCTTCAAGGCTACGGGCAGGTAGGCCTTTGTCGATGGAACATTGCCCAATCGGTGCGATTCGGTGCGGCGTCGAAGGTCGTTTGTCGATCCGACATAGATATCGCCGTTACGGAGCTCCAGGAAATAGACGTACCACATGGTCCCCCTACGCTACTTCGTAGCTTCGGGCGACACTCCTACGCCGAAATGCGGTTCCGGGTGGCCTGCCACCCGAAGCCCGCAGGGCGTAGGGTGGCGGAGAGGATGGGATTCGAACCCACGAGAAGCTTTTGACCTCTACTCCCTTAGCAGGGGAGCGCCTTCGACCACTCGGCCACCTCTCCGTTGAGCCGCTGGATAAAGAAAAGCGCCGGCACAATCAACAAGCCCGCATCATTAATATAGAAAATAACGGCGCTCTGTCGCCGCGGATTTCCGCGATGGGGCGGTAATGCGGCAAATCCCTGGCAGGTGACTCGCGGCCTCGCCACGATTCCATCGGCCGAATGCCGGATTCGGCCGGAAATAGCCGGCTGCGGCGGGCTCGATGATTAACGAGAGCTTTCTGAGTGAGGCCAAATCGTGTCATTTGTGCAACAACGCTGGGGGATAGCAGCCGAACAGCCCTTTCGCCGGTACGATCGTTGTTGAACGCCGCCGGCTCATGGGTAATGTCGAGTTCGAAGGAGCGGCGCGGTGCGCATCTTTTTCGGTAGTGGGGATGGGGCAGGGAACGCTGTCCTTCAGCAAAGAATACCCAGACCCGTTTTTTAACTTTTGACTGGAGGTCAGAAAATGAACATCAAGAGCCTTCTTCTCGGCTCCGCTGCGGCCCTGATCGCAGTTTCCGGTGCGCGCGCCGCCGACGCCGTCGTCGTCGCCGAGCCGGAGCCCGCTGAATACGTCAAGATTTGCGACGTCTACGGCGCTGGCTACTTCTACATCCCCGGCACCGAGACCTGCCTGCGCATCGGCGGCTATGTCCGCTACGACATCGGCGTGGGTGATGCCGGCGCATTCGGTGGCGCCCAGAACGTTCCGGACCATATGGGCGATGGCGATCACGACACCTACTGGAAGAACGCCCGCTTCACGCTGAAGACCTGGACCGGCCAGGAAACCGAACTCGGCACGTTGAAGACCTATACCGAGACCCGCTTCAACTTCGGCAACAACTATGGCGACTATGACTTCCCGCAGACTGGCACGTTCGAGGCGCACAACAAGGGCGTTTCGCTGAATTTCGCCTGGATCCAGCTTGGTGGTCTCCGCGTTGGTAAGGATGAATCGGCCTTCGATACGTTCATCGGCTACGCCGGCAACGTCATTGAGGACACGATCGTCCCCTACGGCAATTTCGACACCAACGTCGTTCAGTACTACTTTGACGCCGGCAACGGCTTCTCGGCTGTGGTCTCGCTGGAAGAAGGCGCAGGTGCCGATACCATCGACAGCTACGTTCCGCATGTTGTCGGCGGTCTGAAGTGGACCCAGGGCTGGGGCGCTCTCACCGGCGTCGTTTCCTATGACAGCAACTACGAAGAAGTTGCCGGCAAGGTTCGTTTGGACGTCAACGTCTCCAATGAGCTGTCGCTCTGGATCATGGGCGGCTATGGCTCGGACGACAACCTCAACGACTTCGGTACCGGCCGCGGCTTCTACAAGCAGTGGGGCGGCAACTGGGCAGTGTGGGGCGGTGGCACCTACAAGTTCAACGAGAAGACCTCGTTCAACGCTCAGATCTCGTATGATGACTGGAAGAACCTCGGCATCGCTGCGAACATCGCCTATGACGTTGTTCCTGGCTTCACGGTCACGGCCGAAGTCGATTACCAGAACGTCGGCGGTGCTGACGACCTGTCGCAAGGCTGGGTCGGTGCGACCAAGAAGAGCAACGTCGCCGGTATCCTCCGCTTCCAGCGCTCTTTCTAAGGGCTGGTTCCTTACAGATGAAATCCAGCCCGGGCGCACAAACGCCCGGGCTGTTTTTGTTTCGTGACTGGGTCAACGCAAACCAAGGAAAGAGGGGGAATCGGTAGCTGAACAGATCCGTAGGTTGGTCTCGTGGGATCCGCGGTGGGCGGGTGAGATCACAACTGCGTGATTTAATCTCTTGAAAGGACGCTCCCAAGCGGATAGGGCTGATCCCAATCCACTCGGGGGAGTGACGGATAATGACCAACGAAGCGATTCAAGAGGGATACCCCTCTGATCAGTTTTCGACGTTTTCTTCTCAGAACTCGAAGATCAACTACACATATAACAAGATAAGAGAAGTAAAGTCATACCGGGTCGGAGAGCTTTTTTCAGCTTATCGAGACATATTGTGGGATGATGGGCGACATAAATATAATGTCAGCTCCTTCATCGGCGAGATAGACGAGATCCTCCTTGGGGAGCGTTTCAGCGCCTTTGACCAGAGTACCCTGGACAACCTTATCGGCACCTTGCGCCAGCGCGGCAACAGCAACGCGACCATCAATCGAAAGATGGCTGCTCTCAGCAAACTGCTGCGCAAGGCTTACAAGATGGGAGATATCCACAGCCTGCCCGAGTTTCGCCGCCAGAAGGAGCGGGCGGGACGAATTCGTTTCCTCGAGAGGGAGGAAGAGGCAAGGCTGTTTGCCGCTATCAAGAGCCGCAGCGAGGATGCTTACCGGCTTTCCGTCTTCCTGGTCGACACCGGATGCCGCCTCGGAGAGGCGCTCGGGCTGATCTGGAACGATATCCAGGAACATCGCGTCTCCTTCTGGATCACCAAGTCCGGTCGCAGCCGCACCATTCCGATGACCGAGCGGGTCAAGGAGGTCATCAAGCTGCCTCCGGCCGAAGGGCGCCGGCCTAAGGGGCCGTTCACCAAGCTCAGCCAGGCACAATTTCGCGCCATCTGGAACGATGCCAAGGCGGAAGTCGGCCTCGGTGCCGACGACCAGGTCGTGCCGCACATCCTGCGCCACACCTGCGCTTCGCGTCTTGTCCAGGGCGGCATCGACATCCGCCGCGTTCAGATGTGGCTTGGCCATCAGACCTTGTCGATGACCATGCGCTACGCGCATCTGGCCACCAATGATCTCGATGGCTGCGTTGTCGTGCTGGAGAAGCCTCGCGGCGAGCAACCGGCCGGCAGCGCGGAAAGCTCTCTGTTTTCGTCGCCGGTGACGACGCCGTCGGCGAAGCGGAAGCAGGCGGATGAGGGCGCTTCGGCGAAGGCGCCGCCAAAAGCGACCCGCAAAAGCTCCAAGGCCAAGTAGTTCCGACAGTTTGCCTTTGCCGCCGTAACAGCCCCGGGATCTGATCTGGTCTTGGGGCTTATTTGCCGCTTATTTGCCTCTCGGCGCGATCGAGAAAAGCAGCAACGGCGACGGGCAGGCTGCCGGTCTCGAGGAAAGGCGCGTGGCCTTGGCCCTCGACCGTGATCGCCTCGAGGTTTGGGTGGCGCTTCTTCATTTCTTCAAGCGTCTCGACGGACAAAAGTCTGGAGTTGGCGCCGCGTATGACCAGCATAGGCATGGCGGCCAGCGCCTCGAATTGCACCCACAAATCCGGCAGTTTCTTGCTTAGGTCGAGGGCGGCGAGCGTTTCAACCAGCCTCGGGTCGAAATCCGGCATCAGCCCCTGATCCGTCTCGCGATAGAGCGCCGACGCCATCCGCTCCCAATCCGCCGAAGCGAGGGCGGGAAAGTCGCCGCCATGCGTGTCGCGCAGGGCATCGACAGTCTCGGCACGGCTCTTCGGTCTTGGCGTGGGATCGAGATAGGCGCGGATATGGGCAAGGCCGGCGGGCTCGATCACTGGCCCGATGTCGTTGAGCACGATGGCTTTCAGCGCCGCCGGCTGCATCGCGCCAAGCACATGGATGATCAGCCCGCCGCGAGAGGTGCCGATGAAGGCCGCCTGTTCGATGCCGAGCGCCGTCAGCCCGGCAAGGATGTCCCCCGCCTCGACGCCGACATTATAGTGACTGACATCGGGATCGTAGGCCGACTGTCCGCGTCCGCGATAGTCGAAGGCGATGACCTTGCGCGCAAAGGCGGATCGCGTTGAGAGATAGAGCGCCAGCTCGTGAAAATCCCGCGCATTACGTGTCAGGCCAGGCAGGCAGACGACCGGCCAATGTGCGGAATTCGCTTCGCCATAGACGCGCGCGTGAAGTCTCAGCCCATCTGGCGCGGCATAGAAGAAGTCGGAGAAACCAGGGTTGCTCGACATGGGACGGGCTCCTTAGCCGAAGGGATCGTCCACGTCTGCTATAGACGGAGCGCAGGAGGGTCAAATGGGAAAGGCTTCTCCTTCTCCTCACGAAGGAAGGGCAAAAACTTCAACTCCGCCCGTTCACGAGATCGCCGACGATGTCGTACTTGCCGGAGATACGCATCTTGTAGACCTCGTAATTCTCCATCACGCGCTGCACGTAACTTCTTGTTTCCGTGTAGGGAATCCGTTCGATCCAGTCCACCACCGCATCGATGTCCTTGCCGCGTGGGTCACCATATTTCGTCACCCACTGGCCGGCCCGGGCCGGGCCGGCATTGTAGCCCGCGAAGGTCAATACGTACGAGCCGTTGAAGCGATCGAGCTGTTCGCCGAGGAAGGCCGAACCAAGCGTTGCATTATAGGCGGCGTCGGTTGTCAGCCTGTTCTGCGAAAACTGCAATCCGGCCTTCTTCGCCAATTGCCTGGCGGTTGCCGGCATCAGCTGCAGCAGCCCGCGCGCGCCGGCACTGGATATGGCGCCGATATTGAATTCGCTTTCCTGGCGGGCGATCGCGTAGGCCAGCGCCTTGCCGGAACCGGAAATATTGGCCGAATCGGGGATGACGCCGAGCGGATGCGACAGCGCTCCGACGTCGATGCCCCGCGCTCCGGCGATCTTGCCGATTTTCAGCGCCATGAAATGGTTGTCCTGCTTTTCCGCCAGGACGGCGAGCAGCGCCAGTTCACCCGGGCTGGTCAACTGCCCGGCAAGGTCGCGGTAGAGCGTTTCGGCATAGCGGTCGTAGCCCGCCTCCTGCAGGCGCTTGATGGCGGAGACGGCCTCGCGGCCGGCAAAGCTCCGCCGGTCGGCGGCACTTGGCTGGGGATAGACGATGTTGAGCGCCTGCCGGCCGACACGTTCGGCGGCGAGCTGGCCGTAAAACGTGGTGCCGTAGGTCGCCGCACGTCCAAAATAATCCTTGGCATTGCCGGGGCCTCCGACTTCCGCCGCGCGGCCGAGCCAGTAATAGGCGCGCGACAGGGTCATCGGTCCCTGGGCAAGGTCGGCGATGCGCGCGAAATGCGTCGCCGCGAGCTTGGGATCGTTCAGGCCACGCAGCGCGTACCAGCCGGCATGGAACTCGGCTTCCGCCGCATTGGCCGCGCTTTCGGCGGCATGCGTGGCGACCATCTTGTATGCCGTCTTCATGTCGCCCTGGTCGACCAGTTCGCGCGACAGCACCCGGCGTTCGACCCACCAGGCATCCGGATCGACCAGGGAGTCACGGTCCGCCGGCGCCTTCATGACAACCGCCGCGGCGCCCGCAAAATCCTGCTGCTTGCGCAGATACTCGGCCTGCGCGAAGAAATAGCCGGCCGAACGCTGCGCCGCCGGCACGGCCTTCAGCAGTTTGGCGGCATTCTTGTCGCCCCTGTCGGCCGCCGCCCAGGCGTCGGCAAGCTGCTGGGCGCCGGCGAGGCCGGCGACACGCAAGGCGGAATTCACCCGGTCGGCATAGAACATGCGCTCCATGCGAAAACGGTGATCGGCGGCAGGAACAAGGCTGCCGAACTCCTTGATCAGAGCCGTCTCGTCCTTGGCTTCCAGGATCGCGGTGCGCCAGAACGGCGACAGCACCGATCGCGCCGCCTTGGCGTTGCCGGACGACACATAGGCGCGCGCGAGAACCATCACGCCTTCGAATGTCTGCGGCTGGCTGCCGTCGAATGCCTTGACGACGACATCCGCCGCCGGGTTTTCGCGGTAGAGCGCGCGCTCGCTGTTCTTGCGCAAGGCAACGGTGCCCGGCCAGTTGGGCAGCATCTTCGCGGCCGCCGCGATGTCGCCGCTCGGAACCTTGTCTCCGCCGTAAAGCGCGATCGCCCAGGCCAATACGTGCTGGTCGAGCGATTGTGCGGGCAGTGCATCACGCACGCCGCGCGCGCCGGCAATATCGCCGGCCGCCAGCGCATCCAGCCCACTTTTCAACCGCGCGACGCTGGGTGAGGGGGCCTGTTGCGCCTTGTCCTGTACACCGGGCACCGGGATGGCCGAGGTGACCCGCACATCGACGCTGCCGCTGATCGCCACGCCGGGCATCAGCGCGGCGACGGCGCCAAGCAGCGCGAAGAGATGGGGCCGACTGGTCGGCATGATCGCGTGTCTTTCCTTAATCCAGCATTTTACCAGCGGGCGAAGAAGCCTTGAAGCCTAAACTTAGGTCGTGAAGGGCTCGTAAACAAAGGGTTATCGAGGCCGTTCGAATTACGCTTGCTGGCACCATGGCAATGCTTGCCGCGCAACAATGTCGAGACTATGGTGCGCGGCTTCGCTTTCGGTTAGAAGGCGCGCACCACGAAACACCGACGCATGGCGCCCAAAAGTGGATACCGGTTTTGGGGTAACGACATGCATAACCAACAAAGTGCATGGCGCCCAAAAGTGGATACCGGTTTTGGGGGTAACGACATGCATAACCAACAAAGTGCATGGCGCCCAAAAGTGGATACCGGTTTTGGGACAGCGACATGCGTGAACCGAGAAGTCCCAAGGAGTTGGACGACATGCTGAGAGGCTCGCTTACCGCGCTCGTGACACCGTTCGAAAAGAGCGGGCGTTTCGACGAGAAAGCCTTTCGCGCGTTCGTCGACTGGCAGCTTGGCGAGGGCACGACAGGCCTGGTTCCTGTCGGCACAACGGGCGAGTCGCCTACGCTGTCGCATGACGAGCATCGCCACGTCGTCAAGGTCTGCATCGAGGTGGCCAAGGGCCGCGCCCCGGTGGTTGCCGGCGCCGGCTCCAACAACACCGAGGAAGCCGTCGGGCTCGTGCAGTATGCCGAAAAGGCCGGCGCCGATGCTGCCCTGGTCGTAACGCCCTATTACAACAAGCCGACACAGCGCGGCCTCTACGAGCATTTCGCCGCTGTCGCCCGGGCGACCAAGCTGCCGATCATCATCTACAACATCCCGCCGCGCTCGGTCATCGACATGATGCCGGAGACGATGGGCCGGCTGGCGCAAGACTTCAAGAACATCGTCGGCGTCAAGGACGCCACCGGCAAGGTCGAGCGCGTGTCGGAGCAGCGCATGACCTGTGGCAAGGATTTTATCCAGCTTTCGGGTGAGGACGCTTCCGCGCTCGGTTTCAACGCGCATGGTGGTGTCGGCTGCATCTCGGTGACCTCGAACGTCGCGCCACGGCTCTGCGCCGAATTCCAGGAAGCAACGCTTTCGGGCGACAGTGCGAAGGCGCTGGAGCTGCAGGACCGTCTCTTGCCGCTGCACAAGGCGATCTTCATCGAGCCCGGCGTATCCGGCGCGAAATATGCACTGTCGAAGCTGGGCAAGGTCGAGAACGTGCTGCGTTCGCCGCTGGTGACTGTCGAGCCGGCAACGGCCGAGAGGATCGATGCGGCCATGAAGCACGCCGGCTTGATCAATTAGCGAGCCCGTTTGGGAAGTCTGCTCCCGCGGTCATCTGAAGGCGCCACCTGCGCTTCCGGTGTTCCCGTACTATATGTACGCTCCGCTCCGGTTCTCGGTAGCACCATCATCTGACTCGCGGGAGCGAGTTTCGAAACGGACTCTAGACCTCATGAACCAAGTCAGAAAAGCCGATCCCAACAACAAGACCGTTGCCGAAAACCGCAAGGCGCGGTTTTCCTATGAGGTGCTCGACACGATCGAGGCCGGCCTTGTGCTGACCGGAACCGAGGTCAAGTCGCTGCGTCAGGGCCAGGCCAACATCCAGGACAGCTATGCCTCGGTCGAAGGCGGCGAGATCTGGCTGATCAATTCCTATCTGCCCGAATATCTGCAGGCCAACCGCTTCAACCACGAGCCGCGCCGCCGCCGCAAACTGCTGCTCAACAAGCGCGAAATGGCCAAGCTGTCGCAGAGCGTGGACCGCGAAGGCATGACCCTGGTGCCGCTGAAAATCTATTTCAACGACCAGGGACGCGCCAAGCTGCTGCTTGCCGTCGGCCGCGGCAAGAAACTGCACGACAAGCGCGAGACCGAAAAGCAACGCGACTGGTCGCGCGAAAAAGGCCGGCTGCTGAAGGAGCGCGGGTGATCGGGAGATAGCCTGGAAAGCCAACGGTCGGGTTTTCAACGCCGAACAACCGGCAAGTCCAACAGGGGTGGTCTTGAAGAAGCGGATTGTTCTCTGGGGCGCGGCCAGTCTTGCCCTGGCATGTGTCATTGCTGTGGGAGGAGTGGCCAATTTCCGCACCTACTCTCCCGACCGCGACCGATATCCGGTCAGGGGCATCGACGTCTCCCATCATCAGGGCCGGATCGACTGGCGGCGTGTTGCCGCCGATGATGTGGCTTTCGTCGTCATCAAGGCGACTGAAGGCGGCGACCATGTCGACGACGCCTTCGCCGGCAATCTGCGCGAGGCCCGCGCCGCCGGCCTCGCCGTCGGCGCCTATCATTTCTTCACCTTCTGCCGGCCGGGCGCCGACCAGGCGAGGAATTTCATCTCGGTGGTGCCGCACGATCAGCCGCTGCTGCCGCCCGTGGTCGACATCGAGTTCGGCGGCAACTGTCCGCGGCGTCCGTCGCCCGAACAGTTGAATGCCGAACTCCAGGCCTTCCTCGGACTTGTCGAGGCGGCATTCGGCAAGCCGGCGATCGTCTATCTTACGGATGAAGCCGAGGCCGCTTATGCCGGGCAAATCGCCGCTCGCCCACTCTGGCTACGCTCACTGCTCATGGAACCGGACCGTCGTGACTGGATCTACTGGCAGTACCACAACAAGGGGCGCGTGAACGGCATCGAGGGGGACGTCGATCTGAACGTTTTGCAGGGCGGGCCGGAGAAGTTGGCGGCGCTGCTCGCCTCCACACCTTGATGAACAGGCCCGATCCGATGCCGGTCCCGTTCTTCGGCAGCCTGCCATGCCCCTGAAACCATTCACGATCCAGCTGATGTCGAGACAGCCAGATTTTCCCTGGTGCTGCGTCGACCCATCGCCGAATAACCCATCCCGGCGGCCATGATGGCGATGGCCACGCATTGGATAGCCAGCGGGGTCTCGCCAAGCACGACCATGCCGACCATCACGGTGGCGACCGGCACACCCGGCAGGAACAATGATGCAGCCTGTGAGCCCAATCGGTCGACAATGTAAGTGTAGAGGAACATTGCGGCAGCGCCCGCGAGAAGACCTTGAATGACGATCTGGCTGGCGATTTCGGCGCCTGCGGCGGCATGGAGGCCGCTTGGCGCCAAGACATAAAGAAGTGGCAGCGGCAGGCAGGACAAAAGCACGACGCTCGCGGTCGCCGTGACCGGGTCGACACGCCATCGCTGCACAAGAACGGCATATGTGGAAAACATCGCGCCCGATCCGATAAACAGCAGGTCCCCGAACAGGACATCGCTGGCGCCGGTGCGCGCCGGCGCTATGAACAGCAACAAGCCGGCGATGATCGTAACGACGCCGATGATCCGCCGACGCGACGCGCTTTCCCTGAACAGCGACAACAGGAACGAGAAGAACACGATCGAGGCCGGGCAGAGCGCCGCGGCATGGGCGGCGGGCGCGTGGGTTAGACCCCAGTTGATGATCAGCGGATAGGGCAATCCGGCCAGTGCAGCCAACGTCAGTCCACGCCGCCAGCCCAGCGCCTTCATGGTCGCCAGGCCGCGTCTCCAGACGATCGGCAGGAACACCGCACCGGCACCTGCAAAGCGCAGGCTGGCCATGTCGGTGGCCGTCAGATGCTCCCTGAGGCTGAAGCGGGCGGCGACGAACTGCGCCGCATAGATGGCGATCATGACAAGGCCGGCGATCACCGCCAGTCTTGTGTCTCCCGTGTCTCGTCCGTCCGCCATGTCAGTTCCGCCGCATGTTCATGCCGCCAGGAGGAGACAGCCCCGACCTTGCGATGAAGCGCAGCCTATGGTCGAAATGGTCGCGACAAAATACGCTGTTTTTTACAGTTTGAAGTGTAATTCACGCAAATAGGAGGGCTTGAACGTGAATCCTGAACCAGTCGACCTGGACGCCGTCGACCGCAGTCTTCTGCGACTGCTGCAGGAAGATGGACGCCGTACCACGCTCGACCTGGCAGCGCGCGTCGGCCTGTCACCAACCGGCGCCAGCCAGCGCGTGAAACGCCTGTTTCGCGACGGGTTCATCACCGCCGTCAGGGCGGTGCTCAATCCGGCAAAGATTGGCCGCGGCATGCTTGTCTTCATCGAGGTGCGGCTCGATCACGCGGCCCCGCATATCTTTGACCGCTTCGCCGAGGCGGTGGCAAAGGCGCCCGAGGTTCTGGAATGCCATATGGTCGTCGGCGGCTTCGACTATCTCGTGAAGGCCCGCATTGCCGAGATGGCCGACTATCAGGACTTTCTCAAACGCGTCATCCTGCCGCTGCCCGGGGTGAAGGAGACACATACCTATGCCTCGATCGGCGACGTGAAGCCGGATGCCTTGCTGCCGGTGTGAGCAGGCACCGCGGACCGCACGGTATCCGAGAGCTCAGTTCTTCAGGAATGCCGCGATCTCGCCAAACACCCTGACGAACATGTCTTCGGTCAACACACCGGTATTGGTGTTGTAGCGCGAACAATGGTAGCTCGAAAACAGCATGATGCCGCCGGCTTCCAACTGGCCGCCATGTTTGAACGGATAGGCGGCGACGCGCCCGCCCAGTGCCCGCACGGTCGACTGGTGCGCGATCGATCCCAGCGCCAGCACGGCGCGCAGGTTGGGAAAGCGAGCGATCGTCGGCACCAGGAATGTCCGGCAGGTGGCGATCTCGGCACCAACCGGCTTGTTCTCCGGCGGCACGCAGCGCACCGCGTTGGTGATCGCCGTGCCGACGAGTTCCAGCCCATCATCGGGCCGCGCCTTGAACTCGCCGCGTGCGAAGTTGTGGGCAATCAGTGTCGAATAGAGCAGGTCGCCGGCATAGTCGCCGGTAAAGGGGCGCCCGGTGCGGTTGGCGCCGCGCAGGCCAGGCGCCAGACCGACGATCAGAAGCTGGACGGTATCTTCGCCGCCCAGTGGCAGGAAGGTTGGCACCGGCGCGTTGAACCATGACGGCTCGCGCTGCCGCCATTCGGCGATGAAATCATGCAGCCGCGGGCAGAGCGGGCAATCGCGGCTGGGTTCAGAAAGTGAAGGGGCGGTCAAGTCGACCGGCCTCAGTAGTCGTCCTCGTCCACTTCAGCCGGTTCGGGCCGCCGTGCCGGTCGTTCGGAGGGGTCGCGGCCGACTTCGTTTTTCAGCGTCGCCAGGTCGATGAAATGGTCGGCCTGCCGGCGCAGGTCGTCTGAGATCATCGGAGGTTGCGAGGCCATGGTCGAGACTACCGACACCTTGCGGCCACGCCGTTGCAGCGCTTCGACCAGCGTGCGGAAATCGCCGTCTCCGGAGAATATGACATAGTGGTCGACGACATCGGCGAGTTCCAGCGCATCGACGGTGAGCTCGATGTCCATATTGCCCTTGATCTTGCGGCGGCCGGTCGAGTCGGTGAATTCCTTGGCCGGCTTGGTGACCACCTTGAAGCCGTTATAGTCGAGCCAGTCGATCAGCGGCCGGATCGAGGAGTATTCCTGGTCCTCGACCAGCGCGGTGTAATAATAGGCGCGCAACAGGTAACCGCGCTTGTGGAAGCTCGCCAGGAGCTTGCGATAGTCGATGTCGAACCCAAGCGCGCGCGATGTGGCGTAGAGATTGGCGCCGTCGATGAACAGGGCGATTTTTTCACGAGGGTCGAACATGGAAATAATCCTTTTCGAAAAAAACGGCCGTCTAAACGAAATGCGGTAGCGACTATCCGTCAGGCTCTAATAACCGGCCGACCTTGGACCAATCGAGATAACGCCAGTTTGGTGGCAATCCAAGGGCATGTGGCGCACTGCAAGCAATTGTGATCGTGGCGCCGAACCCTGGACCCGGCTGCTTTGCTAGATCGGGAGTTCGATATTGAGATTGAGTGCCCTGTGGGCCCGCATTGCCATGATGCTTGTATTTTGGCGCCGTTCGGGTTATGGACCGCGCCTGTTTTCCATTAAATCCAGGCATGAAAGGGGCAGTCCATGGCCCGCGTAACCGTTGAAGATTGCATCGACAAGGTCGACAACCGCTTCGAGCTGGTGCTTCTGGCCGGCCACCGCGCCCGTCAGATCAGCCAGGGCGCGCAGATCACCGTCCCGCGCGACAACGACAAGAACCCCGTCATCGCACTGCGCGAGATCGCCGACGAGACGCTGTCGCCCGATGATCTCAAGGAAGATCTGATCCATTCGCTGCAGAAGCATGTCGAGGTCGACGAGCCCGAAGCCGATGGCGAAGTGATCGCCGATCAGACCGGCGGCGCTGTTGCGGCCGCCGAAGCCGACGACGCCGAGGAGAACGTCACCTTCGACCGGATGACCGAGGAAGATCTCCTGGCTGGCATCGAAGGCCTGGTGCCCCCGGAAAAGAGCGACGACTACTAAGCCCTCCGTTCCGGCGGTCGCTGGAACAATCTTCCGGCACTTCCGTCCCGGCGGTTTCGTGGCTATCTAGTACCAACTGTCGCAAATACCAGAATGCAGCTTTGGCCGCACTTGGCATAATGCGTGAATCTGGTATTTGCGACAGTTGGTACCGGCATGCGCCGTACGACAGTGCGGCGCATGATTCATTTCATCGCCGAGAGATTTAGCCCATGATGCGTCAGTATGAGCTTGTCGAGCGCGTCCAGCGCTACAAGCCTGACGTCAACGAGGCGTTGCTCAACAAGGCCTATGTCTACGCCATGCAGAAGCATGGCCACCAGAAGCGCGCTTCCGGCGATCCCTATTTCTCGCATCCGCTCGAAGTCGCCGCCATCCTCACCGAGATGCACATGGACGAGGCGACCATCGCCGTCGCACTGCTGCACGACACCATCGAGGACACGACGGCGACGCGGGCCGAGATCGACGATCTGTTCGGCCCCGAAATGGGCAAGCTGGTCGAGGGCCTGACCAAGCTCAAGAAGCTCGACCTCGTCTCCAAGAAGGCCGAGCAGGCGGAGAACCTGCGCAAGCTTTTGCTGGCGATCTCGGAAGATGTTCGCGTGCTGCTGGTCAAGCTCGCCGACCGTTTGCACAACATGCGCACCCTCGATCACATGCCCGAGGCCAAACGCCTGCGCATCGCCGAGGAGACGATGGATATCTACGCGCCGCTGGCCGGGCGCATGGGCATGCAAGGCATGCGCGAGGAGCTGGAAGAGATCGCCTTCCGCTTCATCAATCCGGAAGCCTACCGGGCCGTCACCGCGCGGCTCGCCGAGATATTCGAGCGCAACAAGGGCGTGCTGACCGACATTGAAAAGGCGCTGTCGGCCCTGTTTGAAAAGCACGCCATCAACGCCGGCGTGAAGAGCCGGCAGAAGAAGCCATGGTCGGTGTTCCGCAAGATGGAGGCCAAGGCGCTGTCCTTCGAGCAGCTGTCCGACATTTTTGGCTTCCGTGTTGTCGTTGACAGCGTCGAGGACTGCTATCGCGCGCTGGGTGCCATCCACACCACTTGGTCGATGGTGCCCGGCCGTTTCAAGGATTACATCTCGACCCCGAAGCAGAACGACTACCGTTCGATCCACACCACCATCGTCGGGCCTTCGCGCCAGCGCGTCGAACTGCAGATCCGCACCCGCGAGATGAACAAGATCGCCGAATACGGCGTCGCCGCCCATTCGATCTACAAGGACACCGGCGGCAAGACGAACGGCGCCGGCCATGCGATCTCGAAGGAGACCAACGCCTACGCTTGGCTGCGCCGTACCATCGAGCAGTTGGCCGAGGGCGACAATCCCGAGGATTTTCTCGAGAACACCAAGCTGGAGCTGTTCCAGGACCAGGTGTTCTGCTTCACGCCGAAAGGCATGCTGATTGCCTTGCCGCGCGGCGCCACGCCGATCGATTTCGCCTATGCGGTCCACACCGATGTCGGCGACACCTGCGTCGGCGCCAAGGTCAATGGCCGCATCATGCCGCTGATGACGGAACTGAAGAATGGCGACGAGGTCGAGATCATCCGCTCCAAAGCGCAGGTGCCGCCAGCCGCATGGGAATCGGTCGTCGTCACCGGCAAGGCGCGCGCAGCCATCCGCCGCGCCACCAAGAATGCGATCCGCAAGCAGTATTCTGGCCTTGGCGGGCGTATCCTGGAGCGTGCCTTCGAACGAGCCGGCAAGACCTTCACCAGGGAAAGCCTGAAGCCCGTGCTGCACAGGCTGGCACGCAAGGACATCGAGGATGTGCTGGCATCCGTGGGGCGCGGCGAACTGGCCTCAACCGATGTCATGAAGGCGGTGTTTCCCGACTACAAGGACGAGCGCGTCACGCCGGCAGCGCCCAAGCAGCGCGAGGAGGGCTGGTCGAAGATCCGCAACGCCGCAGGCATGCTGTTCCAGATACCTGGCCGGGCCGCGCGCAAGGACAAGGACCAGCCAGGCGCCGGCGCCGTGCCGATCCGCGGCGTGCGCGGCGACCTGCCGGTGCGCTTCGCGCCGGAAGGCGCGGTCCCTGGCGATCGTATCGTCGGCATCGTCCAGCCGGGCACCGGCATCACCATCTACCCGATCCAGTCTCCGGCGCTGCAGGCCTTCGACGATCAGCCGGAGCGCTGGATCGACGTGCGCTGGGACATCGACGAGCGCACCAAGGAACGGTTCCCCGCGCGCGTCTCGGTCACCGCCATCAACGCGCCGGGTTCGCTTGCCGATATCGCCCAGGTCGTTGCCTCCAACGACGCCAACATCCATACGCTGTCGATGGTGCGCACCGCGCCCGATTTCACCGAAATGCTGATCGATCTCGAAGTCTGGGACCTGAAGCATCTCAACCGGCTGCTGTCGCAGCTCAAGGACAATTCGAGCGTCAGCGATGCGCGGCGCGTCAACGGCTAGCGATAGCCGGCCATGGGGGACGAGATGAATACCGACGAAGTGCTGGACATATTCCGTGAGGCTGGCGCTGTTCTCGAGGGTCATTTTATCCTGACGTCGGGCCTGCGCAGTCCAGTTTTCCTGCAGAAGGCACGCGTCTTCATGCATGCCGACAAGACCGAGCGGCTGTGCAAGGCGCTGGCCAAGAAGATCCGCGCCGCCGTGCCAGGCAAGATCGACTATGTCGTCGGGCCGGCGATCGGCGGCTTGATCCCGGCATACGAAACCTCGCGCCACCTTGGCGTGCCGGCGATCTGGGTGGAGCGGGAAGGGGGCGAGTTCCGCCTGCGCCGCTTCGAGATCGATCGAGGCGCCCGCGTCGTCATCGTCGAGGACATCGTCACCACCGGTCTGTCGATCCGCGAAACCATTGATTGCCTGCGCGACGTTGGCGCAGAGGTGGTCGCGGCCGCCTGCATCATCGACCGTTCGGCCGGCAAGACCCATGTCGGTGTGCCGTTGATCGCGCTTGCCGAATATGAAGTTCCAGCCTACCCGCCGGACAGGTTGCCGCCGGAGCTTGCCGCCATCCCGGCCATCAAGCCGGGCAGCCGCAACATCTGACGAGGAGGTCGAAATGATCGCCGGCATCGACCATTTCGTGCTGACGGTCCGCTCGGTTGAAGCGACCTGCGACTTCTACCGGCGCGTGCTTGGCATGCGGCGCCTGGATCAGCCGAACCGGCCGACAGCGCTTCTGTTCGGTTCGCAGAAGATCAACCTGCACGAAGTCGGCCGTACTTTCGAGCCAAAGGCGAGGACGCCGACGCTGGGTTCTGGCGATTTCTGCCTCGTGTCGGCGGTGCCTCTCGCCGAAATCCAGGCCGGCCTCGCGGCCGACGGCGTTGCCATCGAAGTCGGTCCGGTTGAGCGCATCGGCGCGCGAGGACCTATGATGTCGGTCTATTTCCGCGATCCCGACGACAATCTGGTCGAGGTCAGCGAATATCTGAAGTAGGCACCGCGCCGGAAGGATATCGTCTCGGCCCCGGATGGTGACCTTGTCGAAGCCGGCCGGAACCCTCGGCCGCATATCGGTCATCCGGCTGCGACAATTAGCCGAAACCACTTCTCAAATTCGCCGCGATTGTCCGATGTGGAGAAGATGGATCTGACCAAAAATCTGGCGCTGCGGACGCTGAGCGTACGGCCTTCGGTTGTTGTTGGGCTTGCGGATGGCTATATCAAAGTCGCGATTGCCTTCTGGCGACCGTAAAGCGCAAGATGTGGCGGTCGAAGCCTGGCTGGAAACAGCCGGCGTGTAAGCTGTGAACTGTCGGGAATAGGAAGAGAGTGCTTTTTCGTCGCCGCAAGCCTGATGGCCTTTTCGAGCGGGTGCGTACCTATCTGTGGCCGCGCCGTTCGTTTTCGCGCTCGCTTCAATATTTCTCCAAGCGCATTCTGCGGCTGAAGGCCACCCCGCATGCGGTGGCGGCCGGCGTCGCCGCGGGTGTCTTTGCTTCGTTCTTCCCCGTCGGTTTCCACTTCATCATTGCCGCCGTTCTGTGTTGGGTGATCGCCGGCAATCTGGTGGCCGCCGCTTTGGGAGCCGTATTCTTCGGCAATCCGCTGACTTTTCCGCTCTTGTGGGGCGCATCCTGGGAAACCGGCAAGCTCATCCTGCACGATCGCCTGCCGACACACGGTCCGCCGGCGCATCTGGGCGAGATGCTGCACACGCTGTCCTTCGCCAAACTATGGCATCCCGTCCTGGAGCCGATGCTGATCGGCGCGGTGCCGCTCGGGCTGGTGTTCGGCCTGGTGTTCTACGGCATCACGCGCTGGGGCATGAATGTCTTCCGAGAACAGCGGCGCAAGCGGCTGGCCGAGCGCGCGAGACGCCGTGAGCATTCGCCTCATCCCGGCGGAAGCGTCGGTTCCGCCGCCCAATGATCATCGGCATCGGCAGCGACCTGATCGACATCACACGCATCGAGAAATCGCTGGAGCGTCACGGCCAGCGCTTCATCCAGAGGATCTACACCGAGGTGGAACAGGCGCGTTCGGAGAACCGGCGCGCCCGCGCAGCTTCCTACGCCAAGCGCTTTGCCGCCAAGGAGGCGTGCGCCAAGGCACTGGGCACTGGTCTGGCACAAGGGGTCTTCTGGCGTGACATGGGTGTCGTCAACCTGCCCAGCGGTGCGCCGACGATGGCGCTGACCGGCGGGGCGCTGGCGCGGCTGGAAAAGATCCTGCCTCAAGGTCATCGGGCGGCGATCCACCTCACCATCACGGATGATTTCCCGCTCGCTCAAGCCTTTGTGATCATAGAGGCGTTACCGGTCGAAGAAGCGCCACATTGATTGCATCTGACGACCGGCATGGACGTTGCCCAGCGCGCGCCGAGACTCTATACCATCCAACGCACAATCGAGGACGACATGAGCGTGGCTGAAAAATCTCAGAAGAAATCCGGCGGGCTTGGCGAAACCGTCAGCGTCATCGTCCAGGCGCTTTTGCTCGCCCTGGTCATTCGCACGCTGCTGTTCCAACCGTTCTCGATCCCGTCGGGCTCGATGCGGCCGACGCTTCTGGAAGGCGACTATCTGTTCGTCACCAAATGGTCCTACGGCTATTCACGCTATTCGCTGCCTTTTGGACCGGACATTTTCTCGGGCCGCATCTGGGGCTCCGAGCCCAAGCGTGGCGACGTGGTGGTGTTCAAGTTCCCGCCTGATCCGTCCGTCGACTACATCAAGCGCGTCATCGGCCTGCCCGGCGACAAGATCCAGATGAAGGATGGCCAAGTCTTCATCAATGGCGTTGGCGTGCCGCGCGTCAAGACCGGCCAGATCGACAATCCCGACATCACGGAAAAGGATTATCCGATCGACGTCTATCGCGAGACGCTGCCCGATGGTGTCAGCTATGACACGCTCGACCTGTCGCCGAACTCGATTGGCGACAACACCCGCGAATTCGACGTGCCCCCCGGCCACTATTTCATGATGGGCGACAACAGGGACAATTCCGCCGACAGCCGTTTCACCGTCGGTTATGTTCCGGCCGAGAACCTGGTCGGCCGCGCCAACCTTGTCTTCTTCTCGATCGCCGGCAAGGCTAGCCCGCTCGAAATCTGGAAATGGCCGTCGCTGATGCGCGCTTCGCGCCTGTTCCACTTCGTCAACTGATGGCCTTGAAGCGCCCGACAGGCGAGACTCTGGCCGGTTTGGTGATGGCCAGGACCGGCCATGTTTTCAGGGACATCCGCTTACTTGAGACCGCCTTGACGCATTCCAGCGCGGTCAAGGCGGCAAGCAACAATCAGCGTCTTGAATTCCTTGGCGACCGCGTGCTTGGTCTTGTCGTCGCCGATATGCTTTTCGAGAAATTCCCCGATGCACCGGAAGGTGAAATCGCGCCCCGTTTCAATGCGCTGGTCGATGCAAAGACATGCTCGGAAGTCGGCATCGAGATGCAGCTGGAGAATCTGGTTCGAGCCGACGCCGCCTTGAAGGCGCGATCGCGCGGCTCTGGCGGAAATTATCTGGCTGATGCCGTCGAAGCGCTAATCGCGGCAGTTTATATCGATGGCGGTATCGACGCCGCGCGGCGGTTCGTTCTGCGTTATTGGGAGCCACGTTCGAGCACGGTTGTGACGAAGCCACTTAATCCGAAATCCGATTTGCAGGAATGGATTGCCAAGACGAGTGACGCGCGACCCGAATATGTGATCGAAAAACGCGAAGGGCCCGACCATCAGCCGGTCTTCACTATTTCTTTGCAGGTTAGCGGCTTTGCACCTTCCGTCGGTACCGGCGGCTCCCGCAGGGCGGCTGAAGAAGCGGCGGCTTCGGCATTTCTCGTGCGCGAAGGCGTGTGGGCCAATAAAGGGAGCGCGGCATGACCGCAGAAGACACTGCAGCCGCTCCCGTCACGCACTCCGGCTTCGTTGCGCTGATCGGCGCGCCTAACGCGGGCAAGTCAACGCTGGTCAACCAGCTGGTCGGCGCCAAGGTCTCGATCGTCACCCATAAGGTGCAGACGACACGCGCCATCGTGCGCGGCATCGCCACGCACGACAACGCGCAGATCGTCTTTGTCGACACACCGGGCATCTTCAAGCCCAAGCGGCGGCTCGACACCGCGATGGTGACCACCGCCTGGGGAGGCGCCAAGGACGCCGACATCGTGCTGCTGCTGATCGATGCCGAGCGCGGCATCAGGGGCGATGCTGATGCCATCCTCGAACGGCTGAAGGACGTGCGCCAACCGATGGTGCTGATTCTCAACAAGGTCGATCGGGTCAAGCACGAGGCGCTGCTGGCCCTGTCTGCGGCAGCGAACGAGAAAGTGCCGTTCCAGCGCACCTTCATGGTCTCCGCGCTGACCGGTTCCGGCTGCAAGGACCTCCTCGACTATCTGGCGCACGCGCTGCCGGCCGGCCCCTGGTACTATCCGGAAGACCAGATTTCGGACCTGCCGATGCGCCAGCTGGCTGCCGAGATCACCCGCGAAAAACTCTATCTCAGGCTGCATCAGGAACTGCCCTATTCCTCGCACATCGAAACGGAGAAATGGGAAGAGAAAAAGGACGGCTCGGTGCGCATCGACCAGACCATCTTTGTCGAGCGCGACAGCCAGAAGAAGATCGTGCTCGGCCACAAGGGCGAGACCATCCGCGCCATCGGGCAGGCCGCGCGGATGGAAATATCAGGCATACTGGAACAGAAGGTGCACCTGTTCCTGTTCGTGAAAGTGCGCGAGAACTGGGGCGATGATCCCGAGCGCTACCGCGAGATGGGGCTGGAGTTCCCCCGCTAAGGCCGAAAAAATCCTGGCGCGTCATCGCACGGTGGCCGACCACAAGCATTGGGCGTGAGGCTAATGCATGTCGCCCGGAAGAGTCCTCGGTTCCGGGACAGCGACATGCATAAAATCAGAAGCTTACAGCAGGTCGGCGAATCCGATTCGCCGCGACGTGCTGTAGAGCACGTCGCGGTTTTACGCGAACCGCGAACGGCTCCCGGGTGGCGGAAAGCAGGCCAAAGCGAAACGCCGGCTCCACCATGCGGCCCGCGATTGGCGCGAGACCAACTCAGATTCTTGGCAAGCCGCCAACGAAGCGGCGACGCGTGCTGAGGCCGGCTTTCCGCGCCGTGATCTGGATCTGCTGATGGTGTTGTTTTCGCGCCGACAGCGATAGGAGGACAGAAATCACAAATTTCTCAATTTATTTTAGATTTAGAGTTTAAAAGACCGAAATTCATAGAGTAAACTGGTATATGCAGAATGATATACTTAATTATTACAAAAATATGACGATGTTTCATTTGTGCCATTTTAAATTCAAGCAAGCTCTCATTAGTGTTATTTGTGCAACACGTATTTAATCTGTGGCGAGAATCCAGCGCATTTATGGAATTGTCATTGAAGGTGGACGATTGGTGGGTATGTTCGCCGCGAAAAGGGGACGCGGTGCGGGCCTTTTTCATTGTGGGGGTGAGGCGGGAAAACATATCCGCCAGCCACAATTCAGAAGCCATTTTTTCAAACTTGACTGGAGAGGTCAGAAAATGAACATCAAGAGCCTCCTTCTCGGCTCAGCCGCGGCTTTGATCGCGGTGTCCGGCGCGCGCGCCGCGGACGCGGTTGTCGTCGCCGAACCGGAACCGGCCGAATACGTCAAGATCTGCGACGTCTACGGCGCCGGCTATTTCTACATCCCGGGCACCGAGACCTGCCTGCGCATCGGCGGCTATCTCCGCTATGACATCGGCGTCGGCGATTCCGGCACGCTGGATGGCGTCAACAACGTTGGCGATCACATGGACGGTGGAAACCACGACACCTACTACAAGAACATGCGCTTCACGCTGAGGACGTATACCGGCCAGGAAACCGAACTCGGCACGTTGAAGACCTTCACCGAGACCCGCTTCCAGTTCGGCAACTCCTCGGGCGACTATGATGGAAGCTCCTCGACCTCCTGGCAGGCCGGCAACAAAACCACCAGCCTCAACTTCGCCTGGATACAGCTCGGTGGCCTGCGCGTCGGTAAGGATGAAACTGCATACGACCAGTTCATCGGTTACGCGGGCAACGTCATCCAGGACACGATCATCCCGTACGGCGTCAAGGACACCAATGTCGTCCAGTACTATTTCGACGCTGGCAGCGGCTTCACGGGCGTGGTCTCGCTCGAAGAAGGCACGGGCGTCAACACCATCGACAGCTATGTTCCGCATGTCGTCGGCGGCTTGAAGTACAAGGGCGACTGGGGCGCGATCACCGGTGTTGTCGCCTATGACAGCAACTACGAGGAAGTGGCCGGCAAGGTTCGCCTGGATGTCAACGTCAGCAAGGAACTGTCGCTGTTCATCATGGGCGGCTACGGCACCGACGACAACCTCACAGACGACGCACACAATGCCATCGACGTACATGGCCGCAGCCAGTACAAGCCGTGGGGCGGCAACTGGGCCGTCTGGGGCGGCGGTACCTACAAGTTCAACGAGAAGACCTCGTTCAACGTCCAGGCTTCGGCTGACGACGACAAGAACTATGCTCTCGCCGCGAACGTCGCATACACCATCGTCCCGGGCTTCACGGTCACGACCGAAGTCGACTGGGATCACTACGGCAATTTCGGCAATCCATCCATCTACGGCAACTGGTCCAAGGCCGACAAGAAGGACAGCGTCGGCGGCATCGTCCGCTTCCAGCGCAACTTCTAACGGATCGACTGACCTCACCAACCGCCCGCAGCACATCGCTGCGGGCGGCTTTTTTATGCCTCGTTGCGAGAGCCGGCACAGGCGCCAGACCATACCTTGATTTCGCCACCCGATCGGTGAAAAGCTCCTGATATGGAATGGCGCGACGAGGGAATCATTCTCGGCACCCGCAGGCATGGCGAAACCAGCGCCATTCTCGAGGTGATGACGCGCGCCCATGGCCGCCATCTCGGCCTCGTGCGCGGTGGCCGCTCGCGCAAGCAGCAGCCCGTTCTCCAGCCGGGCAATCGTGTCGATCTCTTGTGGCGCGCGCGCCTCGACGAGCACCTGGGCACTTTCCAGGCCGAAGCCATCGAGATGAACGCCGCCCGGCTGATGGACAGTGCCGTTGCCGTCTACGGCCTTCAGACGATGGCGGCGCATCTGCGCCTGCTGCCCGAGCGCGATGCCCATGGCGGCCTCTACGAGGCGCTTTCGGTGATGATCGTTCATCTCGACGACGCAGATGCCGCCGGCGAATTGGTGGCGCGCTTCGAGCTTCTGATCCTTGATGAACTCGGCTTTGGCCTCGATCTCAGCCAATGCGCCGCCACCGGCACGAGGCAGGATCTGGCCTATGTCTCGCCTAAATCCGGACGCGCGGTGTCGCGTGAAGCCGGGGCGCCGTGGCACGACAAGATGCTGGTGCTGCCCGCCTTCCTGCAGCGCGGCTCCGGCCAGCGCGCCAATCAGGCGGCGATGGCGGACGCCTTCCGCCTGACCGGCTTCTTCTTCACCCGCCACGTCTACGAGCCGCGCGGCATCGATCAGCCCGATGCGCGCGCCGGCTTTCTGGCCGCACTGCGCAAGCACCACGCAGCGCAGAAGCCCATCGCCGGAGAGAGCGCGGCCGGAGAAATCATCCGATGAGCGAAGTCGAACTCTATCCGGGCCGGGTCTCGCCGCTCGGCCTCGGCACCATTCCTCATGCCGACATTCTGAAATACACCGGCTTGGAATTGCTGCAGCGAATCGTCGACGGCAAATACCCGGCACCACCGATCTCCTTCCAGCTCAGCTTCGCGTTGACCGAAGTATCGGAAGGTCGCGCCGTGTTCCGGGGCGTGCCGAACGAACGCCACCTCAACCCGCTGGGCGGCGTTCACGGCGGCTGGGCGGCGACGCTGCTCGATTCAGCGTTGGCGTGCGCGGTGCAGACCCTGCTCGACAAGGGCGAGGCTTACACGACTGCGGAGTTCAAGGTGAACCTGACGCGGCCGATCACGCCCAGGACCGGTGAGGTTGTCTGCGAAGGCAAGGTGGTTCACAAGGGCCGCACGCTTGCCGTTTCGGAAGCGACGCTGAAGGATGCCGGCGGCAAGCTGCTGGCTTTCGGTACCGAGACATGTTCGATATTTCCAGCCGCCAATCTGGCGGCACGTTGAATTTTCAGCCGTTTAGCCGCCGTATTTGAATGTCAGTGAGATGAAGCGTCAGTGAAAACTGGCCTGGTTTGGGGGAACCGCCATGTTTGAGAGCCTGATCGGCCTCGTCGCCATCATTGCCTTGTTCGTCATCATTTCGCGTCAGCAGGGCCGCATCGGTCTGATCGAGCGCGAACTTGGCGCACTGCGCAGCCTCGTGCTTTCGGGCGCGGTATCGCCCACGGTCAAGCCGTCGGAACTGGAGGCGGCGCAGGGCAGGGCCGACACGGCTCCGGTGGCCAGGCCTGCCGACATCGCCCCGGCACCAATCGGCGAGCCGGCCCCCGCGCTACAGGCCACGGAGGCGGAAATCCCGGCCGGAGGGCCCGGCCCTTGGAGCGCGCCCGAGATCGCACCGAAAACGCCAGAGGTCGCGCCGGCAGCGGTCGCCAAAGCCGCTCGCCAGTCCGACGTTGAAACCGCGCTCGGCACGCGTTGGGCGGTCTGGGTCGGCGGCATCGCGCTGGCTCTGGGCGGCTTGTTCCTGATCCGCTACACCATCGAGGCCGGCATTTTCGGACCCGGCGTGCGGCTCACCATGGCGGCGGTGCTCGGGTTGGTGCTGGTCGCCGGCGGCGAGTTCATTCGCCGCACCGGCTTCAAGGTACCGGTGCAAGGTATTGCCGGCGCTTATATTCCGGCGATCTTGACCGCGGCCGGCGCCTTCATCCTGTTCGGCACCGTCTATGCCGCCCATGGCATTTACGGCTTTATCGGCCCGGCGCTTGCCTTCACGCTGCTCGGTGCGATCGGCGTTGCGACCATAGCCGCCGCTCTCGTCCATGGCCAGGCGCTGGCCGGCATCGGTCTCGTCGGCGCCATGGTGACGCCGGTGCTGATCGCTTCGCAGGCGCCCAATCCGTGGGCGTTGTTCGGCTATCTCGCCATCGTGCTCGCCGCCACTGGCGTGATCGCCCGCATGCGCGACTGGAAGACGCTGATGGCGGCCGCTTTTTTCGGTACCGGCGTCTGGACCATCCTCTACATGACCGACGCACCGGGCGCGAACCTCTCCGCCATACTGTTCATCGATGCTGTGACGCTGGCTGTGCTTGCCCTTGTCTGGCTGAGCAGTCGTGGCGGCGAGACCGGACTAGCAGGGACTTTCGACTGGCCATCCATCGTGCCTGGACTGTTCGTCGCCTTCTCGGCGCTTGGCCTCTCGGTTGACCCGGTCTTCGCCGCTGCCGGTGATGCTTTGCCGGGCGCGGTGCTGCTTGTCGTGATGATAGCGGTCGCGCTCTACCGCCCACTGGCGCTGCCACTGCTTTATGGCGCGGGACTGGTGACGGTGCTGATCTATCTCGGCATCATCCCGCCAACGTCTATCGCTTCCGACTTTTCGGGCGGCGCTTTGGGTGTTGATGGGGTGCCCTTGGCCACCGCTGACGCGCTGAGCTTGCGTATCGGTATTGGTCTCGGTCTTGTTTTCGTCGCCGCTGGTTTGTGGGCCGCGCGCCGCTTCGCCGCCACGGCGCAGATCCGAGCAGCCTCTTGGGCTGCATGGGGTGTCATCGTGCCGCTGATCGTCCTGCTGGCGCTCTGGTTCACGTTCGGCAATCTCGACCGCGACTTTGTCTATGCCGCCATCGCGGCCCTGCTGGTCCTGATCTTCGCCGCCGGCGGCGAGTGGATCGCGCGGGCCGAGGAACCGCCGCTCAAGGGCGGAGCCGCAGTGTCGTTTGTTTTGGGCGGCGCGGCAGTCGCCGGCCTCCTGATGCTGCATATGGCTTTTGATTCCGGTTGGACCACCATCCTGCTTGGTGCCGCCGCGATCGTGCCGGCGCTCGCCACGCGCTGGCGCTCCTATCCTGTGCTCGGCTGGATTTCGGTCGCCGCTGTCATCGCGGTGCTTGGCCGCGCCGCCGTCGATCCGACGATCGTCGGCGCCGAATTCCTGTCGACGACACCGGTTTTCAACTGGTTGCTGCCGGGCTACGGCGTGCCGGCGCTCGCCTTCGGCTTCGCGGCCTGGCAACTCGCCCGCACCACCGATGGCCGTCCACGCCTGGCCATGGAAGCGGCGGCGGCACTGTTTGCGCTGCTGACGCTCGCCATGCTGGTGCGTCACGTAATGCATGGCGGCGTCATCAACAGCGATGCGCCGACGCTCGCCGAACAGGCGATCTACACGCTGATCGCCGTCGGTGCCGGCGCCATCCTGATCGCCATCGACAGGCGCTCGCCAAGCTCGGTGCTGCGCTATGGTTCGATGGCGGTGGGCGTGCTCTCGGCCGCCTTCATCGTCATCCAGCATTTCCTGGTGCTCAATCCGTTGTTCACGGACGAATCGACCGGCCGGATCCCGGTCTTCAACCTCTTGTTCCTCGCCTATCTCCTGCCGGCAGTCGCCGCCGGTGGTCTGGCGCTCTATAGCAGGGGCAAGCGGCCGAAATGGTATTCGGCCATGCTGGCGCTGATGGCGGCGCTGCTTGCCTTCGCCTATGCCACGCTTTCGGTCAGGCGCCTGTTCAAGGGCGAGTTCATCGGCATGTGGAGCGGCCTTGGGCAGTTGGAGACCTATACCTATTCGGCGCTCTGGCTGGTTATCGGCGTGGCGCTGCTCACCGCCGGCGTCTGGCTGAAATCGCAGGTGCTGCGCATCGCCTCCGCCGCGCTGATCGCGGTGGCCGTCCTGAAAGTCTTCCTGTTCGACATGTCGGAACTGGAAGGTGTGCTCAGGGCGCTGTCCTTTATCGGGCTCGGCGCCGTTCTGATCGGCATCGGCCTGTTCTACCAGCGGCTCCTGACGCGGGCGGCAAAGGAGAAATTGCCGGCCGGCGAACAATAACAGCCGGAATTCAACGCTGCGCGGGAATAAACCGGCATCCGCCGGCGTTATCTCATTGCTTGGGTGACCGGAGCGGTGGACCGCTTCGCGCTGGCTGCTTGCGCCGTGCCGGGAAGGCGCGTTCTATCGGATCAACAAGGGCGACCTCAGAACCAGCGGTCATGGACGAAAAAAAGGCAGCAATCCTTGGTGAAATACCGCGCCTGCGCCGCTACGCACGCTCGCTTCTGCGCGGCCGTGATGCTGCCGACGACCTCGTTCAGGACTGCCTCGAGCGTGCGCTGTTGCGGCTGGACAACTGGCAGACGGGAGAAAGCCCCAGGAGGTGGCTGTTTACGATCATGCATCATTTGTTCATCGACCAGATGCGCAAGGTGAACCGCCGCGGCGAAGCGGCGATGCTGCCGCTGGAGGCGGGCGAGGCGGTTGCCCAGCCGCCCGAACAGTTGGAGGGCATCGCTTCGCGCGAGATCATCGACGCGTTGCAGGCGCTCAGCCCCGATCGCCGCGCGGCCATCGTCATGGTTGCCATAGAAGGCTTTTCCTATGCCGAGGCTGCCAACATTCTGGGTGTTCCCGCCGGCACGCTGATGTCGCGCATCGCGCGGGGGCGTGAGGAATTGCGCGGGCTGCTGGACGACACAGCGCGCCGCCGCGCCATAAGGATCGTCGAGAAATGATCCGCCGCGATTTTTCCGAACGGGACATCCATATGGCGCTCGACGGCGAACTGCCGGCCGATGAGCGCGCCGCCTACGATGCCTGGCTCGACGCCAATCCCGAGATGAAGGCCAGGAGCGCCCGCTTCACCGCCGACCGGGAGGCATTGCGCTCGGCCTTCGCCGGCGTGCTGGACGAGGTGGTGCCAGTGCGCTTGCGCAAGGTGGTGCTCGGTGAAGCGCCTGTTAAGGCAGCAGTGCGACGCTCACGCTGGTGGCTTGCCGCCGCCGCGGCCGTGCTTCTCGCCACGGGCGGATTTGGCGGCTACTTTGCGGGTATCGGAGGGATCGGGCAGGAGGATCCGGCGGAGGATCAGCTCGCCGAACAAGCGATCGCCGCCCATGTCATTTATGCCGCCGAGAAGCGGCACGCGGTGGAAGTGCCGGCCAGCGACAAGGATCATCTGCAGACCTGGCTGTCCAGTCGGGTCGGCCTGAAACTGGTGGCACCGGACCTGAGCGCGAACGGCTTCCAACTGGTTGGCGGCCGGTTGCTGCCGGCGGGGGAAAGCAAGGCCGCGATGCTGCTCTACGAAGACGATAAGGGCGAGCGCATATCCCTCTTCGTGACGGCGGAATCGACCGAGAATGCCAAGGGCACCTATGCTTCGGCGCAGGACGGTCCGCAGGCCGTCTACTGGCTGGATAAAGGCTATGGCTGTGCCGTCGTTGGTTCGCTGCCGCGCGAGCAGTTGGCGGCCGTGGCCAAGAGCGCGTATGGCCAGCTTCTGGCCGGTCTCTCCAGCTGAGCCGGCTGCGATCTTGCGCGGTCGGCTGGCATGAAAACAGCGATTCCGTTCAAAGCTTGTCAGCTTCCCTGCCGTCGCGGAAAGTGTCACAATTCGGCCCTAATCAAGGAGCGATAGCGCTTGATGAATACCGGCGCTTCGGCCGGTGTTTGCGACGCTTTTCGACCGGGGACGTTGCCGCAACGCAATCGAGGTTTTCTCAAGCCGCATGCCTGCCGAGATCCGCACGGCCCGCGCGTCTGACGTCGATGACCTCGCCGCCATCGAGAAAGCTGTATTCTCGAGCGACCGCATTTCCCGCCGCTCCTTCCGCCTGTTCATCGAGCGCGAGACCGCCGAGACGCTGGTCGCCGAAATCGATGGCCGCGTCGGCGGTTATGCGATCGTGCTGTTTCGCAAGGGCAGTGGGGTAGCACGGCTTTATTCGATCGCCGTCGGACCGTTTTTCGGCGGGCTCGGCATAGGCCGGCAATTGCTGGCCGCGGCCGAAGAGGCAGCCTTCGAACACGACCGCATGATGCTGCGTCTCGAAGTGCGCGAGGACAATGGCCGTGCCATCAGCATCTATGAACAGGCCGGCTACCGCAAGATTGGCCGCGAGCCCGGTTATTACGAGGACGGCGCGACGGCACTGCGCTATGAAAAAACCCTGCGCGGCGACCTTCCGGTCGCCACCAGGGTGCCATTCTATCAGCAGACCTGCGAGTTCACCTGCGGTCCATGCTGCCTGATGATGGCCATGGCCAATTTCGATCGTGGCTTCGTGCCCGACCCGGTGATGGAAATCCGACTCTGGCGCGAGGCAACGACCGTCTTCATGATGTCAGGACCGGGCGGCTGCGAACCATTCGGCCTGGCTGTCTCGGGCTACGAAAGCGGGCTTGCGGCGGAGGTTTACGTTTCCTTCTACGGCGCATTGTTCCTGCAATCGGTGCGCAGCGAGGACAAGCGCCGGGTCATGGAACTGGCACAGGTCGACTTTCGCCGCCGCGCGGAACTTTACGGCATCCCGGTGAATTACCGTCCATTCACCATCGACGATATCAGGGCGGCTCTCGCCGGGGGCAAACTGGTGCTGGTGCTGATCAGCGGCTTCCTGATGTTCGGCAAGAAGGTGCCGCACTGGGTGCTGGCCATCGGCGATGATGGCGATCATATTCTGATCCACGATCCGTGGGTCGAGGATGAAAGGCAGGAAACCATCCTTGATGCCGCCAACATTCCCGTGCCTTACGGCATCTTCATGAACATGGCGCAGTTCGGCCGCGACGGACTGCGTGCCGCCATCACTTTGGGAAAGAGATAATGACCTGGGTCATTCTTACCGGCAGGCAGAGCGATCTCGACCAGGTGGCGACGCCGCACAAGATCATCACCAATCGCGACTATCTCGCGCATCCCTCGCTGTTTCGCGGTCAGCGGCCTAAGGTTATCAACCTGTCGAACAACTACGGCTATCAGAGCCGCGGCTACTATGCCTCGCTGCTGGCGAGTTCGCGCGGCCACAAGGTCATCCCGACCGTGGAGACGATGATCGACCTGTCGGAGCGCAAGCTCTACGAGCACGCCTTGCCGGAACTGGAACTGGCGCTCAACAAATGCCGCAAGGATCTCGGCGGTGTATTTCCGGCGAAGGTCTGCATCTTCTTCGGCATCGGTCCGTCCAAGGTCTGGGACCGTTTCGCCAAGCTGTTGTTCGACTGGTTCCGGGCGCCGGCGCTCGAAGTCCATATCAAGGACAGCGCCGAATGGGCTTCGATCCGCAAGATCGGCTTCCACCCCCTGGCTCGGATGACGGAGGACGAGGAAAAAAGCTTCATCCAGTGCCTGGAGACCTACACCAACCGCGAGTGGCGCGACACCAAGGGCCGCACGCCGGCGCGCTATACCTTCGCCACGCTGGTCGATCCGCATGAGGAATTGCCGCCTTCGGAAATCTCTTCGCTGCGCTACTGGGCCAAGATCGCCGAGAAGATGGGGGTCGAAATCGAGCCGATCACCAGAAAGGATCTGGCCAAGCTGGCGAATTACGATGCACTGTTCATCCGGGAGACCACCTCGATCTCCAACCATACTTACCGCTTCGCTCGCCGTGCTCAGCAGGAAGGCATGCCGGTCATCGACGACCCGCTGTCCATGATCCGCTGCACCAACAAGGTCTATCTCAACGAACTGATGGCCTACAACAAGGTGCCGGTGCCGCCGACAGTGATGATCGCCGGCACCTCTGACCTCGAATTGGCCGCACAGACGCTGGGTTTTCCCCTAGTGTTGAAGATCCCCGATTCGTCCTTCTCGCGCGGCGTCAAGAAATGCGAGACCCTGGAGGAACTGACGCGGCTCGCGACCGAATGGCTGGAGGATTCCGACCTTCTCATCGCGCAGAAATTCATCCCGACCGAATATGACTGGCGTGTCGGCGTGCTCGGTGGCCAGCCGCTGTTTGCCGTGCACTATCTGATGGCCAAGAAACATTGGCAGATCGTCAACCACAAGGCCAATGGCAAGCCCGACCAAGGCGGCATCAAGACCTTCACGCTGAAGGAGACGCCGGCCCATGTCGTCGAGACCGCCGTCAAGGCGGCGCGCTGCATCGGCGACGGCCTCTACGGCGTCGACCTCAAGGAGACCAAGGACGGCGTCTTCGTCATCGAGGTCAACGACAATCCAAACCTCGATCACGGCTGGGAGGATTCCGGCGAGAAGGACGAGGTCTGGGTGCGGCTGACGCAGTGGTTCCTGGAGCGGCTCGACCGGCCGGGGCGGTAATCATCCGAGGGGAAATATGCAGTTCATCGTCATCGAGGATTTCACCGGCTGCGACCGCAAGGAGATCTACCGCCGGTTCCGCGCGACCGCGGCCGCCTGAAGCCGGAGGAGCTTGTCGTGCATCACAGCTGGATTGCGGCTGACATGAGCCGCTGTTTCCTGCTGGTGGAGACCGATGATGTCACGTCGCTGCAGCGCTGGGTCATCGAATGGGCTGATCTGGTCGAGTTCGAGATCGTGCCCGTGGCGACCAGCAAGGACATGGTGGCGGCCTTGAGCGGGCACCTCTGACCATCTCCCTCCCGGTCAGCGCAGCGCCGGCGAGCCAACCGCGCGTTGGCATTGGTTGACCAGCCAATCGCGGAACGCGGCCACGACATCGCGGCTTGCGCTTCGCTCTGGAACCGTCAGGCAATAGGGCTGGCGCAATGCAATCGCGCCGCCGGCCGGCCGGACCAGCCTGCCGTCCTCCACGGCTTCGGCACAATAAATCCCTTGCGCCAGCGCCACGCCCAACCCCGAAATGGCGAGGTCGAGGGCCGCGCGCGACGAATTGGCCGAAAGGCCGCGCCGTGCCGCTCGGCCAGGGTGAGCACCCGCGGCCTCGAACCAGTTGGGCCAGGACGGAAACGATGCGCCTGTCGGCCCCCAGTCGGTGTGGATGAGCGGCAGCCCGGCGAGCGGCTCGCCCGCCTTGGTGATGCCGGCAAGCCCTGGCGCGCAGACGGGATAGACGGCGTCCCGGCCGATCTCCTCGGTCGGGTGCTCGCGATAATGCGGGCCATAGGAAAGCCTGATGTCGATCAACTCGCGGTCGAACGACACCGGGTCGTCATCGCCCCGGAGCGATATGTCGGCGGCGCCGTGGCTTGCGACAAAGCCGGCGAGGCGCTGCGAGAGCCAGCCCATGGCCATGGATGGCGGCACCGACACCACCAGGCGCGGGCGGAATGCATCGGCGCCCAGTTCGCGAGAGACGCTGCCGATCTCCTGGAAGGCCACGGTCAGCCGAGGCAGCATTTCCACGCCGGCCTCGGTGAGGACAACGCGGCGGTTGATCCGATGAAACAGCTTGCGTTCCATCTGGGCCTCCACGGTGCGGATAAGCTGGCTGACGGCGGCGGCCGAAACCGAAAGCTCTTCCGCCGCCGCGGCAAAGCTGCCCGTGCGCGCCGCGGCCTCGAAAGCCTGAAGTCCTTTCAGGGATGGGGATGTGGCCATGATCGCTAGATAGGTAAGGTAAACTTATCTAAATCGCAGAAATCGTCGTTTCTGGAAAGCTTTTTCGTCGACTAGAATGGCTTCATCATTCTTCAGCCTGGATCGAAGCCGATGGACCATCGCGACATTATCGCCTCATTGACACCGGAAGAGCGCAACCGCCTGACGGCCAAGTCCGATGTTGCGGGCCTGTTCCAGCTCTGCACTCACTTGGGTGCGATTATCTTAATTGGATCGCTGATCGCGGCCGAGGTCCCATTCTGGCCGTTGCTGATGCTGCCGCAAGGCATCCTGATCGTGTTCCTGTTCACGCTGCTGCATGAGACGGCGCACCGCACGGCTTTCGAAACACAGTGGCTGAACGACGGCGTGGCGCGGCTGTGCAGCCTGGCCATCGCGCTGCCGGCCGACTGGTTCCGCTACTTCCATTTCGCTCACCACCGGTACACGCAGGATCCCGAAAACGACCCCGAGCTTTCCTTTCCGAAGCCCGAAACCCTGCGGCAGTACATTGTCCACGTCTCTGGGCTTCCGGTGTGGTGGGGCCATCTCAAGACACTCTACGCCAATGCGATTGGCGGTAGTCAGGAGAGCTATGTACCGCCGAAAGGCCGACGCAAGGTGCGGGCCGAGGCGCGCGCCATGATTGCCTTCTACGCTGTCCTCATTCTGCTCGCCGTTCATTTCCGGCTCACCGTGCTTTTCTATGTCTGGATCATTCCCGCTCTGCTCGGACAGCCATTCCTGCGCCTCTATCTGCTGGCCGAGCACGGTCGTTGCCCGCTGGTGGCCAACATGCTGGAAAACACCAGGACGACGCTGACCAGCTGGGCGGTGCGCAAGCTCGCCTGGAACATGCCGTTCCATGCCGAGCATCATGCCTATCCCGGCGTTCCGTTTCACCAATTGCCGCGGTTTCATGCGCTGATCGAGCGGCATCTGAAGGTGGTCGAGCCCGGCTATGTCAGCTTCCATGAGAAATACCTGGAAACGCTGCGCTGACTTGCGCTGACGCCATCAGCCGGTCTGGCTGCGTGTCGCACGCGACTTCAGCAGGCGCTGGATGTCGGCCGGCTTTGACGGCACGCCGATCAGATAGCCTTGCGCCTCGACACAGCCATTGTCGCGCAGCATGTCGAGTTGCGCCTCCGTCTCGACGCCTTCGGCCGTGACGACGATGCCAAGCTCGGCACCCAGCCCGATGATGGTCCGAACGATGGCCGCCGTGTCGCGGTTGCCCATGTCGCGAATGAATGATCGGTCGATCTTGATCTTGTCGACCGGAAAACGCCTGAGGTAGCCGAGCGAGGAATAGCCGGTGCCGAAATCGTCCAGGGCGATGCGGATGCCGAGCTCACGCAACTGGCGCAGCGTTTTCAGCACGGCCTTGCTTTCGTCCATCAGCACGGTTTCGGTGATCTCCAGCTCCAGCCGTCCAGCCGGAACGCCGGAAAAAGCCAGCGCCGAGATCACCCCGCGGGCAAACCCGTTGCTTTTGAGCTGCACGGCCGAGACATTGACCGCAATGCGTAGGCCGGGTGGCCAGCTTGCGGCCTCTGCGCAGGCTTTCCTCAGCGCCCACTCGCCGAGCGGCACGATCAGCCCGATCTCTTCGGCGACCGGGATGAAGTCGTCCGGCGCGACAGTGCCACGCCCTGGTGAATGCCAGCGCATCAAGGCTTCCGCGCCGGTGATCTCGCCGGAAGTGATGTTCATGATGGGCTGGAAATGGAGATCGAACTCCTGGCGCGGCAGTGCTGCCTCGAGGTCCACTTCAAGCGCCCTGCGGGCCTGCACGACAGCATCCATTCCGGGCTCGAAGAAGCGATACAGGTTTCGTCCTTCGCTCTTCGCCCGGTAGAGCGCCGTATCCGCGTTTTTCAGCAGCGTGTCGGCGTCCCTGCCGTCGTTGGGGAAAACGGCAATGCCCATGCTGATGCCGACATGCATGTCCCGGCTCTTGTCTCTAAATGGTTTTGCGATTGCTTCGACGATGCGCTTTGCCAGTTTTTCGGCATCGCCAATGCCCTTGAAATGGAACTGCATGACGACGAACTCGTCGCCGCCGAAGCGGGCGACGATGTCTGTTTCGTTGCGGACGCAATGCCGCAGCCTCTCGGCTACGCTTCTCAGCAGCCAGTCGCCTACGGGGTGTCCCCAGGTGTCGTTGACCGCCTTGAAGCGGTCGAGATCGAGCGAGAAGATCGCCAACGGCTTGGCTGCCGCGTCCTCCAGCGCAAGATCGAGCCGTTCGCGAAACTTCGAGCGGTTGGGCAGTCCGGTCAGCGTGTCGTGATGCGCAAGATGGGTCATGCGCTCTTCGGTCCGGCGGCGCTCGGTCACGTCGTCGAAAGTCACCACCCAACCGCCGCCGCTCATCGGCCGGCGTGTGACCAGAACCGTCCTGCCGTCGGTCAGATGCCGGTAGGCCGAATGCGTCTTTGCCGCCGCCAGACAGGCTTCGGCTTTGGCGACTTCGCTGTCGACGTCGATCTTCATGTAGATGCCGAGTTCCAGCAATCGTTCGAGTGCGTTGCGGTGCGTCGTTCCAAGCGGGAAGTCCTCCGCAGTGACGTTATAGAGCTCCAGAAAACGCCTGTTGCGCACAATCATCTTGCCGTCGGCGTCGTACATCAGCAGGCCTTGCGACATGTTGGCGAGTGCCGCGTCGAAACGGCGATGCTGCTCCTTGAGATCCTGCTCGGCGCGCCGCTTTTCGGTGATGTCCTCGTAGATCGAAACCCATCCACCCAGGGCAAGCGGACGGTGCGAGATGTTGATGATGCGGCCGTCAGACAGCGTCTCCTCGTAAGTTGAGGGTTTTGCCTGGTCGATATAGGGCTTGCGGATGGCGTAGAGTTCTTCGGCGCTTTGCGAGGCAACCCCGATATCGACGCTGTGCCGCAGAATGTCGACGAAGCGGATACCTGGCCGTACCACTTTGGCGTCGAGCCGGAAGATGTTGATATAATTGCCGTTGCAGATGATCATGCGCTCGTCGGCGTCGAACATGCACAGGCCATGCGACATGTTTTCGACAGCAGCTGAAAAGCGTTCGTTCTGCTCGCGCAGCTCATCTTGCATGCGGCGCGGGTGTTCCATGCCTCCGGCCGCCCGTTCCGGGACGACCGAACCACCCTTGACATCCACGACGGGCATGAGGCGCCCCTGCGATGCTTGATCGAACACCACACTGTTGACGCTTCCGGTTAATTTAGCGTTTTCTATCCTAGCGCGGACGTCGGAACGTGATGCCGCGACTTCTCGATCGCCGAAAACCGCTTCAGGAACGCATTCTGCGCTGAGGTCACCGAGCGTGGCGCGAAGTCGAAGCGCTCGGCGGAAAAACCGCGCGGCCGGCCGAAGAACTCGGTCGCCTCGGCGGTCGAAAACCCGGCAAGCAGCGTCGCCTCGAAATAGGCGGCGATCTGGTCGGCGCGCTTGATCTCCTTGCGCAGGATCGCACCCGGTTCCGGCGGCAGCGAGAAGCGCAGATGGATGGCGCGCTGCAGGCGCACTTCGCAGTCCTTGTAGCTGCCGCCCATCACCGACTTGAATGGCGAGATCATGTCGCCGATGACATATTCGGGCGCATCGTGCAGCAGCGCCGCCAATTGGTCGTCGGCCGAAGCCTTGGGCACCAGCTCGTTGAACAGTGCCTCGACCAGCAGTGAATGCTGGGCAACCGAAAAGGCGTGCTCGCCGCTGGTCTGGCCGTTCCAGCGGGCGACGCGGGCAAGCCCATGGGCGATGTCCGAGATCTCGATGTCGAGCGGCGAAGGGTCGAGAAGGTCGAGCCGGCGGCCGGACAGCATACGCTGCCATGCCCGTGGCGGCGCACCGGCGCGGTCTGCCGCCATCAGGCTTCCTCCGCGCCGGCGATTTCCTGCGGAAAGCTGAATTTGGCCCAACTGGGGATGATGAGCGTCACCGGTACGTCACCCGCCAGGATCGGCTGGCCGGCATCGAGCGCCGCCTTCACCCTGTCGATGCGGGCGATGGCGAGCCCTGTCACGGTAGCACTCGAGCCGAGCGTGCCGACCGGCCGCCCGCCGACGGTTAGCTCGGCACCCGCAGCGGGCAGGGGAAGCCCAGCCTGGACAATCAGCACCCGCCGCCGGGCGGTGCCTCGATGCTGCATGCGCGAGACGACCTCCTGGCCGACATAGCAGCCCTTCTTGAAGCCGACGCCGCCCATTTCGTCGAGCAGCACGTCATGCGGGAACGCATCGCCAAGTGCATAGTCGGCCCCGCTCTCGGCGACGCCGTGGGCAATGCGAAAGGCCTGCCACGCGCCAATGTCGCCAGCGTCCGCGGTGCCGGCATGGAAGCGCGTGACGCCTTCGTCACCAAAGCGCCTGTCGGCAAGCGCGGTTGAATCACTTTCTGAGGCGATTGACTCTTTTCCCCAGGCGACAGTGACAAGTGCCTGTCCCGACTTCGCAATCTCGACCTTGGCGCGAAGCTTGTAGAGCATCAGCCGGCGAATGAAATCGTCTGAAATGTCGGCACGGCATTCGATGCGGAAGGCATTTTCGCCTGCCCGTGAGATCAGGAAGTCGAACAGGATCTTGCCTTGCGGCGTCAAAAGCGCGCCCGGCTTTGCCTCGCCATTGCCAAGCGTATCGAGATCGGTGGTCACGATGTTCTGCAGAAAATGCTCGGCATCGGGGCCGGAGACGGTGATGAGCGCGCGATCTTTCAGCAGGGCAAAGGGCATGGGGCGGATTAAAAGCCTGATCTTGCAAAACGGTTGGCCATTACGTAAGCCGCTGACACTCCTCCCGCAAGAGAGCATCACCATGACCTACGACCTCATCCTGACAGGCGGCATAGTGGTCAATCATGACGGCGAGGGGCCACGCGACATCGGCGTGAAGGGCGGGCGCATCGCCGCGATCGGCGATCTGCGCCAGGCATCGGCTGGCGAGACGATCGACTGCCGGGGCCTGCATATCCTGCCCGGTGTCGTCGACAGCCAGGTGCATTTCCGTGAGCCGGGACTGGAACACAAGGAAGACCTGGAAACGGGTTCGCGGGCCGCGGTGCTGGGCGGTGTCACCGCCGTGTTCGAAATGCCCAACACCAATCCGCTGACCACCAGCGAGGCAACGCTTGCCGACAAGGTCCGGCGCGGCAGCGGCCGCATGCATTGCGATTTTGCTTTCTGGGTTGGCGGTACCCGCGACAACGCCAGGGACGTCGGCGAGCTCGAACGTTTGCCGGGGGCTGCGGGAATAAAGGCCTTCATGGGATCGTCCACCGGTGACCTGCTGGTCGAGGACGATGAAGGCGTCGCCTCGATCCTGAGGAATACCCGCCGTCGCGCCGCTTTTCATTCGGAAGACGAGTTCCGGCTGCGCGAGCGCCTGGACGAGCGCGTCGAGGGCGATCCGTCATCGCATCCGGTCTGGCGTGACGAGATCGCCGCCTTGCGCTGCACCGAGCGGCTGGTGCGCATCGCGCGCGCCGTTCGTGCCCGCATCCATGTCCTGCACATCTCGACCGCCGAGGAGATCCTGTTCCTCGAACAGCACAAGGATGTTGCGACCTGTGAAGCCACGCCGCACCATCTGACGCTGAGCGCCGACGACTATGCGCGGCTTGGCACGCTGATCCAGATGAACCCGCCGGTGCGGGACAAACGCCATCGCGACGGCGTCTGGCATGGCATAGCGCAAGGCATCGTCGACGTGCTCGGCTCCGACCACGCGCCGCACACGCTGGCCGAGAAGGCAAAACCCTATCCGGCCTCGCCCTCGGGTATGACCGGCGTGCAGACGCTGGTGCCGATCATGCTCGACCATGTCAACGCCGGCCGGCTGACCCTGCAGCGCTTCGTCGATCTCTCCAGCCATGGCCCGCAGCGCATCTTCGGCATGGCCAGAAAAGGCCGCATCGCCGCCGGCTATGACGCCGACTTCACCATTGTCGACATGAAGCGGCGCGAGACCATCACCAACGCGCAAGCCGGCTCGAAAGCCGGCTGGACCCCCTATGACGGCAAGCAGGTCACGGGCTGGCCGGTCGGCACGGTCATTCGCGGTCAGCGCATTATGTGGGACGGCGAAATCGCGACGCCAGGCCAGGGGACGGCGGTGGAGTTTTCCGAGGCGCTGCCGGGTTAGCCACCTGTGGCTGTGCGTCACGTCTTTTAAGCGTTCCGCATTATGTTCAAGGCATCATGCGGACACATGTCGCGCCTATGATTGACCGAGTTTCCAGAGCTGCAAGCGCTCCTGTGGAATCGCGATGTCGCGCGACTGATCCCGGCCAACGAAGCATTTGCGTTCTACGAGCGCAATTGGCGCTTTGTCGATCAGACACGGCTTACGACGCGCGAGAAATTGCTTATCCAGAACTCGCCAGGGAATTCGGTCACGGTATCCTTCTGACTGCCGGCTGAATTGTCCTCCCGTGGTGTTTTTCGCCTCGTATCTGCAACATCAAACCGGACACGTCGCGTGCGCTAGCGGTGCTATTTCGGTTCTTCGAAACGAAAGCATTCGCATTTGGCCGGATGCCGACGTCAGTGCAAAACCTGCCGGCCCGCTCAAATAGCAACATCGTCCACGATGCTGTTCGCATCCTGGCGCAACCAGGGGGGCCTTCAGTCGCCGGCGACGAAGAAGGTCCATTGCCCGGCTGGCGTGATGCCGACGCGATAGAAGATGTAGGCTCCGAACTGCTTCATGTCGTCGAAATCGCCGGCGGTGACGATCTTGAACAGCTCGACCCGTTGCTTGGCGTCGAGCTTGTCCAGCGGCAGCGCGAAGAAATACGGCCAGACATAGAGGTCCTGTGGCGTGCCTGCATCGACATGGACGTAGCCTGCGGAAAGCACTTCCTCCAGAATGGCCAGGATCTCCTGGCCATCAGGGTCGCCGGACAGCCCCTTGAGGAAGGTGATGGCGTCGCCGTCGATGTCGGCCAGCGACAGCTGGGTCATGCTGTCGCCCTTGCCGATCAAAGGCCTGAGCTTCTCGATGTCGCCGCTCTTGCAGGCCTCGATGATCAAGTCATGCATGCGCCGCACGGGCTCGGGCAGCTTGCCGAGATCATAGACGACTTCCGGCAGAGGTGCCTCGGGATCGACACGCGGCCTGTTGCTGCCGCCATCCGATGGGCTGTCCGGCTCAGCGGCGTCGGGAGCGGCCGGCTGGCTTGTTGAAGGCGGCGTTCCCACCGGGTCAGGCATGGGAATCGCGCTTCCTGGCGGCGAAACATCGTCCTCCGACGGTGTGGCTGGAGCGGGGAGCTCTTCGCGTTTGATCTCGCTCAGCGCATGAGCCGGACTGCTGGCCAGGCAAGTCGTGAAGGTAACCGCGGCACAGCAAGCAGCGAGGCGGATGTAGAGGCCCAAGCCCTTCGGCTTGCCTGACATCGGAAAATTCACTGCCCGTATCTCCCTACTTCCGGGCATGACACCCGAACGGCATTCGATCGTCAGAGAACCTGATATCGGTTCAGTGCCGCAGCCGCTCAGGTTCGAAGGCGCCTGCGATCACCTTCTCGCGCATGCGGTCGAGCAGGGCAAGGGCCGAGGTTTCGCCGTTGGCGCGCAACATTTCACCGAATGCCGTCTCAAGGGCCGCCTCGGCGATGATTTCTGGCTCAATGCCGGCCGAGAGGCCTTCCGCCCAGGCTTCGCTGTGGCTCTCAACCGCCGTCAGGCGCTTCTCTTCCCTGACCAGCGCGTCGATGTCGTTGGCAGCATGTTCCATAAGCGATGTCCACCCTTCCAAGCGGCAACCCATCAGTGTGGATCAGGCTTGATCTGTTCCATTCATAGGCAGCTTCAAGTAAGTATCTGTAAATACGACATTTTTTTGATCGTCATTTACAGGGGCCAACTGTGTTTGGCGAAGCTGCGTTTCAACCCGGATCAAACTTAGCCGATTAGCCTGGCCTGCGGGGCGAAAACCTTCAGTTTGAGTTAATTGCGCCTTCGCGTGATAACGTTTGATTAACGCTGTTGCAGAAGTGCAACATCAGAATTGCACCAAGATGTGGGCGGCGACAAGCCGGATATATCGAGATCCCTGGCGGCGGGCCTGATATCTGTTGATGAATGCTCAGTTGCCATACCGCGAGGCGATATCGCGCGACAGCGTCTCGCCTTCTTTCATGTAACGGCTGATGGCTTCAGTGGCCGAAGCGGTGCACTGGGTGTAAGTGCCGAAGGAACGGTAGCCGCGATTGAAGCTGGCGATGAAGCGGGCGCGGCGCTCCGGGTCCGGGTTTTCCGAATCGAGCAGTTTTTCCATCTCGCCACGCCACTGGTCGCCCTTCTCCCCGCACAGATTGCGCAGGAAATGCAGCGACCCGAGAACTTCCGCCAATCGCATCAGCCCCGGCTCGAACGGCGACTCGGCACTGAAGGCAGGCCGCGCCGGGACGACCGCGCTGACGGCAAGGCAAATGGCAAGGAGCACTGACGGACGGTTCATAAACCTTCTCTGCCTGACGGCTTAGGCCTTGTGGTCTGCCTGATGGCCTGAGACGTCGTGGCTGGCGAGACAACATAAGCCTTGTGACGAAACAATTTGTCGCCTGCAAGGCGGTTTTTCAGTGCTGCGTCAGCGGGCTTGAACGGGACCGAGGAGTTCCTCGGCGACCGCGAACACCGAGCCCGCGAGCGGCAGCAGGGTCATCTCCTTGAGTGTATAGAAGGCGGCTGTCTCGGCGTCGTCGCTGGCCTCGGCCTCGCCACCGGCATAGGTGGCGCCGAAGACCGTGAGGAGATAATCGATCGGATGGCTGTCTTGCCTGCCGTCGATGTGGATTTCCCGAAGCGGGCGAAAGCCGGCGGCGCGCAAGCCGGTCTCTTCCATCAGTTCACGCCGTGCCGCGTCCTCCAGCGTCTCGCCGGCTTCGACCTTACCGCCGGGAAAAGCGTAGAGCCCTTGCGACGGCGAACGCGCCCGCTTGACCAAGAGTACGGTGTCGCCGCGCACGACGGCTACCGACACGGCCAGAAGTACCTTGCGTGCTGTGTTCATCGATCCCTAATCAACTCATTCGAGACAGCTCTTTTGTGGACCGACAGCATGGGCAAGCTTTAGCGGTTGCGCAACGCCGGTTCGATCGCCACTTTCAACACCGAACTATTCGAAAGACACAATCGATCATGTGCGGACGTTTTGCCTTGACCGCCACGCCGGACCAGACCGCTGCCTTGCTGAGCCTTGCGGAGCTGGAGGATTTCCCGGCCCGCTACAACATCGCACCGACACAGCCGGTCCTGATGGTGACCGCTGGCGTGCCGCGAGCCCCAGGCTCCAATCTGCCGGACCGGCAGCCGATGCTGGTGCGCTGGGGCCTGATCCCAGCTTGGGTGAAGGACACCAGGGAGTTTCCGCTGCTGTTCAACGCGCGCTCCGAAGGTGCGATCGAGAAGGCCTCGTTCAAGGCCGCCATGCGCCATCGCCGCGCGCTGGTGCCGGCATCCGGTTTCTACGAATGGCGGCAGACCGGAGGCAAGAAGGGGCAACCCTATTGGATCCGGCCCAGGCATGGCGGGTTGATCGCCTTTGCAGGTCTGATCGAAACCTATGCCGAGCCCGGTGGCTCAGAGATGGACACCGGCGCTATCCTGACCGTCAACGCCAACGCCGATTTCGCCCATATCCATGACCGCATGCCGGTGGTGGTCGATATTTCTGACTTTGCCCGTTGGCTGGATTGCCGCACGCTCGAACCGCGCGATGTCGTCGATTTGCTGCGGCCGGCGCAGCCCGATTTCTTCGAGGCGATCCCTGTCTCCGACCTCGTCAACAAGGTTGCCAACACTGGACCGGAGATTCAAGAGAGGGGCGAAATCGGGCCGGAACCCGAGAAGGTCAGGCGCCAGAAACCTGGCGCGGACGACAGTCAGATGACGCTGTTCTAGCGAAGCCGGTCGAAGTCTAAGTTCAGGACGCCTGTTCTCGCCCTCATCGTCGGCGATTGCGCCAGCCGCGTCATCTCAGGCAGCGCGAGGCGACACGATCTTCTGCGCCGGCTTCTTCTTCTTGGCGGTGTGAAGAAGGGCGGCGACGATGGCGGCCGGGCCGATTGCGCGATAGTGGTTGGCCAGCGCCGGTTGCTTGGCGCGGTTGGCTTCCTGCTTGCTTCGAGGCATGTTTCTCTTCCCTGGTAACATTTCCGTGTCTGCGTTTGCTGGTTGATTCCGACCAAATCGTGACGCGTGGTGATCTAGCCGGCGAATGTTTCATGACTGTGCCGACATGTTTAATAAAATGTTTCACTGACTGATTCCGCATGACCGGGCGATGCGTTTGCCAGCCCTCGCTACTTTTTTCCCGGAATCCGCGACTTGACGGCAACACTGGTCAGGGCGATAAAGCCGCCGATGAAAACGTCTTTCGCCATTTGTGGCATTTGCATTATTGGCTAGCCTCGCGCTGGTCCGGACGTTTTCGCCTCATCTTCCCCAGATTGGACAAACGCCCCGGCCAGCAGGCTGGAACCTGATTTGCGCCTTGGCGCTGGGCTGGCTCCATCCAGACAAGAAGTTCTGAACGGGAAGCATGGAATGTCTGACGCATCAAAGGGCCTGCGCCTCTACAACACGCTGACGCGCACGAAAGAGGGCTTCGTGCCGATCGATCCGCTTGACGTGCGCATGTATGTCTGCGGCCCGACCGTTTACGATTTCGCCCATATCGGCAACGCCAGGCCGGTGATCGTGTTCGACGTGCTGTTCCGCTTATTGCGCCACCTCTACGGCGAGACGCACGTCACCTATGTGCGCAACATCACCGACGTCGACGACAAGATCAACGCGCGGGCGCTGCGCGATTTCGGCGGCGAGATCGCTTCGGGAACCCTTTCGCTCAACGAAGCGATCCGACGGGTGACCGAAAAAACGGCCGACCAGTTTCACAGGGATGTCGCCACGCTTGGTTGCCTGGAGCCGACGGTCGAACCGCGCGCCACCGAATTCGTCGAACCCCGCGCCGACGGCAAGGCTGATATGATCACCTTGATTAAAAGCCTGATCGAACGCGGCCATGCCTATGTCGCGGCAGGCGAAGTTCTGTTCGATACGGCCTCGATGCCGGACTATGGTCAATTGTCGAAGCGCAATCTCGACGAGCAGCAGGCCGGTGCCCGCATCGCCGTCGAGGCCCACAAGAAGAACCCCGGCGATTTTGTGCTGTGGAAACTGTCATCGCCGGAAGAGCCCGGCTGGCAAAGTCCATGGGGCAGGGGCCGGCCCGGCTGGCATATCGAATGCTCGGCCATGTCGGCCGCCTATCTCGGCGAGGTCTTCGACATCCATGGCGGCGGCCTCGATCTGATCTTCCCGCATCATGAGAACGAGATCGCCCAGTCGCGCTGCGCCCACGGCACCGATGTCATGGCCAATGTGTGGATGCACAATGGTTTCCTGCAGGTCGAGGGCCAGAAAATGTCGAAGAGCCTCGGCAATTTCTATTCGATCCACGAATTGCTCGAGACCGAGACCTTCGGCGGCCGCAGATGGCCTGGCGAGGTGCTGCGGCTGGCGATGCTGATGACGCACTACCGCGAGCCGATCGACTTTTCCGTGCGCAAGCTTGAGGAGGCGGAGAACACGCTACGCAAATGGAAACGCGCGTCGGACCTGGCGCCGGCTGCGGGAAGCCAGGTGCCGGCGGAAGTCGTGGAGGCGCTGTCGGATGATCTTGCGACCTACGCGGCCTTCCAGCAACTGACCCAGCTTGCCGGTGAGGCAACCGACTTCAGCGGCGCTGGCGAGAATGGCGCCGCGGCTTCCTTGAAAACCTCGCTCGCGTTCCTCGGTTTCGACGTCGGCGCGGCCAAGGTCGACGAGGCCGCGATTGCGGAAACCATCGCCAGGCGCCTGCAGTTCATCGCTGCCAAGAACTGGGCCGAGGCCGACCGCATCCGCGATGAACTCCTGGCGCAAGGCGTGCAGTTGAAGGATGGCAAGGATCCGGTCACCGGCGAGCGCGTGACGACGTGGGAGGTGAAGCGGTGAGGGTGGCGCCAGGCACCCCCCTCTGCCCTGCCGGGCATCTTCCCCTCAAGGGGGGAGATTGGATGCCACTTCAGCTTTCGCCAATCGCCGACGTTGAAGGTCCGGCCCCGTCGCTGAAACTGCCGATCTCCCCCCTTGAGGGGGAGATGTCCGGCAGGACAGAGGGGGGCGAACTGCCGTGACGCATTATCCAGTGTCCGCCTTCAATCGCGGCAATGCGCGCAAGATGCGCAAGGCAATGACCGATGCCGAACTCAAACTTTGGAATGAGATCAGAGCGCATCGTCTTATGGGCTTGGCTTTCAGACGCCAAATGCCGATCGGTGGCTATATCGTCGACTTTGCTTGCCCGGCCAAAAAGCTGATCGTCGAGCTGGACGGTTCCCAGCACGCACGAGTTGGAGTTTCGGAATCGGATGCCGGAAGAACAGCGAGGCTCGAAGCACTAGGCTGGACCATCCTGCGCTTCTGGAATGACGACGTGATCCGCGATATCGACAATGTCTGCCAGCACATCGTCAACTCGGCTGGCATGGCCAACGTGCCGGAGCCAGCAACGGAGGAGCTCGTTCCATGATCGACCATCTCGGCATCACCGTTTCCGATTTCGATGCCTCCAAGGCCTTTTACGACAAGGCGATGGCGCCGCTGGGTGGCTCGCTGCTTTATATGGTGCCGCAGGAATACACTGGTGGCGCCAAGGTCGGCGGCTATGGCCGCGACCGGCCGGTGTTCTGGTTGAGCGCGGCCAGGGAAAAGCCCCGAGATCATCAGCACGTCGCCTTCACCGCGCGCAGCCGCGCCGAGGTCGACGCCTTCCACGCCGCCGCCCTTGCAGCCGGCGGCAAGGACAATGGCGGACCGGGCCTGCGTCCGCACTATCACCCCAACTATTACGGCGCCTTCGTCCTCGATCCCGACGGCAACAATGTCGAGGCGGTCTGCCATGATCCGGAGTGAAAACCGATGAGCCTCGACAACCGGCCAGTCTACACAGGCGGCTGCCAGTGCGGTGCGGTGCGCTTCCGCGTCGAAGGCGCGCCCGGCGACGCCTCGGTCTGCCACTGCCGCATGTGCCAGAAGGCCAGCGGCAATTTCTACCTGCCGCTGGTCTCGGTGCGCGGCGCCAAGGTCGACTGGACGCGCGGCGAACCCAAGCGGTTCCGTTCCTCCAATGCAGCATGGCGCGGTTTCTGCGCCGAATGCGGCACGCCGCTGACCTTCGAGGCGCCCGACGGCATGGCTCTGGCGATCGCCGCCTTCGACGATCCGGCTGGTATCGCGCCGACCATCCAGTGGGGCACGGAAGCAAAACTGCCCTATGTGGATTCCATTCCGCGATTGCCGGGCGAGGACACGATGGCGGATATCGGCTCGGCTCCTTATCTCGCCGAGCTCGTCTCCTATCAGCATCCCGACCACGACACCGACCAATGGCCGCCGGAGGAAAGACCATGACCGAAACTGTCCGAACCGGCGGCTGCCAATGCGGCGCCGTGCGCTTCCGCATCAAGGGGGCGCTGGGACGTGCGTCCATCTGCCATTGCCGCATGTGCCAGAAACAGTTCGGCTCCTTCTTCGGCGCGCTGGTGACGGTACCCAAGGATGGCGTCGAATGGACCCATGAAGAACCAAGTTATTTCCAGTCTTCGGTCAACATCGATCGCGGCTTCTGCGCCCGTTGCGGCACGCCGCTGACCTACCGGCAGCCCGGCGGGCTCGAGATCGCCATCGGCGCCTTCGACGACCGCTCGGATCTGGCGCCGCGGATCCAGGTCAACTATGCGGCACGGCTGCCTTGGGTCGAGACGATCTTCGACCAGCCTGTCCACCAGGATCCCGATTATTACGCCCGGCAGGAGCAGATCATCTCCTTCCAACACCCCGATCAGGAAACGGCCAACTGGCCGCAACAGGGCCTGAAAATATGAGCTTGCGCACCCTCTACCCGGAAATCGAACCGTTCGACTCGGGGATGCTCGATGTCGGCGACGGCCATATGGTCTATTGGGAGCGGTCGGGCACCAAGGGCGCCAAGCCGGCCGTGTTCCTGCACGGTGGACCGGGCGGCACCATTTCGTCAAAACACCGGCGGCTGTTCGACCCCAAGCTCTACGACGTCATCCTGTTCGATCAGCGCGGCTGCGGAAAATCGACGCCGAACGCCTCGCTGGAGGCCAACACGACATGGCATCTCGTTGCCGACATCGAGCGACTGCGCGAAATGGCCGGCTTCGACAATTGGCTGGTGTTCGGCGGTTCCTGGGGCTCGACGCTGGCGCTCGCCTATGCCGAGACACACCCTGATCGCGTCAGCGAACTGGTGGTGCGCGGCATCTACACGCTGACCCGCGCCGAGCTCGAATGGTACTATCAATTCGGCGTCTCGGAGATGTTCCCCGACAAATGGGAGCGTTTCCTGGCGCCGATTCCGCAGGCCGAGCGCGGCGACATGATGGCCGCCTACCGCAAGCGGCTGGTCGGGTCCGACCGGAAGGCGCAGATCGAGGCCGCCCGCGCCTGGAGCCTGTGGGAAGGCGAGACGATCACGCTGCTTCCTGAACCCGAAACCAGCGGTCCGTTCGGCGAGGACGACTATGCCGTCGCCTTCGCCCGCATCGAAAATCACTATTTCGTCCATGCCGGCTGGCTCGAGGAGGGACAGTTGCTGCGCGATGCCGGGAAGCTCAAGGACATCCCCGGCACCATCGTCCACGGCCGCTACGACATGCCGTGCCCGGCGCGCTACGCCTGGGCGCTGCACAAGGCCTGGCCGAAGGCGGACTTTCATCTGATCGAAGGCGCCGGTCATGCCTATTCGGAGCCGGGCATCCTCGACCGGCTGATCCGCGCGACGGACAAGTTTGCGGGCAAATGACGATGAGCCGCGCGCGCCTCTATCTCTTCGACACCACGCTCCGCGACGGCCAGCAGACGCCGGGCATCGACTTTTCGGTCGAGGACAAGATCGCGATTGCCAAACTGCTTGACGAGTTCGGCTTCGACTATGTCGAAGGTGGTTATCCCGGCGCCAATCCGACCGACACTGCATTCTTCCAGCAGAAGCGCACGGCACGCGCAAAATTCGTTGCTTTCGGCATGACCAAGCGGGCTGGAGTCTCAGCCTCTAACGATCCGGGGCTGGCGGCGCTTGTCCAATCGAAATCGGACGCCATCTGCTTCGTCGCCAAGAGCTGGGACTACCACGTTCGCGTGGCGCTCGGTTGCACCAACGAGGAGAACCTCGACTCCATAAAAGTCTCCGTCGAGGCATCGGTCGCTTCGGACAAGGAAGCGATGGTCGATTGCGAGCATTTCTTCGACGGCTTCAAGGCCAATCCGGACTATGCGCTCGCTTGTGCGAAAACGGCCTACGACGCCGGTGCGCGCTGGGTGGTGCTTTGCGACACGAATGGCGGCACGCAGCCCTCGGAAGTGCGGGCAATCGTCGAGAAGGTTATCGCCGCGGGCATTCCGGGAGAGCATCTCGGCATCCATGCCCATGACGACACCGGCCAGGCGGTGGCCAATTCCCTTGCCGCCGTCGAGGCCGGCGTGCGCCAGATCCAGGGCACGCTGAATGGCATCGGCGAACGTTGCGGCAACGCCAATCTGATCTCGATCCTGCCGACACTGGCGCTGAAGCCGGCTTTCGCCGACCGCTTCGAGACGGGAATCTCAGCCGAAGCGCTTACCGGCATTTCGCGCCTGTCGCGCGCCTTCGACGAATTGTTGAACCGCGCTCCGGAAGCGCAGGCGCCCTATGTCGGCTCCTCCGCCTTTGCCACCAAGGCGGGTATCCACGCTTCGGCGCTGGCCAAGGAGTCGGCGACCTATGAGCATGTGGAGCCGCAGGCCGTGGGCAACCGCCGCCGCGTCATGGTCTCCGACCAGGGCGGCAAGGCCAATTTCCTCGCCGAGTTGAAGCGGCGCGGCATCGATGTGCCGAAGGACGACCATCGGCTCGACGCCCTGATATCGGTGGTCAAGGAGCGTGAGGCCTTGGGCTACGCCTATGAGGGCGCCGACGCCTCCTTCGAACTCCTGGCGCGCAAGATGCTGCATGGCCTGCCCGAATTCTTCCACGTCACCTCGTTCCGCTGCATGATTGAACGCCGCTTCGATGCCAATGGCCAGTTGAAGACGGTGTCGGAAGCAGTGGTCAAGGTGCTGGTCGAGGGCGAGGAGAAGATGTCGGTGGCCGAGGGCCATGGCCCCGTCAACGCGCTCGACATTGCGCTGCGCAAGGATCTCGGCAGATACCAGAACGAGATCGCGGATCTCGAGCTTGCCGACTTCAAGGTGCGGATCCTCAATGGCGGCACCGAGGCCATCACCCGCGTGCTCATCGAATCGCATGACGGTACCGGCGCGCGCTGGTGGACGGTCGGGGTCTCGGAAAACATCATCGACGCCTCGTTTCAGGCGTTAATGGATTCGATCGTCTACAAGCTGATGAAGAATCGCGAGATGGCGGGGCTGGTGGCGGCGGAGTAAGTTTGAACCATCAGCGAAGTCCATTGATCCATCAGAACTTTGCGATGGTCTTGCCAAGATTACTGGGCCATAGCGTTGGGCCATGGCCGCTGAAGCAATTACCCCCGATGCAGAATCGAAAGCCCGCCGCGGCTTCTTGCTGGCGCTGGGTGCCTATCTCTTGTGGGGGTTGCTGCCCTTCTACATGAAGGCGGTGGCGCATCTGCCGCTTGCCGAGGTGATTGCACACCGCATCGTCTGGTCGGTGCCGATTGCCGCGGCGGTCCTGGTCTGGGCCGGCCGCACGGCCGACTTCAAGGTGGCGATCCGCTCGCCCCGCACCATCGCCATGGCGGCGCTGACGGCGGCGCTGATCTCGATCAACTGGGGCATCTATGTCTGGGCGATCGCCGTCGACCGCACCGTCGAGACGGCATTGGGCTATTACATCAACCCACTGGTGAACGTCGTGGTCGGCGCACTGCTGCTCGGCGAGCGGCTCGACCGGTTGCAGATCGCGGCGGTGGTGCTTGCGGCGGTGGCCGTCGCCGTGCTGACGATCGACGGCGGCAAGCTGCCCTGGGTGTCGCTGGCATTGGCGTTTTCCTTCGCCGCCTACGGCTTCTTCCGCAAGACGCTGCCGATCGGTCCCAGCCAGGGCTTCCTGCTCGAAGTGCTTTTGCTGTCGGTGCCGGCGCTGGGCTACATCGTCTTCCTTATCGCCACCGGACAGGACCATTTCGTCTCCAGCAATGGCACCGACACCGCGCTGCTCATCGGCTGCGGGCCGGTGACGGCCGTGCCGCTGCTGCTGTTCGCCTTTGGCGCCAAGCTGCTGCGCCTCTCGACCATCGGCATCATGCAGTACATAGCGCCGACTATGGTGTTTCTGATTGCCGTGCTGATCTTCGACGAGCCGTTCGGCACCACGCAGGCCATCGCCTTTGCCCTGATCTGGGCGGCCCTTGCGGTCTATTCCTGGTCCATGCTGGCGACGGCGCGCCGGGCTACATCTGCCCGAGCCGCCTGACAAAAAGATAGGTCACGCCAGCGATCAGCAGCGACGCGCCCGTGATCACCCAAAAACCCAACGGGGTGTTGACCAGCGGCAAACCGCCGACATTCATGCCGAACAGGCCTGAGATGATGGTCATCGGCAACAGCACCGCCGTCATCACCGAGAGCACGTAAAGCAGCCGGTTCGACTGCGTCGTCAGCTTGGCCATCAGCTCGTCCTGTAGCAGCCGCGTGCGCGCCTGCAACTGCTCGCCGTCATAGTGCAGTGTCTGTGCGCGGTGCGAAAGCCGCGCCGCCATGTCGTTGATCGAATCCGGCAGGTCGTTGCGGTGCGAATGGTCGAGATGGCGAAACAGGTTGGTCAGCGTCGCCATCTGCCGGTGGATGACCACCAGATGCCGGCGTGCATCGACCAGCGCCTGCCGCTCATTGTGCCATGCGTCGCAGACGATGCGGTCCTCAATGCCGTCGAGACTGTCGCTGAGTGCCGCGAGTTCCGTCGCCATCCCGTCGAACGACTGGCCGACGACAGCCTCGATCAGCTCGGCCGGAGACCGGAACTTGCGCGATCCGTTCTCGATCGCCTTGCGGATGTTGTCGACCGATTGCAGCGGCTGCTTGCGGGCGCCGACCAGCATCGTGTCGTTGAGGGCGAAGCGGAAATGACCAAGCCCGCCGGCTTCCGCCGAATAATCATGGCGCAGGTCCGGCAGATCGCCATAGAGCCAGTCATCCTCGAGGTCGATGTGGCAGCCATGACTGGCGGTCAGGAAGGCTTCGCGCACCGGCGCCGGCAAGGCCTGATCGGCGCCGATCTCGTGGCGCGCATGCATGTCGGAAAGCTGGTAGCTGCGCCATGTCCAATGCGCGGCGGCGGCATCCCTGGTGCGCACCCCTTCGGTGGTAAAGTGGTAGATGAAGAACAACCCGTGCTCATCGGGCAGGTAAGGCGACAGGTCAGTGCCCTCGGAGGGGATGGCGATGTTCATGGCGGCTTCGCCGGTCTCTGATGCGGTCGGGGTCGCGGGGGCGGCCAAGCGCGATTTCTAGCACGGCATCCCCGATTTAGTGTGACTGTTCCGTGACGGCGTGCCCGCTTACAGGACGCTGGTGATCCCGCCATCCACCAGCAGCGTCTGTCCGTTCACGAAACTGGCGGCGTCGGACGCCAGGAACACGGCAGCGCCCGCGAGTTCCCTCACTTCGCCCCAGCGCCGCATCGGCGTGCGGCCGGTCAGCCAGGCGGAGAATGTCTCGTCGGCGACCAGCGCGGCGTTGAGCTCGGTCTTGAAATAGCCCGGCGCGATGGCGTTGATACGCACGCCGTGCTGGCCCCATTCGCCGGCCATCGACTTGGTCAGCATGGTGATGGCGCCCTTGCTCGCCGCGTAGGGCGCGATCGAGGGGCGGGCGAGCACGCTCTGCACTGAGGAGACATTGATGATCGACCCCCTTTGGCGCGCGATCATGCCCTTTACGACGGCCCGGCTCACCTTGAACACGCCGTCCAGGTTGGTGGCCATCAGCGCGTCCCAGTCGGCGTCGCTGAAGGTCTCCAACGGCGCCCGTCGCTGGATGCCGGCATTGTTGACCAGGATGTCTATCGGTGCGGTGCCGGTTTCCGCCGCCGCGATTGCCTGGTCGACCGACTGGGTGTCGGTCACGTCGATCACCGCTTCCGTGATCGAATGGCCCGCGGCGCGCAACTTGTCCGCGGCCGCTTTGAGATCGTCGGCCTTGCGGCCGCCGATCGTGACGCGCGCGCCGGCGCTCGCAAGCGCCTCCGCGAAGGCGAGGCCCAGGCCACGGCTGGCGCCGGTTATGAAGGCATGCTTGCCTTCGAGGCCGAACAGTTGGCCGAGATAGTCGGTCGAATGCAATTTGCACCTTCATCGGTTGCGATTTGTCGCCCGTCAGTCGAAGGCTCGTTCGGCCCTTGGCAAGCGGCAGCGCCAGCGTGCCGCTTGGCTTGATGAGATGCAAGGCGCTTGTCGGCCTGGCGGTCCTGCTGACGACCTCGATTGCGCGGCCGTCGGCCTCAGCGCTTCGGCCCAAACCCCGGATAGGGGTTGAGTGGCACGGTCGCGGCAATGTCCATCATGCCAGCCTTGACCAGTGGCAAGGTGGCGAGATGGCCGCGCGCATCGGCATCGCTGCCGACTTCGAACATCATGCCGCTGCCGGGAATGTCGCCGATCTGGGGCAAGCTGCTCGGAGGGAGTAGGGAGCAGGCAGTAGGGGGAAGTGTACGCTCCGACACTGCAAACCTACTGCTCTACTCCCGTAACCTTACATCTTGTCGATCACCGACTGGACGCCCTCGGTCGGTGCGTCGACCGAGGAGCCGGCGACCATGATGGCGGCGACGATGGCCTCGGGGTCGTTGACGACCAGCGGCTTCACACGCTGCGCGGTATGAATGAAGCCTTCCGCCGCCATGTGATCAAGCAACGCCGTCATCGGATCCCAGAATCCGTTGACGTTGCCGAAGACGATCGGTTTGCGGTGATGGCCAAGCTGCGCCCAGGTCATGATCTCGACGATCTCCTCGACTGTGCCGATGCCACCAGGCAGCGCCACAAAGGCGTCGGATTTCTCGAACATCTTATGTTTGCGCTCGTGCATGTTGTCGGTGATCGACAACTCGTCGAGCCGGTCAAGCGCGGTTTCGGTTGCTTCCTTGTTGATCAGGAAGCGCGGAATGATGCCCGTCACCTTGCCGCCGGCCTTGAGCGCGCCTTCGGCGACGGCGCCCATAATGCCTTTGGTGCCGCCGCCATAGACCAGCCGCAGGCCTGCCTTTGCAATTGAGCGTCCAAGCAGGTGGCCGGCCTTGACATAGATTTCATCGCGGCCCGGAGATGAGCCGCAATAGACGCAAACGGATCGAATCGTGTTCATGCCGATGATTGGTGATTGGGTCTGAAAGCGCGGTCAAGCCCTCGGGTTGAGAAGGCCGGGCTTTTTCTTGTCGGTCATGGCAAAACACGCTAGACCGGCGTTAGGTGGCTAAGGGGCAGGGAAATACATGGCAATCAATCCATTGAAGGCGTTCTTGTTCGCGGCGGGTGGGACCGTCGCGGCCGCGGGAACCGCCTATGTGTCGGGCGCACTCGACCCGTATCTTCATCGCACACCGCCGGCGGAAGTCGCGGCGTTGACGCCGCCCGCGGCGCCGAAGCCGGCCGATCCTGGCACGGAAGGGCGCCTGCCGGCTCCGGCGATGCCGGCCGCGCCGGGCGCGGCACCTCAGGCGACGGCCCCGGCAGCACCTGCAACCGACGCTGCGGCGCCTACGGCGCCCGCGACGGCGGATCCGATCGCGCCGACTTTCGATGTCGTACGGGTCGAGAGCAACGGCTCGATCGTCGTTGCCGGCAACGCGGCGCCCAACTCGAAGGTCGAAATTCTCAACGGCGCGACGGTGATCGGCTCCACGGTTGCTGGTCCCGATGGCGCCTTTGTCATCGTGCTCGAAGACCCGCTGAAGCCCGGCGACTATACGATCGCCCTGCGTTCGACGGTTGGCGCGGTCGTGACCGCCTCGGCGCAGACCGCAGTCGTCTCGGTGCCCACGAATGCGGCTGGCCAGGTGCTGGCCATGGTCGAGGAGCCGGGCAAGCCGGCCGAACTGCTGACGGTTCCGGCATCTGAGCCAAAGCCGGCGCCGGCAACCGGCGACCAGGCTGCCGCTCCTGCTGCTGAAGCGCCCGCCGCGCCGGCGACGGCCACGCCAGCCGTGGTTGAAGCAAAACCCACTCCGGCGGCACCGGCCGCGCCCGCGGCAGCCGTGGCCGAACCAAAGATCGTGGTCGAGGCAGTCGAGATCGACGGCAACAAGATCTTTGTCGCCGGCCTCGCCGATCCGGGCCGCAAGGTGCGCGCCTACGCCAACGACATCCTGCTCGGCGACGCGCAGACCTCGTCGGACGGCCATTTCCTGGTCGAGGCGACGCGCGATATTCCGGTCGGCAGCTATACCATCCATGTCGACGGCCTCGATGCCGATGGCGTGAAGGTGGTGGCCCGCGCCGCGGTGCCCTTCGAGCGCGAACCGGGCGAGGCGGTCGCCGCCGTTGCCCCCGCCGAGACCAAGCCCACCGAGACCAAGCCCGCCGAGGCCAAGCCCGCGGCGCCCGCTGTTGCCGCCGCTGCTCCGGGCGAGACCGCGCCGGCTCCCGCCGCGCCAGCCACCGAGGCTCCGGCTAACGTCGCAGCAGCCACGCCGCCAAGCGACGTGCCCGAAATCGTGTCGCCCAAGCTCGAACATGCCGACAGCGCGATCATCATTCGGCGCAACGACACACTGTGGCGGATCTCACGGCGCGTCTATGGTCACGGCGTGCGCTACTCCACCATATACCTCGCCAACCAGGACCAGATCAGGAATCCGAACCGCATCTGGCCGGGGCAGGTGTTCAAGGTTCCGGAAAAGTCGAAGGAAGGCGAAGCCGCCGACCTCAAGGCAATGGGCGAGCAGGCGACGACCGCACCGATGAAGACGGAATAGGGATAGACCGGCAATTCCGGCGATCTACCCATCGGCCTAGCTTGCCCTGTCATCGTTCATCGTCTATCGCCGATGAACGATGACAGAATGCGTTCCCTTACCAGACCATGCCGCCTCGGCACTGCCTGGCTGCATGCCGGACAGCCGCGCTGTCGCGGCGCGGTTCGCAGCACTTTCGCATCCGGCGCGGATCGAGATACTGAGGCATCTGTCGGCCAGCAATTCCTGCTGCTGCCGTGAGGTCGTCGACCGTTTCGCTCTGGCCCAGTCGACGATCTCCCAGCATCTGAAAATATTGGTCGAGGCGGGCCTCGTCCGGTTTGAGCCCGACCGTCAGCGATCGCGCTATGCGGTCGATCGCGCGGCACTTGCCGACGTATCGGCATCGCTGGGCGCGCTCATCAATTCCTGCTGCGCCGGCCGCTGACCCTCTCACCCAAAAGGCAAGAAAAGTGGCCGAAAAAACCGTCTCCGCCGACACCTCGACACTCACGACACTGCGCAATCTCTGGCCCTATATGTGGCCGGCCGACCGCGCCGATCTCAGGGCGCGGGTGACCTGGGCGACGCTGCTGCTGGTCGTCGCCAAGGTGACGCTGGTCGCCGGTCCCTATTTCTTCAAATGGGCGACCGATGCGCTGGCGGGCGGCTTCAAAACGCCACCGCCGCTGCCATCGTTCATGCTTGCCCCGGTGATGCTGGTCATTGCCTACAATGTGCTGAGGCTCGTCCAGCTCGGCTTCAACCAGCTGCGCGATGCGCTGTTTGCCCGGGTCGGCCAGCATGCGGTTCGCCAGCTTGCCTTCCGCACCTTCGTGCACATGCATCAGCTGTCGCTGCGCTTCCACCTGGAGCGCCGCACCGGCGGCCTGTCGCGCATCATCGAGCGCGGCACCAAGGGCATCGAGACGATCGTGCGCTTCATCATGCTCAACACCGCGCCGACGATCCTCGAATTCGCGCTGACCGCCGGCATATTCGGTTTCACCTATGGCTGGAAATATGTGGCCGTGGTGGCGGTCACCGTCTGCCTCTACGTCTGGTTCACGGTAAAGGCCAGCGACTGGCGCATCTCGATCCGCCGCGACATGAACGACAGCGACACCGACGCCAACACCAAGGCGATCGACTCGCTGCTTAACTTCGAGACGGTCAAGTATTTCACCAATGAGCGCATGGAGGCCGAGCGCTTCGACCGCTCGATGGCGCGTTACGAGATCGCCGCAACCAAGACATGGACCTCGCTCGGCTGGCTAAACTTCGGCCAGGGCTTCATCTTCGGCGTCGGCACGGTCGTCGTCATGTGCATGTCGGCGCTGGAGGTGCAGGCCGGCACCCAGAGCGTCGGCGATTTCGTTTTCATCAATGCCATGCTGGTACAGCTCTCCGTGCCTCTCAACTTTATCGGCTTCATCTATCGCGAAATCCGCCAGGGCCTCACCGACATCGAGCACATGTTCGACCTCCTCGACGTGCCGCAGGAGATCGTCGACAAGCCCAACGCCAAGCCGTTGGCCGTCAGCGCCGGCAAGGTCGAGTTCCGCGACGTCCACTTTTCCTATGATCCGAACCGCAAGATCCTGAAGGGCGTCTCCTTCGAGGTGCCGGCCGGCAAGACCGTTGCCATTGTCGGGCCGTCGGGCGCGGGCAAGTCGACCATCTCGCGGTTGCTGTTCCGCTTCTACGACGTGCAGGGTGGCCAGGTTCTGATCGACGGCCAGGACGTGAGGGATGTCACACAGGACAGCCTGCGCGCGGTGCTCGGCATGGTGCCGCAGGACACGGTGCTGTTCAACGACACCATCGCCTACAACATCCGCTACGGCCGTGTCGGCGCCGACGAGGAGGAGGTGCGCAAGGCCGCCGAACTCGCCCAGATCGGGCCGTTCATCGAGAAGCTGCCTGACGGCTATAAGTCGATGGTTGGCGAGCGCGGGCTGAAACTTTCCGGCGGCGAGAAGCAGCGCGTGGCGATCGCCCGCACCATCCTGAAGGCACCGCCGATCCTGATGCTCGACGAAGCGACCTCCGCACTGGACAGTCATACAGAACAGGAGATCCAGGCCGCGCTCGACCTCGTCAGCAAGGGCCGCACCACCATCGTCATCGCCCACCGCCTGTCGACGGTGATTGCCGCCGACGAGATCATCGTGCTGAAGGACGGCCAGATCGCCGAGCGCGGCACTCATGTCGAGCTGATGCGAAAGCACGGCCTCTATGCCTCGATGTGGGACCGCCAGCGCGAGGCGACCGAAGCCGAGGAGCGGCTGCGCATTGCCCGCGAAAGCGACGAACTGGGTGTCGTCGTACGCCGGCGCACATCGGAGATGTCGTAGCTCAAAAAAGCTCTTGACCTCAACTTAGGTTGAGATTGTAGACCGTCGCCCGAGAGCCGCAAAACAGCATCGTCGAGGACGGAATCAAATGGATATGAGCTTTACGGATCAGGATGTTAACGGCGGCAGCGTGTTCAGGGTCGACAAGTTCGTGGTGCCCGCCAATGCCCGCGATGAAATCCTCGCAAAGGTGAAGATGACGCATGAGTTGCTGCGTCTGCAGCAAGGCTTCGTCCAGGACTTTCTGCTCGAGCAATTCTCCGGACCGGGCGAATTCAACCTCGTCACCATCGTCGAATGGGAAAGCCAGGCTGCCGTCGACAATGTGGTACCGATCGTCAAGGCTGCGCACGAGCGCATAGCCTTCAACCCGCAGGAGACGATCGCCCGGCTCGGAGTGCGAGCTGATATCGCCAATTATCAGCGCGTGCCGGGACTCTAGCCAGGCCACCCCACACTCGGTGCCGGCGCTTCAATGCCGAGCACCTGGCCGGTGCGGGCCTCGCTTGTCATATGCTCGAAGCCGCGCCACTCGGCGGCGGTGATGAACAGCGTTTTCCGGTCCGCAGCGCCCAGCATGCAGGCAAAGCAGCCGCGATCGGCGGTGACGGTCTGCAAGACGTCACCGCCTTCGCGCACCCGCACGCAATGCTTGTTGGGAACGTCGGCATACCAGACCGCCCCGTCCGCATCGAGGCAGATGCCGTCGGGATATCCGTCGAGATCGGCCCAGGTGCGTCTGTTGGACAAGGAACCGTCGGCGGCAATGTCAAACGCGCTCAGCCGGTTGGCATGGGATTCGGCAATGATCAGCGTCTTGTTGTCCGGGGTCACCGCCATGCCGTTCGCAAAGGCGATAGTGTCCGCCACTTGCCTGACCGCGCCATCCGGTGTGACCAGCACGATGGTGCCGGGACCGAAATGCTGGCCGGCCGCCGGCGCCGGCCCGCCGCCATTGACGTAGATGTTGCCGCGCCCGTCGACGACGATCTCATTCCACGGGCTTTTCGACAGGCCGCGCAGGTCGGCGTGGATGACGAGCGAGCCATCGGCTTCCTGCCGCAACAGCAGGCCCTCGCAGCCTGAGACAACCAGCAGACGACCGTCCGGCAGCCAGTCGATGGAGTAGGGCAGGACAGCCGGAATCGTGAGCATGATCTTGCGGCTGCCGCCGGCATCGACGGCGATGATCTCGCCGGTGCCCCAATTGCAGACCCACAGGCGTCCGTCATGCCAGCGTGGCGATTCCCCGAAGGCGAGACCTTCCATGACGATGTACGGTTTGTCGCCGGACGATATTCGCATGATCAGGAGCCTCCGTTGCGCGCGTCATCCGCCCTTGCGATGAAGCGCTTCCCACCAAGGACGGGCGAGATGAGAGTCTCCCGACAGCGGACCGCTGTATTTTCGCGCAGGAAGAACGCTGCATCGGTGTGACGTTGACGCCACAGGTGCCGGTCTGCGCAAGGGCGGCGTCGGCGCAGATAGGTTTCTCGGCCACTCTGGCTGTCCTGGCCCTGTCAAAGGATGGCTTTTGAGGGCATGACACAGGCATGCGACCCGGTATCCAATTTCACGACACACGGAGCGCCAGGCTATCCGCGGTCACAGGCCCGCACTTGCCCGTTCATCCGCGCCGGCGATTGTCGCGTTGCGGGCAGGGGGTGTTTCGGCTATTGAGGCCGGACCTGAAACAGGGACCGCCCCCAGCCCATGAGCCTTGTCGACACGGTCAAGAACGCGTTCGTACCGATCCATCGCGAAGGCTATCCCTTCATCGCGGCGTTTGGCGCGGCGACGCTGTTCGTCGGCTATTTCTCCTCGATCCTGTTCTGGATCGGCCTGATCCTGACCGCCTGGTGCGTCTATTTCTTCCGTGACCCCGAGCGCGTCACGCCTGTTGACGATCGCCTGGTGGTAAGCCCCGCTGATGGCATCGTCTCGGCGGTCGGGCCGGCCGTGCCACCGCGCGAGCTTGGCCTCGGCAATGTCGAGATGACCCGTATCTCCGTGTTCATGAACGTCTTTTCCTGTCACGTGAACCGCTCTCCGGTGCGCGGCCGCATCGCCAGAATCGAACATCGGCCGGGAAAATTCCTCAATGCCGAGCTGGACAAGGCGAGCACGGAAAACGAGCGCAACGGCCTCGTCATCGAGAGCCCCAACGGCACGGTGGCGGCAGTCCAGATCGCCGGCCTGGTGGCGCGCCGCATTGTCTGCTGGACCGAGGCCGGCGCTTCGATCGGCACCGGCGAGCGTTTCGGCCTGATCCGCTTCGGCTCGCGCGTCGACGTGTTCCTGCCCTTGACCGCCACGCCGCGCGTCGCCGTTGGCCAGACGGCGGTCGGCGGCGAAACCGTGCTCGCCGAATTCGGCGGTGTCGCCGGCACGCCTCTCGTGCGGATTTCCTGACGGTGGGCACGCAGTATAAAAAATTCGAGGCCCATGCCAGCGGCGGTCCGCGCATCCGCGAGATCCCCATGCGCATGGTGCTGCCCAATCTGGTCACCGTGCTTGCCATCTGCGCCGGCCTGTCCGGCATCCGCTTCGGTTTCGAGGGGCGTTTCGAGCCGGCGGTGGTGATGGTGCTGCTGGCCGCTTTTCTCGACGGCATTGACGGCCGCCTGGCGCGGATGCTGAAGGCGACCTCCAAATTCGGCGCGCAGATGGATTCCCTGGCCGACATCGTCAATTTCGGCGTTGCGCCGGCTCTAGTGCTCTATGCCTTCCTGCTCGACCGCGCCGGCTCGCCGGGCTGGATCGCGGCACTGCTGTTTGCGATCGCTTGCGGGCTGCGGCTGGCGCGTTTCAACGTGCTCGACGACGAGAAGGCCGACCGCCCGATATGGCAGACCGAATATTTCGTCGGTGTGCCGGCGCCGGCGGGCGCCGTTCTGGTGATGCTGCCGCTCTATCTCTATTTCCTGCGGCTTGGGGTGGAGCCCAGCCGGCCGGCCGCCTTCGTCGCCACCGGCTTCACCATCCTGGTCGCCTTCCTGCTGGTCAGCCGCTTGCCAGTCTATTCAGGCAAGAGCATCAAGATCCCTGGCGACAGGGTGCTGCCGGTCATCCTCGCCGTCGTCCTCTACATTCTCTTGCTGATGACCTATCCCTGGTACACGCTGACGGCATCGGTCGCGGGCTACCTGATCTTTCTTCCATTCAGCGTGCGCGCCTATTCCAAGCGAGCCAAGCTGGAAGGCGAGAAGGTGCCGCCTTCGGACATAGGTTAGAAAGTCGGCCGAAGTCCTTGGTCCGACTCAGGCCGCCACGCCAAGTCCGAGCCGGTCGATCGCCAGCTTTCTCGTCGACACATAATCGGTCTTGCCGGAGCCGAGTACCGGGATTTCCTCGACCTTGACGATGTCGTTAGGCACCATCAGTTCGGCCGCTCCGGCCTTTTTGCCGAACTGACGCAACTCCTCGGCGCTGGCATCGTCGGCGGTGGTGACCAGCACGATGCGCTCGCCCCGCCTCTTGTCCGGCACCGCCACCGCCGCATGGCGTTCTTCCGGCCAAAGCGACTGCACCAGCATCTCGACCGCACCCAGCGACACCATCTCGCCAGCGATCTTGGCGAAGCGCTTGGCGCGGCCGCGAATGCTGATGAAGCCTTCGCGGTCGACGGCGACGATATCGCCGGTGTCGTGCCAGCCGGTCAGCGGCTGGAGTTCGCCGGGGCGGTCCGCGGTCATGTATCCCATCATCATGTTCGGCCCGTCGAGCCACAACTGGCCGGCATCGTTGATGCCTTCGACTGGCTCCAGTTTCATGCGAATGGCCGGCAGAAGCCGGCCGACCGTGCCGTCGCGGCCGTGGATCGCGGTGTTGACGGCAACCACGGGCGCCGCCTCGGTCAGTCCGAAGCCCTCGATGATCTCGGCCTGGAAGCGTTCGCGATAAACGCGGCGGGTATCCGGCTTCACCGCCTCGGCGCCGGCGACGACGAAGCGCAGACTGGAGAAATCCCCGTCCTTGGCGGTGCGCGCATAGTTGGAGAGGAACGTGTCGGTGCCGAACATGATGGTCGGTTTCACCTTGCGCGCGATCTCGGGGATGAGCTTGTAGTGGAGAGGCGAGGGATAGAGGAACAGCTTTACCCCGGTGACCAGTGGCAGGATGGTGCCGCCCGTCAGGCCGAACGAATGGAACACCGGCAACACGTTGAGCAGGATGTCCGCTGGCGAAATGGTGATCCGCGCCTCGGCCTGCATGGCATTGGCGAGGAGATTCTTTTGCGACAGAACAACGGCCTTCGGCGTGCCTTCGGAGCCCGAGGTGAACAGGATCACGCCGGGCTTTGCCGCGTCCTGTCGCTGCAGCGGCAGGCGCCACAGCAAGGCGGCTGCAAGCTTGTCCAGCGTGGTGACGCTTTCGCGTACATCTTCCAGCCACAGCAGCCTGGCGCCGCCCTTCTCGACCGCGGCGACGATATCGGCGAGATCGGCCTTCTCGACGAAGGCACGCGAAGAGACAACGGTGCGGATGACGGCGGTGCGGACAGCCGCGGTGACGCTTGCCGGCCCGGCCGTGTAGTTGATCATCGCCGCCACACGGCCCGCCGAGAGCAGGCCGACGAGCGACAGCACGACGCCGTTGGCGTTCGGCAGCATTACCCCCACAGCTTCGCCCGGCGCCGTCACCGCCTCGAAGCGCCTGCCCAGCACCCGCGCGCCGATGAACATCTTGCGGTAGCTCAGCGCCCCGGAAATGACGTCCTCGATGATCGGATGCGAAGCGCCGATCCTGGTTGCGGCGTCGCGCATGGCAAGGAACAGGCCGCGGTCGAGGTCGGTGCCAAAAAGCCGGGCCTCCGCGACGCGGTCGAACAGCGCATTGGTGTTGGAAGCCTGGTCCGGATTGCGCGCCACCAGTTCGGCGATCGTCATCGGCTCCAGGACACTGATCGACAGCCGTGGAAACCAGTGACGCGGTGCCTTGTCCGCCGACGTCAGCGACACCGGCAGGTTGCGGGCGCCGGCGACGAAGATCGGCACGATGCGGGCGTCGGCCTGCATGGCGATGCGGGTGACGGCGCGGAACAGCCGAAACGTCTTGACGTCGGGCTCGACCGCGTCCGGCAGATAGACGGCCAGCCGGCCCTTGCCCTTCAGCACGCGCACCAGCCGGCGGCTGACGAAGACATGTTCGGCGTTGAAGGCAATGGTGCGGCCGAGTTCGCGCCACGGTTCGAGCCAAGGCGAACGCGCCGAGACCTCGTCGAGTATATGCAGCGTGTCGTCGGGCAGCAGCGACAGCATCAGCGCCGGCTCGAAGCGCGACTGGTGCGAGATGACATAGATGACCGGCACCTGCGCCTTGCGAGCGATCTTAATGCGATTGTCGCTGATCCGGTAGGCGAGCTTGAACGGTGCGTAGAGCAGCGCTTGGGTGAAGCGCAGGCCGAGGCGGAATTTTTCCACCACGCCGATCAGCAACCAGGCCACAACCAGACCCGCAAGCAGCGCCAGTGTCAGGATCATGCCGCGTCTCTCCCAACGATTTTGTCATTGCGGCTCTTGTGCGGCCGCTTCGGGGGCAGAGCCTAGCGGAAGTCGAGGCAAGGTCAATGCGGAAGGGGCGCCCTCACGCCGCGTTCAGCCGCCCGCTGATGAAACGGAACTCCTGCGTCTTGCCGCCGTAGCCATAGGCCGCTGCCGGAACCTCATGCACGAAAGCATAGCTCTCCTGGTGCACGCCGCCTAGCAGGCGGCCAAAGGCATCGAAGATCGCCTTGAGATAGGCCTCCAGTTCGAGCTTTGTGTTGGTGCCGTCGACCACCTTGATGTCGAGCCAGAATGTGTTGGTGCCGTGCTCGGCGAGCGACTTGCCGCCGGCGAACCAGTGCTGCGGATCGAGATAGGACACGGCAACTGCGGTGATCGTCGGATCCTTGCGCAGATGCGTGGCGGTGATCTCGGTTATTTCCCTGGCGATGCTGGCCGACAGGGTGGCGTCGGGCTTGCCGGTGACGCTGACATTGATGATGGGCATTCTTCTCTCCTTGGTTTTTAGCGGCGTGGTCACCGCTGAAAGACCATGCCATCATCTTTTGATCGAAAAAACTGAATTGTTTTCAAATGAAGATTCGATAACATCGAATTATGGAAACGCTTGATCCCGACCTGCTCAGAACCTTCCTTGCTTTCGTCGACAGCGGTTCGCTGGCGCAGGCGGCGGCCAATGTCGGCCGCTCGCCCTCGGCGGTGACGGCGCAGATGCAGCGCTTGGAAGAGATCGTCGGTGAGCCGGTTCTGGCGCCGCAGGGCAGGGGGCGCGGCCTGACGCCGGCAGGCGAGGATCTTGTCGGGCACGCCAGGCGTATTCTTGCCGTGCATCGCGAGGCCTGGCTGGCGCTGAAGGGCGCACGCGCTGCCGGGCGCGTCGCCATCGGCACGACGCAGGATTTCGCCGATAGCGGCCTGCCGGACCTGCTGCGTGCCTTCGCCTCCAGCCATCCCCGCGTCAGGATCGAACTGCGTGTCGGCCGCTCCGCCGAACTGGCGCAGGCGTTACAAGCTGGCAGCCTCGATCTGGCGATCGTCATGCGCCAGGCTGCCGTGCCGGACGAGGTCGGCGTGCTGCGCGAGCCGATGATATGGCTGTGTTCGAACAAGGGACTGGCCTCGCGGCAGGAAGAATTGCCGCTGGCGCTGCTCGACCCCTATTGCGGGTTTCGCGAAGCGGCGCTCGCCGCGCTCGACGCCGCCGGCCGCCGCTATCGCATCGCTGCCGGCAGCGCCAGCCTGGCCGGGCTGCGCACTGCGGTAAATGCCGGTGTTGCGCTGACCTTGCGAACCCCGCGCTTTGCCCATTCCGGCATTGTCGAAGCGCCCCGCGAACTTGGCTTGCCGCCGGTTCCGATGGCTGATTTCGCGATCCGGCTGCGCGCCGGTGCCGATGCGCCCGCGGGCGATCTGGCGACGCTGCTCGGCGGTAGCCTCGCTTTGTCCGGACCGCTTGGTTGATTGGCGAGGCGCGAAGTTCCGTCGCCGGTCTTTTGGCATGGAAAGCCGACTTGCGGTCGACCCGTCTGTTGCAAAGCAAAAGCTGTCGCAAAGAAAAAGCCGACCTTGCGGTCGGCTTGGAGTAGGACGGGCCGAGGGGTTTGGGGG
>NZ_VFVP01000008.1:0-267407 GCF_006442175.1 Mesorhizobium sp. B2-3-14 | reverse complement strand
CCGCCTGCTGGGCAGTGATGTCAGCCTGCAGCGCCGATATCTGGCCGGGCAGGGCCGCCTGCTGTTCGGCTGTCATGGCGTCGATTTCGGCCTGAGACAGCGACGTCAGTGCGCTCAACTGCGAATTCAGCGTATCCAGTTGAGCCTGGGCCGCGGCAGCTGTGGCAGCGGCCGCCGCAGCCGCGGTCTGCGCGTTCTTGGCTTTCGCCGACTGCGTCACGAATGCCTGAACGGCGGCGAACTTCTTGCTCTTGGAGTTCATATAGGCGTTGACGTTGCGCTGCAGCGAGTTCAGCCGGCCAAGCTTGGCGTGGATATTCTTCTCCTTGGGCACGGACGAGACCTTTGTGTTCGTATCGACCGTGGCGTCGGCCGTTGTGTCCGTGTCCGTCTTGGCTGCCCGTCCCGGTGCCGACGACTTGCCGTGCGAAGCACCGCTGTTGCCGTTGCCATTCCCATGGGTGCCGCCATTGCCGCCGCCATTGCCGTTGCCGCCGCCATTGCCTCCAGCATTGCCGCCGCCATTGCCATGCCCATTGCCGGCGAGCGCCGGAGACGCCAGAAGCGCCAATGCGGCCACGGCCGCGAACAGTGTTTTCCGGTTTGTCATGCTAATCTCCTCGGGAATCGCCGCACTCGCCCACCGCTGAACCACCTGCGTATGAGAAATCACTAATCATACCCGGTAAACTTTAGACAAATGCGGTCTCAATCCGAGAGCGCGCGCTGCATCGGATCAATAACCAATTGAAAAGACAAGGAAATACACAGCTTTGACCTGGCTTGGCACTGAAGTCCCATACCCGCCAGACCATGGTCTTGTGCCGTCCGGCATCCCGCGAAACGACAGAAAAAGCGGGGCTGAACTGGGAAAGGTCGATCGATGAAAGCAGCGTCAGCCGATGCTCTCGCCGCCATCGATCACCAGCGCTTGCCCGGTCATGAAGGATGAACGGTCCGAGACGAGGAACAGGATCGCCTCGGCGATCTCTTCGGCCACCGCCCAGCGCCCCATCGGGATCTTGGTGCGGACATAGGTTTCGATCGCCTCGCGTCCGCCCATCTGGGCGATGAACGGCTCATTGAATGGGGTGTCGACCCAGCCCGGGCAAAGCGCGTTGACGCGCACATTGTGCCGGGCATAGTCGAGCGACATCTGCCTGGTCATCGCCACCACGGCATGTTTCGACGTCGCATAGGCGATCATCTCGCGGTCGTAGAACACACCCGAATTCGAAGCCGTGTTGAGGATGACGCCACCGCCTTGCGCGATCATCGACGGCATCACGATCCTCGCCGCGAGGAATTGCGCCCGCACATTGACCCGCCAGGATGCGTCCATGCCGGCGGTCTCGACCTCGGTCAGCGTGCCGCCGACCTGGATGCCGGCATGATTATGCAGGATGTCGATGCGCTGATGTCTGTCGAGCGTGCCGACGATGAGTTGGTCGATCGCATTGTCGTTCGAGACGTCGGTCGCGATCGCCTCGGCCCGGCCGCCCGCCGCCCGGATATCTGCGGCCGTTGCCTCGCCGGCGGTCCCGTCCCTGTCGGCGATGACGACCACCGCGCCTTCCCTGGCCATGATCATGGCGCCGGCACGTCCGATGCCGGAGCCGGCGCCTGTCACCACGGCGATGCGGTCTTTGAGGATCATGGAGCGGCTTTCAGTTTGACGGCTTGCGCTGGCGCAGTTGCCATTGGGCAAGCACCACGAGCAGGACGGAGGCGACGAGCACGATCGTCGCGATGGCGTTGATCTCCGGCGTTACGCCGCGCCGGATAGAGGCAAAGACATAGATCGGCAGCGTCGTCTGCGCGCCGGCGACGAAGAAGGCGACGATGAAGTCGTCGAAGGAGAAGGTGAAAGCGAGCAGGAAACCGGCGACCACCGCCGGCATGATCTGCGGCAGGACGATCGAGCGGAAGGTCGTCAACGGCGTGGCGTATAGATCGCTGGAGGCCTCGACCAGATTGCGATCGAGGCTGCCGAGCCGCGTGCCGACGATCATCGTTACCAGCGCCATCGAGAACAGGCCATGCGCGGCGATGATCGAGCCGTAGCCGAGCGACAGGCGCGGCGGCTGGTCGCCCGGCCAGACCGAGGCGAGGAACGGATTGACGACCGCGAACAGCTGAACGAGCGCGACCAGCGTCGAGATGCCGATGACGACGCCCGGAACAACGATCGCCGCGCCAAGCAGGCCGTCGAAGACGGCGCGGGTTCTGGCGCCGACACGCGCCAGGCCAAGCGCCGCCGCGGTACCGAACACCGCCGCCAGCAGGGCACTGGTGCTGGCGATGAACAGGCTGTTCTTCAGCGCCTCGACCAGGAACGGGTTGGACAGGGCCTTGCCATACCACTGCACCGAGAAACCGGTGAACTCGCTGGCGTGGTGGCCGGCGTTGAAGGAAAACAGCACGACCAGCACGATCGGCAGATAGAGGAACGCAAAGACGGCAATGACGAAGGCGCGCATCAGATGAGGTCCACCCGGCGAGCGCCCGCAACGCGGTTCGAAATGCGGTTGGCGACAATCAGCACCACCACCGAGACCAGCACCAGCGTGATCGCGATGGCCGACCCGAACGGCCAGTTGCGCGACTGCAGGAAGAGGTCGACCAGCGCGTTGCCGATGAAGAACACCTTGCCACCGCCAAGCAGCGTCGGGATCAGGTATTCGCCGAGCAGCAGGATCATGACCAGCGAGAAGCCGGTCATCACGCCCGGCAGCGACAGCTTCAGGGTCACGCCGAGAAAGGTCGACAACGGCCTCGCGCCGAGATCGGCGGAGGCCTCCAGCAGCCTTCGGTCGAGCCGTTCGAGGCTGACATAGATCGGCAGGATCATCAGCGGCAGATAGCCGTAGACGATGCCGAGCAGGACCGCGCCCGGCGTGTTGATCAACCTGACATCCTCGATGCCGGCAAAGGCGAGCAGCGCCGGGATGCCGCGTCCACCCAGAATGTACATCCAGGCATAGGTCCGCATCAAAAGGCTGGTCCAGAACGGAATGACGACCAGCGCGAGCAGGATCAGCCGCCAGCGCTGCGGCGCCCGCAGGGCGAGGTAATAAGCGACGGGATAGGCGACGAGCAGGCAGGCGAGCGCGCCCACTGGCGCCAGCACCATCGTGTTCCAGAACGCGGTCGCCCGTGCCGGGAGATTGGCATACTGCGCCAGCGTGAAGGCTGCCTGGTAGCCGCCCTCGGGCGCCCGCTCGCCGACGCTGAACACGGCGATGGCGATGAATGGCAGCACCAGGAAGACCACCAGCCATGCCGTCGCCGGCGCGAGCAGCAAGGCGGTCAGGAAATTACGCCGAAATCTGTTGCCGTGCATCGAAACCGCCCCGGTGCCGGCGAGCATGGGCCCGCCGGTCGATTGTCTTTATCCAGGCCAGTCTCAAGCCGATTTGAAGCGCGCCATCAGTTCGGCACGGCCTGGGTCGGTCAGCGTTGCCGCCGCGCCGAATTCGAGCGGCGTCAACAGCTCCGCCGCCGGATAGAGGATCGGATTGTCGAGCACTTCCTTGGGCAGCAGCTTGTTGACGCGCGCATCCGTCGAAGGCGCGCCGTTGGCAAGGTGCTCCTTCACCGCGACCTGGGGGTTCATCAGATAGTTGAGCAGCGCATAACCGGCGGGCTTGTTGGGCGCGTCCTTCGGGATGGCATAAAAATCGGTCCAGATCTCGCCGCCCTCCTTGCCCAGCACATAGGCGATCTCGGGAATGTCGCGATGCAGCTGCGCACCGTCATTGGTCCAGCACATCGTCATCCACGCGTCGCCCGCACGCATACCCGGCTGGTAGTCGGACGAGACGGCGAACAGATGCGGCTTGACCTTCAGCAGCAGTTCCTCTGCTTTGGCGAGCTCGTCCTGCTTCAGCGAATTGAACGAATAGCCGTAATATTTCAGCGCGTTGCCGATGGTGGTGAGCTGGTAGTCGTGCACCATGGTGCGGCCATCGCCCTCGGCCATGGCGGTATCCCAGAACTCCTTCCAGCTCGTCATCGGCTTGGTCAGCTTCTTGGTGTTCACTGCAAAGCCCGTGGTGCCCCAGTTCTTCGGCACGGCGTAGATCACCTTGTCGATCGTGCCCTCGGAGGTGAAGCGCGGATCTTCCTGCGTACCGTCGAAATTCGGCAGCTTCGCCATCTCCAGCGGCTCGATAATGCCGAGCTTCTTGTAGGTCGAGATCGTATAATTGGTCGGCACGAACAGGCTCCAGCCCGAGGCGCCGGCCTGCAGCTTGGCCAGCATCTCCTCATTGGAGCCGAACACGTTGACCTCGACGGCGACGCCGGTGTCCTTCTTGAAGTTCTCGAAGGTCTGCGGGTCATGGTAATTCGGCCAGGTGGCGATCGACATGCGGTCGCCAAGGCTTTCGGCGGCGAAGGCAGGGGTCGGCATGATGCCGATCTCGCGCGCCATCACCGCCGTTGCGATACCAAGGCCGGTGAGGCCAAGGAAGTCGCGGCGGCCGATCGAGCCGCGCTTCAGGCGCATCAGCTGGTCGACGAAATTCTCTGGGCTTATCGGCAGTCCGTCACGATATGATTTCGACATGTTTGTTTACCCTCTGGTTGGTCCCGTTGTTCTTGGTTTCCGGAAACGCCAGCGGCGTTCCCGTGGCATAGCCGATGGCGACGGGTTCACCCGGCTTGAAGAGATTGCCTTGGCCGATCAGGTGATCGGCCTTGGCGAGCAAAGTGCCGATGCCCTGCACTTCGATCGCGTATTCCGCGGTCGAGCCGAGGAATATCCGGTTGCGGACGATGCCCTTGAGCGGACCGCTTTCGGGAGCGCCAAGGCTGAGTGATTCGGGGCGCAGACTGACCGAGACGGTCTCGCCTTGTCGAAGCGCGGCTCGCTCGCGCGCCGCGACCACAGTGCCGTCCGCCAGCGCCACGTCCACCAGGTCGCCCGTGTGCCCGGCGACGGTGCCGCTCAACAGATTGGTCTTGCCGACGAAATCGGCGACGAACAGGTCGGCCGGCTCGTCATAGATCTCGCTCGGCTGGCCGAGCTGGACGATGCGCCCGCCATTCATGACGCAGACGAAATCGCTCATCGACAGCGCTTCCTCCTGGTCGTGGGTCACCAGCACGAAGGTGATGCCGATCTCGCGCTGCAGGTTCTGCAGCTCGATCTGCATGTCGGTGCGCAGCTTCTTGTCGAGCGCCGCCAGCGGTTCGTCGAGCAGCAGCACCGCCGGCTTGTTGACCAATGCACGCGCCAGCGCGACACGCTGCTGCTGGCCGCCGGACAGTTCGTGGATCTTGCGGCCGCCATAGCCGGCGAGCCGCACCATTTCGAGCGCTTCGCCAGCCCGCCGGCCGATATCGCGCGACGACAGCCGTGGCCTTGCCTGGCGCAGCCCGTAGGAAACGTTGGCTTCGACATCGAGATGCGGAAACAGCGCGTATTGCTGGAACACCATGTTGACAGGCCGTCGGTAGGGCGGCGTGCCGGCCATGTCCTGGCCACGGATGAACACCTGGCCTTCGCTCGGCTGTTCGAACCCGCCGATCATGCGCAGGCAGGTGGTCTTGCCGCAGCCGGACGGTCCAAGCAGCGCAACGAAGGCGGAGGGCGGCACGGCAAGGTCGATGCCGCTGACCGCGGTCACCGCGCCATAGCGCTTGGCGACGCCGCGAAATTCGATGTCGGGCACTGCGGTCAAGGCTGCGGGCTCCAGGACGATGCGATTTCAAGACGCTACCAGAGCTAATGGCAGCTAGTATATACCTCGCAGGTGGTATATCTGATCTATTTTCCCGTTTAAGGGGGTATTGGATTGAGCGCTTCCCGCAGCGACGAATACAGCCGGCTCGCGACGCTTGTCGCGGCGACGCGGGAGACGAGCGGCGATCTCTTCGGCCAAGCGATGGTCGATTGGCTGCGGCAGCATGTCGGCTTCGACCATTGCGTGATCTTCGGCTATCGGGGTGCCGCGCGCCCGCCACTGCTGTTCGAGACCTTCACGCCGGCCGAAAGCCACGTCTTCGTCGCGCTCTATCAGGAAGGCCCCTATCTGCTCGACCCCTTCCATCACGCGGCGGTCGAGCGCAAGGAAGGGTTCTGGCGCATGCGCGAACTGGCTCCTGATCGCTTCTACGCCAGCGAATATTTTCGCTCCTATTACAGCCAGACCAGGCTGGCCGAGGAAGTCGGCTTCTTCGTGCCGCTGCCGGGCAAGGACGCGCTGGTGCTGTCGCTGATGCGGCTCAGCGCTTCCGGTCCGTTCGGCACCGCCGATGCCAGGCTGCTGCGCGACATGGCGCCGACGGTGATCAGCTTCACCAGGCTGCGCTGGCCAACTCTTCCCGCCGACGAACCGGCCGAGACGAAGCAGGACGAGGAAATCACCGAGGTCAACGAGTTCGACCGCGCCCATATCTGGAAAAGCCTGTCGCTGACGCCGCGCGAAAAACACGTCGTCGACCTGGTGCTGCAGGGCCATTCGACGGAATCGATCGCCAGGGCCATGCGCATCGTGCCGGGAACCGTGAAGGTCCATCGCCGCAACATCTACCGCAAGCTCAACATCAAGTCGCAGGCCGGCCTTTTCGCCCGCTTCGTCGAGATCATCGACGCGCGGATCCGGTGATTCCCGCAGGCCGCTGACTACCCCGGGTCAGGCTTCCCACGAGTCGGTTTTGGCCATCCGCTCGAGCAAGGGCGCCGGTTTGAAAACATCCTTGCCCGTCCGCTCATGCCAATACCTGAGTCGCCCGACGATCCTGGCCGCGCCTTCGAGGCCGGCCCAGAACATCGGGCCGCCCTTGCCGATGGGAAAGCCGTAGCCATTGACCCAGACGACATCGATGTCGGACGCACGGGCCGCGATTCCCTCCTCCAGAATCTTCGCGCCTTCGTTGACCAGGGGATAGAGTGTGCGCTCGATGATTTCGTCGGCGTCTATCGTGCGCGGCACGATGCCCTTTTCCGCCGCCTTGTCGCGGATCAGCGCCTCGACCTCGGGATCGGGCACCGGCGTGCGCGAACCGTTCTCGTAGAGATAGAAGCCACGGCCGGTTTTCTGGCCGAAGCGCCCCTGTTCGCACAGCGTGTCGGCGATGACGGCCGTCAGGCCCCGCGCCTTGCGGTTGCGCCAGCCGATGTCGAGGCCGGCAAGGTCGCCCATCTGGAACGGACCCATCGGCCAGCCGAAATCGGTGAACGCCTTGTCGATCTGGCTGGGGGTCGCGCCTTCGAGCAGCAGCGCCTCGGATTCCGAGCCGCGCGCGGCCAGCATACGGTTGCCGACGAAGCCGTGACAGACGCCGACGACGACAGCCACCTTGCCGATCCGGCGCGCAAGGTCAATCACGGTCGCCAGCGCATCGGGCGCCGTTTTTTCGGCGCGCACGATCTCCAGCAGCTTCATGACGTTGGCCGGCGAGAAGAAATGCAGGCCGAGCACATCCTGCGGCCGCGAGGTCGAGGCGGCGATTTCGTCGATGTCGAGATAAGAGGTGTTGGTGGCGAGGATGGCGCCCGGCCTCGCCACCGCGTCGAGCTTCCCGAAGATTTCTTTCTTGACCGCCATGTCCTCGAACGCCGCCTCGACGATCAGGTCGCACTCGGCGAGATCGGCATGATCTATCGTGCCTTTGAACTGGGCGAGCCGCTGCCGCTTGGCATCCTCGCTCAAGGAGCCGCGTGCAACCGAGACGGTGTAATTCTTCTCGATCGTCGCCAGCCCGCGCCGCAGCGCCTCCTGGCTGGTTTCCAGCAAGGTGACGGGAAAGCCGCCATTGGCGAAGGCCATGGCAATGCCGCCGCCCATCGTGCCGGCGCCGATGACGCCGACGCGGGCGATCCTGCGCTTGACGACGTCCTTGCCGGGAAGCTTGGCCGCCTCGCGTTCGGCGAAAAACAGATGCCGTTGGGCGCGCGACTGGTCGCTGGCGACAAGCTTGACGAACAGCGCCCGCTCCTCCGCCAGCGCCTCGTCGAAGGGCAGCGTGACGGCATTGCGCACCGCCTGCGCACAGGCAATTGGCGCTTCGAGGCCACGCGCCTTCCTGGAAGAATCCGCGGCCTCGGCATCGAAGGCGGCAAGGTCGGTCTCCTTCAGGACGTCGTCGCGGTCGCGCACCGGCGAGAACGGACCGCCCTTGCGGGCCATTTCGCGGGCGAAATTCACTGCGTGGGTGGTCAGGTCGCCTTCGAAAACGGCATCCACCAGGCCGGCGCCGTAAGCCTCATCGGCACCGATCGGTGCACCGGAAACGATCATCTTCAATGCCTTGGCGGCGCCAACTAGGCGCGGCAGCCGTACCGTGCCGCCGCCACCGGGCAGGATGCCGAGCTTCACCTCGGGCAGGCCGAGCCTGGCGCCTTGATCGGCAACCCGGAAATGGCAGCCGAGCGCCAATTCCAGCCCACCGCCGAGCGCGGTACCGTGGATGGCGGCGACCGTCGGCTTGGCAATGGCTTCCAGCACCGCCACGATGGAACGCAATTCCGGCTGTCGCATCGGCTTGCCGAATTCGGTGATGTCGGCACCGGCAACGAAGGTCCGACCGGCGCAAGCAATGACGATGGCGGCGACCGATGCGTCATCGCGCAAAGCGACCAGAGCCTGCATCAGCGGTTCGCGGACGTGGAAACTCAGCGCGTTTACCGGCGGATTGTCGATGGTGAGGATGGCGACGCCACCCTCGTTCGCGACGCTGACAGAACTGGACAAGTGGGGGCCTCCCATGACCGACTGAGATCGGGGACCGGTTTACAAGGCCACGCCGCGAATGGGAACCGGCTGGTCCAATGGTTGGCGGATAGGCTGCGGTCGCGCCGGAGACGTTGCGGTCATCGCACCGCCTTCTCGCCGCCCGCAGCCGTAATCACCCCTACGATGATAAGCCCGGTCAGCAGGAGACGCACCCCGGCGCTGACGCCGAATGTGTTGAGCATGGTGAGCAGCAGCACTAGGAACAGCGCCGCGCCCCAGACGCCCGGCACATTCGCCTTGCCGCCCGCCACCGACGTGCCGCCGATGACGACCACGGCGATCGAAGCGAGCAGGTATTCGTTGCCGATGTCGACATTGGCGCCGCGGAAATAACCGGCGAGCAGCGCGCCATCGATGCCGCCGAGCGCGCCCGACAGCGTATAGGTGAGAAAACGGATGCGCCCGACATTGACGCCGGCGAGCCAGGCGGCGCGGATGTTCTGGCCGATAGCCAGCACCGAGCGGCCATAGATCATGCGCTGTAAGGCGATGGCCGCACCGATGGTGAACAGCACGGTGAGGATCGCCAGCACGGGCACGCCCAGCACCTGCCAGTTGGTGAAATCGGCGAAGCCAGGCGGCGGCTTGATCTGCAGTCCGCGCCCATAGCTGATGTCGACCGACTGGATGATGAAGCTCGCCGACAGCGTGGCGATGATCGGCGGAATGCGCAGCGCCCAGATCAAGAGATAGTTGATGGCGCCGATCGCTGCGCCACAGGCGAGCGCCGCCAGCAATCCGACCAGGATCATGGCATCGCTGCCGCCCATCACCTTCATGGCGACCGCGCTGGCGAGGCCGATATTGGCCGGCAGCGACAGGTCGACATTGCCGGGTCCGAGCGTGATGACGAACATCTGGCCGACACCGACGATGACGGTGAACACGGCAAGCGACAATGCCGCCGTGACCATGCCGCCGCCGCCATAGCCCCCGGTGAAGGCGATCGTCGCCAGCCACACCAGCAGCGCACCGACAAACGACCAGATCCAGGGTTTTGTGAGCAGGGTTTTCAGCGAAGCCATCGCTCACCTCTCCTTGCGGCTGATCAGCACCCGCGCCGCAAGCACGATGATCAGGATGGCGCCGTTGGCGGCCACCTGCCAGTCGGGCGGAATGTGCATGAAGGTGAGCAGCGGCGAGGCGGCCAGCGCCAGCGTCAGCGCGCCGATGACGGCGCCGATCGGCGAGACCCGGCCGCCGACGAACTCGCCGCCGCCGAGGATGACGCCGGCGATGGCCAGCAGCGTGTAACCATTGCCGATATTGGCGTCAGCCGAGGTGGTGATGCCGATCAGCGCCATGCCCGACAGCACGCCGAACAGGCCGGCCAGCGCAAACAGCACGATCTTGGTCTTGAGCAGCGACCAGCCGGCGCGCTTGAGCGCCGCCGGATTGCCGCCCGAGCCGCGCAGGATCACCCCATAGGAGGTACGCATCAGGCCGAAATGCACGACCGCCGCGATCAGCAGCGCGGCGATGATCGGAAACGGAATGAAAGGCGGCTTGAACGACATGATCGCCAGCAGCCAGTCCGGCGCCTTGCCGCCCGGTTTTGGCAGGACGAGAATGGCGAGGCCCTGCCAGACGAAGCTCATGCCGAGCGTCACCACGATGGAGGGCAGGTTGCGCAGATGGATCAGCGCGCCGAGCAGCGCATAGATGCCGATCGATCCGGCGAGAATAAGGACTCCAACGAGCGGCGCATCCTTCAGCCAGGTCGCGGTGACGCAACCGACAAAACCGACAAAGGTGCCGATCGAGAGATCAAGCTCGTTGCCGGCGATGACGAACATCTGCGCGATCGTCGCCAGCGCGATCGGAATCGCCAGATTCAACATCAGGCTGAAGCCGAAATAGCTGATGGCGCGCGGATTGAGCCAGGCGATCGCGAGCAACACCAGCGCCAGCGATAGCGCGGGCAGCAGGCCGCGCAACAGCCGCGCCCGCGCCGCCGCATTGCGTGCCGCCGATCCCTTGAAGCCATTGTCGATTGGCGTCGCCGTCATCTCAGGCCGCATCGCCGAAGGAGGACTGGATGATCTTCTCTTCGGTCAGCTCGTCGCGCGTCAGATTGGCGACGATGCGGCCGTTCTTGAAGACATAGATGTGGTCGCAATTGTCGAGCTCTTCGGTTTCGGTCGTGTACCAGAGGAAGGTGCGTCCGCGGCCCGCCTCCTCGCGCACGAGATCGTAGACCTCCAGCTTGGTACCGATGTCGACGCCGCGCATCGGGTCGTCCATCAGCACGATCTGGGCATCGGAGCCGAGCGCCCTGGCGAACAGCGCTTTCTGCTGGTTGCCGCCCGACAGCGAGAAAATATTGTTGTTCATGTCAGGCGTGCGGATGCCGATCTTCTTCTGCCAGAACGCGGCCAATTCGGCCTCACGCTGGGGTGAAATCAACAGCCCGTTGCGCAAGCGCGCCAGCGAGCGGATGCCGATGTTTTCGGCAATCGACCATTGCGGGAAAATGCCATCGGACTGGCGGTCGCCTGCCACCAGGGCCACCGGCGCCGTCACCTCGATGCCGGTCTTGGCGCGTGCGGCGGCATCAAAGATGCGCAGCAGCAAGTCGGTCTGTCCGTGACCGGCCAGGCCGGCAAGGCCGATGATCTCGCCCGCGCGCGCGACGAGGTCCTTGTCATCCGCCTGTCCGGCCGGCCGCGCCCGCACGCGCAGCGGATTGGCGCCTGTCTTGGCGGCGGCGGCCTGCGCGGCGGTCTTCGCACGCGCCTCGGCTCCGCCCATCACGGCTACCAGCCGGTCGCGATCAAAGGCACCAGCCGCGTCCGACGCCACCACCTTGCCGTCGCGCATCACCACGATCCGGTCGGCGTTCCGCAGCACCTCGCCCAGCACGTGCGAGATCAGGATGCAGCTTTTGCCACCAGCGACGAAGCGGCGCACGAAGGCCAGCAACTGGCCTGATGTGTGCGCGTCGAGCGACGAGGTCGGTTCGTCGAGGATGACCAGGTCGAGCCGGTCCTGCGTCACGGTGAAGGCACGCGCCACCTCGACCATCTGGCGCCGGCCGATCGACAGATCGCCGACAATGTCCCAGGCCGAGATGCCATGGTCCGGAAAAATTTCGTCCAGCTTGGCGGCGATCAGCTCTGCCGCCTTGCGCCGCCAGCCGAAGCCGGTGAGCGAAGCATGGTTGATGCGCGTGTTTTCGGCGACGCTGAGATTGGGGCACAGCGACAGTTCCTGGAACACGCAGCGTATGCCGAGCTGCTGCGCCCGCGACACCGAGTAGTTGTCCTCGATGCCGCCATGCACGGTGATCGTGCCGCTGTCGGGCGTCGAGGTCCCGGCCACCATGTGCATCAGCGTCGACTTGCCGGCGCCGTTATGGCCGACGAGGCCGACGCATTCGCCGGGCCCGACATGGAAATCCACCCCGCCCAGCGCCCTGACGGCGCCAAAATGCTTTTCGGCACCGTCAAGTCTTACGATATCAACACTGGCGGCGCCGAATTGGTTTTCGGCGCCGCCCAGTCTGATGATGTCCGTGTCGCCTGCAGCCATGCTCAACGATATCCGCTCGGTGATGCCCGCGGCAACGCGTCTGCGACTTTCACTTGATATTGGCTTTGATCGCCGCGATGGCATCTTCCTGCGTGTATTCGTGGGTGGCGACACCGCCCTCCTTGATCTTGGGCAGGGCCGCCTCGAAATCGTCCTGGGTGAAGGCCAGATACGGCACCAGCAGATCGTGCGGAATGTCCTTGCGGCCATCGAGCACCTGCTGCGCCACCCAGAAGGCGAGCGTCGATACGCCCGGCGCGATCGAAGCCGACCAGGTCTGGTAGCCGTCCTTGTCCTTCTGTTCCTTCCACCACTTCAATTCATCTTGCCGGTTGCCCATGATGATGGTCGGGCGCGGCTTGCCGGCGGCGGCGAAGGCTTGCGCGGCGCCATAGCCGTCACCGCCCTGGTCGACGATGCCGACGACGTCGGGTAGCGACGGCAGGATGGTCGCCACCGCTTTCTGAGCCGTGGTCTGGTCCCAGTCGCCGGTGACAGAACCGACGATCTTGAATTCGGGATGCGCGGCCACGCCTTCGAGGATGCCTGCATGGATGGCATCGTCGATCGAGGTGCCGGCAAGCCCCCGGATTTCAAGCAGATTGCCGCCCTTGGGCTGGAACTTGGCCATCTGCTCGACTTCCTGCTTGCCCATGTCCTTGAAGTCGACGACGACGCGGTAGGCGCAGGGCTCGGTGACGGTGCCGTCGAAGGAGACGACGGTGATGCCGGCATCGCAGGCCTGCTTGATGGCGCCGTTGAGCGCATCCGGCGAGGCGGCGTTGATGACGATGGCGTCATAGCCCTGCAGGATCAGGTTCTGCACCTGGGCGGCCTGGGTCGGCACCTCCTTGTCGGCGGTGGTGAAGACATCGGCCGCGCCGACGATCTTGTCGTCGACGGCCTTCTTGGTGACGATGCCATAGCTGTCGAGCATCGCCTGCCGCCACGAATTGCCGGCATAATTGTTGGAGAACGCGATCTTCTTGCCGCTGGTGTCGGCAAAAGCCGTACCGGCCGCGAGCACCGCCGCAAGCGTGCTGAGAACCAATAGTTTCTTCATGTGATACTCCTCCCGAGAGTTGCTGATCAGTTTGATTGTCGACGAATTTCGCGATTGAGATCCTGTTTTTTATCTATTGTCAGACAAAAGTGCAGAAGGCCGGCGGGCTGTCAACTGCAATCCGATGTGCGCCGGCGATCAACTTGCGGTGCGCTGATTGAAATGGCTTCGTTTGATGGCTAGGCATGCGGGCCAGGAGAGCGAACAAGCATGGCAGTGACGCCGACTGTGCCGCCGGGCGCACCGGGAATTCCCGCGCGCTGGACCTCTAGCGCCAAGAGCGGAGCCGGCTCGGCGCTTTCGCCGTCCAGCCGCGTCTGGTTCACCATCAGCCACGGCATCCTGAACGAGGTGTACTATCCGCGCGTCGACAGCGCCTGCACGCGCGACCTCGGCCTGATCGTCACCGGCATGGATGGCTATTTCTCCGAGGAGAAGCGCGATGCCTCGCACGGCATCGAGCCGTTCGAGGACGGCGTGCCCGCCTACAGGCTGGTCAATACAGCCGACGACGGCGCCTACTGGATCGAGAAGCGCATCGTGGCCGATCCGGCGCGTCCGACCTTGCTGCAGGAAATCACCTTCAGCCCGCTCAAGGGCTCCGCGGCCGATTACCGCGTCTACGCGCTTCTGGCGCCGCATCTGGTCAATGCCGGCATGGGCAACACCGCCTGGGTCGGCGAGTACCAGGGAAAGCCTGTCCTGTTTGCCTCGGGGCGCGGCACCTGCCTGGCGCTGGCCTCGTCCCTGCCCTGGCGGGATTGCTCGGCCGGCTATGTCGGCTTCTCCGACGGCTGGCAGCAACTCGACAATACCGGCAAGCTCGATACGGCTTGCCGGCGTGCCGAGGACGGCAATGTCGCGCTGACCGGCGAGATCGGCTTCACCGCCGCCAACACAAAAACCGTGCTGGCGCTGGGTTTTGGGACGACACCGGACGAAGCCGCCGAAAACGCCTTCGCCAGCCTGAAGCGGGGTTTTGAACCGGCGGCAAAATCCTACGTCGAACAATGGCGCGAATGGCAGGCGGGGCTGCTGCCACTGGACCGCCACGCGGTCCCCGGAGTGAACAGCTACCGCGTCTCCACCGCGGTGCTGGCAACCCACCGGTCGTCGGCAATGCCCGGCGCGGCGGTGGCCAGCCTGTCGATCCCATGGGGGTTCAACAAAGGCGACGATGATCTCGGCGGCTACCATCTTGTCTGGCCACGCGACCTGGTCGAAACAGCGGGCGGCTTTCTCGCCGCCGGCGATGCCGCCTCGGCACTGCGGATCCTGGAATATCTCCGCTCCATCCAGCAGCCGAACGGCCATTGGCCGCAGAACGCCTGGCTCGACGGCACGGCCTATTGGCCGGGCATTCAGATGGACGAATGCGCCTTTCCCTTGCTGCTGGCGGATGCCCTGCATCGCGCTGGCCACTTGCCGCATGCCAGGCTGAAGGCCTTCCTGCCGATGATCGAGCGCGCCGCCTCCTATGTCGTGCGCAATGGTCCGGTCACCGGCGAGGACCGCTGGGAAGAAGACGCCGGCTACAGCCCGTTCACGCTGGCCGTCGAGATCGCGGCACTGCTTGCCGGCGCCGACCTGCTCGACGCCTGCGGCAAAGCGGCGGAGGCGGCCTACCTGCGCGAAACCGCCGACTGCTGGAACGACCAGGTCGAACGCTGGACCTATGTCACCGGCACCGCCATCTGCAAGGCCGTCGGGGTCGGCGGCTATTACGTCCGCATTGCGCCGCCAGACGACCCCGAAGCCGGCTCGCCGAAGGACGGCTATGTGCTGATCAAGAACCGGCCACCAGGCGACACCGACCGACCGGCCGAGGAAATCGTCAGCCCGGACGCGCTGGCCCTGGTGCGCTTTGGCCTGAGGGCCACCGACGATCCGCGCATCGTCGACACCGTCAAGGTCATCGACGCGCAGCTGCGCTGCGAACTGCCACAAGGGCCGCTCTGGTACCGCTATAACAGCGACGGCTATGGCGAGCATGAGGATGGCGCGCCCTTCGACGGCACCGGCCAGGGCCGGCCGTGGCCCCTGCTGGCCGGCGAAAGGGCGCATTACGAGCTGGCCGCCGGGCGCAAGGACAAGGCGTCCAGCTTGCTCGATGCGCTGGAGCGGTCGGCCGGGCCTGGCGGCCTGCTGCCCGAACAGGTGTGGGACGGCGCCGATATTCCCGAGCGCGAGCTGCTGCATGGCAAGCCATCGGGCAGCGCCATGCCACTGGTCTGGGCGCATTCCGAACACATCAAGCTGGTGCGCTCGCTACGCGACGGCGCCGTCTTCGACATGCCGCCGCAAGGCGTGAAGCGCTACATCCAGGACAAGACCGTATCGTCGTTCAGGGCATGGCGCTTCAACAACAAGATCCGCGCACTGCCCGAGGGCAAGACATTGCGCGTCGAGCTGCTGACGGCGGCCACCATCCACTGGAGCACGGACAATTGGGCAACCGCCCACGACAGCCGGACAGCGGAAAACGCTTTCGGCCTTCATCTTGTCGATCTGCCCACGGCCAGCCTCCCCAACGGAAGCACGCTGATCTTCACTTTTTTCTGGCCCGGAACCGGCGATTGGGAGAATGTCGACTTCTCCATCATGTCAGGCGCGCAGGACAGCCAGTAGATCCTTCCTCGACAACCCCAGAAAATCTCTAGGAAACAGGGACGAAACCATGCAGATCGGAATGATGGGACTGGGCCGGATGGGCGCCAACATGGTGCGGCGGCTGATGCGCGACGGCCACGAATGCGTCGTCTATGACATCAACCCGGCCAGCGTCGCGGCGCTTGTGAGCGACGGCGCCTTGGGGGCGGCATCCCTGGAGGAATTCGTCGGCAAGCTGGCCAAGCCGCGCTGTGTCTGGCTGATGCTGCCGGCGGCGATCACCGGCAGGATCATCGATCAGGTCGCGGCGCTGATGGAGCCCGGCGACATCGTCATCGACGGCGGCAATTCCTACTATCACGACGCCGTCGACCAGGCCGCGAAACTGGCCACCAAGGGCATGCATCTTGTCGATGTCGGCACCAGTGGCGGCGTCTGGGGGCTGGAGCGCGGCTACTGCCTGATGATCGGCGGTCCCGACGTGGCGGTGCAGCACCTCGATTCGGTCTTTGCCACGCTGGCGCCTGGCGCTGATGCCGGCGCGCCCACCCCGGACAAGACCGCCGGCACCGCGCCCTATGGCTACCTGCATTGCGGACCGAGCGGCGCCGGCCATTTCGTTAAGATGGTGCACAACGGCATCGAATACGGCGTCATGGCCGCCTATGCCGAAGGCATGAACATCCTGAAGTCGGCCAATGCCGGCAAACGGCAGCGGACGGCGGACGCCGAGACAAGCCCGCTGGAAAACCCGCAATACTACCAGTTCGACATCGACCTTCCGCAGGTGGCCGAGGTGTGGCGGCATGGCAGCGTCATCGGCTCCTGGCTGCTCGATCTCACCGCCGGTGCGCTGAAGAGCGATCCGGGTCTGGCGCAATTCGGCGGCCGGGTCTCGGATTCCGGCGAGGGCCGCTGGACGCTGAAGGCGGCGATCGACACCGGCGTGCCGGCACCGGTGCTGTCGTCGGCCCTGTTCGACCGCTTCTCCTCGCAAGGCGAATCCGAATTCGCCGACAAGCTGTTGTCTGCCATGCGCTATGCCTTTGGCGGGCACATCGAAAAGCCGAAGGGCGGCAAGTGACGGCGACAGGGGAGACGCACGCATGAGCCAGGAACGGTCCGATACGCTGGTGCTCTTCGGAGCGACCGGCGACCTCGCCCACAAGAAGATATTTCCAGCGCTTTACCAGATGGTCGCCAAGGGCACGCTCACCGAACCGGTGATCGGCGTCGCCTTCGACGCCTGGGATTTGAAGCAGTTGCAGGACCGCGCCCGCGACGGCATCGTCCATGCCCTGGGCGCCGTCGATGAGAAGGTCTTCGCCAAGTTCGCGTCGCTGCTGCGCTATGTCAGCGGCGACTATCGCGATCCCACGACCTTCGAGAAGCTGAAGACGGCACTCGGCAGCGCCCAGCGGCCGCTGCATTACATGGCGGTGCCGCCGTCCATGTTCGAGACCGTCGTGCAAGGGCTGGAGCAATCCGGCACAGCGCATGGCGCGCGACTGATGGTCGAAAAGCCGTTCGGCCACGATCTCCAGTCGGCGCGCTGGCTGAACCGAGTGCTGCACCTGGTGTTCGACGAGCAGTCGATCTTCCGCATCGACCATTATCTCGGCAAGGAGGCGATCCAGAACCTGCTCTATTTCCGCTTCGCCAACTCCCTGCTGGAGCCGATCTGGAACCGCAATTACGTCGAGAGCGTGCAGATCACCATGGCCGAGGATTTCGGCGTCGAGGGGCGCGGGCGGTTCTATGACGATGTCGGCGCCATCCGCGACGTCATCGAGAACCATCTGCTCAACATCCTGCTGCTCCTGGCCATGGAGCCGCCCGTCGGCCGCTCCGCCGACGACCTGATCGACGAGAAGGTGCAGGTGTTGCGCGCCATCCGGACATTGACGAAAGACGATGTCGTGCGCGGCCAGTTCACCGGCTATCTCGCCGAGCCCGGCGTGGCGCCGAACTCGCCGGTGGAGACCTTCGCGGCGGTGCGCTTTTTCGTCGACACCTGGCGCTGGCAGGACGTGCCGTTCTTCATCCGCGCCGGCAAGAACATGCCGGTGCATGTCACCGAGGTGGTGGTGCGGCTGAAACGGCCGCCGCTCGACGTCTTCGACCCGATCAAGCCCGCCGACCAGAATTACGTCCGCTTCCGCATCGACCCGCAGGTGATGATCGCCATCGGCGCCCAGCGCAAGGCGCCCGGCGACGACATGATCGGCGAGCAGGTGGAACTCACCGCGCTCGACGATTCCAAGGGCGACATGCCGCCCTATGAACGGCTGATCGGCGACGCCATGAACGGCAACGGCCAGCTCTTCACCCGCCAGGACGCCGCCGAACTCGCCTGGCGCATCGTCGGTCCGGTGCTCGGCGACACCACGCCGCCGCATCTTTACGAACCGAGGACGTGGGGGCCAGCGGACGCCATGGCCGGCTTCGGGCCGCCCAATGGCTGGATCGACCCGGTCGCATGAGTGGAGGGGACGAGATGGCCAAGGTGGTCAAGAAGGCTGCGTCGGACACCGGGCAGGTAGTCCTTTCGATCGATATTGGCGGGTCGCACGTCAAGATCCTGACCAGCGACGGTGGCACCGAGCGCCGGACCGATTCCGGGCCTGACCTGACGCCAAGGCAGATGATCGACAAGGTGAAGAAGCTCGCCGACGGCCTGTCCTATGACGTCATTTCGATGGGGTATCCGGGCCCCGTGCGTCAAAACAAGCCGGTGCTCGATCCCATGAATCTCGGCAAGGGCTGGGCCGGCTTCGATTTCACCGCTGAGTTCGGCAAGCCGGTCAAGGTGGTCAATGACGCGCTGATGCAGGCCCTCGGCAGCTATGAGGGCGGGCGCATGCTGTTCCTCGGCCTCGGAACCGGCCTCGGTGCCGCGATGGTCCTCGACAATGTCGGCCAGCCGATGGAACTCGCCCACCTTCCCTACAGAAAAGGCCAGAGTTTCGAGGACTATGTCGGTGAACGTGGCCTCGTAAAGCGCGGCAAGAAGAAGTGGCGCGGTCATGTCTTCGACGTCGTCAACCGGCTGCGCGCCGCCCTGCAGCCAGACTATGCCGTCATCGGCGGCGGCAATGTCGACAAGCTAGACGAATTGCCCCCCGACTCCAGGCGCGGTGACAACACACGCGCCTTCGAAGGCGGATTTCGTCTGTGGCGCGACAAGGCCCTGATCGTCTGATATTGTTACAGCTTAGTATAGTTGTTCAAAATGCCGTGTTATGTCGCGGCGATAGATTGCATTGCGCAGATTTGCCGACTAGGAAGTCAGCCCCACTACATCGCGTCGCGCGCGACGCACGAAGACGACCCACTTTAATTTTGCGCATCATCCTTTTTGAAAACGGTCCCATTTTCGAGGTTATGCGCCATGGATGGAGGAAATAGATTGACCGACGAAAACAGCCACGCCAGCAAGACCCTCGACCTTCTCGAGCTGACGGCCCATATCGTATCGGCCTATGTCGAGAAGAATCGCCTGCCTGCGTCCGGCCTTCCCGAGCTGATCGCCAGCGTCAGCGCCTCGATCAGCGGGCTCGGCCAGCCGGTCGCCCCGGTGGCGGCACCGCTGGTCCCGGCCGTCAACCCGAAGAAGTCGGTGACGCCGGATTTCATCATCTGCCTCGAGGACGGCAAGAAATTCAAATCGCTGAAGCGTCATCTCGGCGTCCATTTCGGCCTGACGCCGGACGCCTATCGCGCCAAATGGGGCCTGCCTTCCGACTATCCGATGGTTGCCCCCAACTACGCGGCTTCGCGCTCCGAACTGGCGAAGTCGATCGGCCTCGGCCGCAAGGCCGCCGTGGTCGCCCCCGTCAAAGGCAAGGGCCGGAAGGCCAAAGTCCCGGCCTGAGGCTATTTGGACGCTGAGCCAATTGTTAGGACGACTGGAATAGAAGCCTGCCGGCGAATTCGCCTTGGCAGGCTTCGTGCTTTTGTGGCTTGGATAACCTGGGACAAGACGATCTGGGGGAAGCCATGAATTACACCAGGATGGTGATCGAGAAAGAAGCGCCGGAGGAGTACGGTTACGACCGCATCCGTTACAACCTCTCCGAAAGTTCGATCGCCGATCAGAAACTCTCCGACATCGGCCTCTCGCTGCCTGATCTGACCCTCTTCTATGGCGAGCATCGCGGCGACAGGGAGTTGCGCGCGCTGATCGCCGCGCAGGATGCCGGCATCGCACCCGACGACGTGCTGGTCACGGCCGGTGCGGCCGGCGCGTTGTTCATCATCTCCACCTCGCTGCTCTCGGCCAGCGATCACCTCGTCGTCATCAGGCCCAACTACGCCACCAACATCGAAACACCGCGGGCGATCGGCTGCGCCATTAGCTTTGTCGACCTCGCCTTCGACGAAGGCTTCGCCATCGACGTCGAGCGCGTCAGGGCCGCGATGCGGCCGAACACGAAGCTGATCAGCGTTACTTGCCCGCACAATCCGACCGGCACCATGATGAGCCGTGCCGAATTGGACGCGCTGGTCGCGCTCGCCGAGGCCAGCGGCTGCCATCTGCTGGTCGACGAAACCTATCGCGATCTCTCCTATGGCAGGCGCCTGCCTTTGGCGGCCTCGCTGAGCAAAAAAGCCATCAGCGTCTCGTCGCTGTCGAAAGCCTTCGGCATTCCCGGCATCCGCATCGGCTGGCTGATCACTAGGGATGCGGCCCTTCAGGAGACATTTCTGGCCGCCAAGGAGCAGATCGGCATCTGCGGCAGCGTCATCGACGAAGGCATAGCGCGCGGCATGCTGGAAGGCCGGGACGCTTTCCTGGCAAAGCTGCTGCCCGAAATGGCCAGGCGCCGGGACATCGTCCAGGCCTGGATCGACCGCGAGCCGCTGGTCGACTGGGTGCGGCCCGAAGGCGGTGTCGTCGGCTTCCCGCGCCTCGATGTCGAGCCCGGTTTCGACCTCGACCGCTTCTATGTCAGGCTGCTGGAAGATCACGGCACCTATGTCGGGCCCGGCCACTGGTTCGAAATGGAAAAGCGCTTCTTCCGCGTCGGCTTCGGCTGGCCGACGGAGGCCGAGTTGAAAGGCGGGCTGGACGCGATTTCAGCTGCGCTGCGGCAGTAAATTCCGCGTGCTATCGGTGGTGCGGATCGAAAGTCCCTTGATCCGGATCTGATTTTAAAGCATATCCGCCCCGAACTTTACCAAGTTCCATTGGTCGAACAGCGCCCATTCGGGAAGTGCCCCGCGAGCCGATGCCCACCGCAACGGGGCCTCACTTCATGATACCAGAACAAACCTTGCCGGAGCAGCGCTATGCCGCTTTCCGGCACAGAGCCTTCCTCAGCTACTGGACGGCGCGCTTTCTCACCACTTTCGCGACCATGATCGTTTCGGTGGCCGTCGGCTGGCAGGTCTATGATCTGACGCGCGATCCGTTCGATCTTGGCATTGTAGGCATCGTCCAATTCCTGCCGTCGCTGCTTCTGGTGCTGGTTACAGGTGTCGTCGCCGACCGTTTCGGCCGCCGGCTGATCATGACCTTGGCGACCTTGGTCGAAGGCGCCTGCGCGCTGGCTCTGCTGTTTCTGACCCTGCGCGGCCTTACGACCCCGCTGCCGATCTTCGCCGTGCTGGTCATGTTCGGCATTGCCCGCGCCTTCTACGGGCCGGCTTCGTCCTCCCTGTTCGCCAATCTCGTGCCGCAGCGCGATTTCGCCAACGCCATCGCCTGGAACTCCTCCGCCTGGCAGACCGCGACGATTGTCGGGCCTGTCGCCGGCGGCTTGCTCTATGGCGTGTCCGCGGAAGTGGCCTATGCGACGGCCGCAGTCCTGATGCTCGCCGCCGCGTTGCTGATCTTCACCATTCCCAAGCCCGCGCAACAGACCGCCACCGACAAGCCGACGATGGAGACGCTGTTTGCCGGCTTCCGCTACATCTGGAGCGAGAAGATCGTGCTTGGCGCCATCTCGCTCGACCTCTTCGCCGTGCTTCTGTCCGGCGCCTCGGCGCTGCTGCCGGTCTATGCGCGTGACATTCTGCAGCTTGGACCTTGGGGCCTCGGCTTGCTGCGCTCGGCACCGGGGATCGGCGCCATCTGCGTCGCCGTCTGGCTTGCGGGCCATCCGATCCGCGACCGTGCTGGCAAGATCATGCTGAGTTTCGTGGCGGCGTTCGGCGCCTGCACCGTGCTGTTCGGCCTGTCGACGCTCACCTGGCTCTCGATCGTAGCACTTGCCCTGCTCGGAGCCACCGACATGTTCAGTGTCTACATCAGGGAGACGCTGATCCAGCTGTGGACGCCCGACGAGGTGCGCGGCCGCGTCAACGCCGTCAATCAGGTCTTCGTCGGCGCCTCCAACGAGGTCGGCGAATTTCGCGCCGGCACCATGGCGGCGCTGATCGGCACGGTTCCGGCGGTGGTCATCGGCGGCATCGGCGCCGTCGCGGTTGCCGGCCTGTGGGCCTATCTGTTCCCGGCGCTGCGCAAGGTGAGGCACCTCAAAGGACGAAACTGACGGGGCAGCGAATCTATGCTAAGCCGCCGCCGAACCAACCAAAGGACGACACAAGTGAGCGAACCGACCGTGGCCGAAGCGACCGAAAATATCTACGCGTCGCTCAGGGCGGACAATGCCGACATCGACGCCCATATCGCGACGCTCAAGGCAGCGCTGGCGCGAGAGGGGATAAAACAGGCGGTGTTCGATCCTGCCAAATTGGCGCAGAGCAACCGCTCGGGCCGCAAGTTGATGCAGGCTTATTTTCGGCAGCGCGGCGTGAGCGTAACGTTTTCGGACTAGTTTTTAGGCTCCGAAAGTCGGTTGTCAGAAGCCGGCGATTCAGAGCACCGGCCCGGCACTAACGCGCCACTGGCTCGCCAAAAATCGCGCGCAAAAACTCGTCGAGCCAGCGCTTCAAATGCATGTCCCAGATCAGCCGGCCGCCGAGATGGTCGCGGCCGGGCTGCGCACCGGGCAGCTCGAAGCGATGGGCGCCGCGCACCACCCAGCGCTGCATCATCACTCGGGTCAGTTCGCCGTGGAACTGGATGCCCCAGGCATTATCGCCATAGCGGAAGGCCTGGTTGGGATAGGTCTCGTTCGTGGCCAGCAGCGTCGCGTCGCTCGGCAGCGAAAAGCCTTCACGATGGAACTGGTAGACCATCTCTGGCCAGTGCATCAGTTTCTTGCCGGCCTCGGTCGCTTTCAGGGGATACCAGCCGATCTCGACCAGCCCTTCGCCATGGCCCTCGACCTTGCCGCCGAGATGATTGGCCAGCATCTGCGCCCCAAGACAGATGCCGAGCAGTGGCCGGTTCTCCCTGAGTGGAATCTGCAGCCAGTTGGTCTCGCGACGGACGAACTCGTCCTCGTCATTGGCGCTCATCGGACCGCCGAAGACGACCGTGCCGGCGTGGCCATCCAGCGTTTCCGGCAAGGCGTCGCCGAGCGGCGGGCGGCGGATGTCGAGATCGAAGCCCTCTTCGAGCAGCATGTGACCGACGCGTCCGGGGCTCGAATTCTCCTGATGCAGCACGATCAGGATTTTTGGTTTCGACCTCGTCTGGCGCGGCATGGGACGGCGAAAATCCTATTCGTCCGAGGATGTTCCAGTGGCGCCCGGCGCGTGCGCCGCCGCCTTGCGGCGCGCCTCGACGCGGTCGTGGCGTTCGACGCCGATCAGCTCGGCGACACGCCACACCGTGTTGTCCTCCAGCTCATGCAGCTCGCCATCGGCATAGACGATCTCCCACATCAGGCCGATGAACGCCTTGCGCCCCTCCGCGTCGAGGTGACGCTTGAGCACGCTGGTGAAGGCGTAGAGGTCGATCGCCTCGTTGTCGGCCCGCTCGCCGGCGGCGGCGAGTGCTTCGAGTTCGGCACCGCTGATCGAATAGCTTTGCGCCAGCACCGTCTTGAACCGCTCCCATTCGACATCCTGGCGCACGCCGTCGGCATTCATCACATGATAGAGCAGCGCCGAGGCCGCGACGCGCGGATCGTCCGTGCTGGCATGGCTGCCGGAGCCAGCCGGTAAATCCCTGAGAAACGACAGAACGCGCTCGAACATCAATTCATTCCCAAACGGCCCAACGGCCTGCCCAAAATCAAAACAGCCGGAACCGGCGGGGCGACTTTTCCGCCTCGTCGTCCGGATCGACGCCTGGATCGTCCGGCAGCCGCGCCAGTTCTTCCGCCGGCTCGACGGCCTCGGCGTCGGCGGGCACCGCGGCAAAGGCGGCGGCCGTGACCGGGGGGACATGATCCTCGCGGCTTTCGGCGTCTTTGCCCGTCGCCTCGTCGCCGGGTGCGGCGTGATCGATCACCTCGACCGGCCTTTCCGGCCTGCCCGGCGCCTCGATGGCCACTGCCGGGGCGTCCGGCTCATCGTGGCTGTCGATCAGCTGGCCAAGCCGCTCCATCGGCGCGCGCCATTCGAAGGCGTCGAGCCGGCCGGTGACCGGCGAGACCGGTGCCCAGCGCTCGGAGACGACGCCGTCGGCGACCCAGGCCGGATCGCGCGGGGCTCGCACCGCCTTGGACAGCAGCTGCCGCACCTTGCCCTGGTCGCCGGTCTCGGCCTCCTCGATGTCGGCGAGCAGCAGATAGGCGCCCTCGCGTCGGTCCATCCGGATCGCGGCCTCTGCCTCGCGGCGGGCGGTTGAAAAATCCTGCGCGTCGAGCGCGGCACGCGCCACCGTCATTGACGATTCAGCGTGGTTCTTCTTCATCTCCTGCAGCTTCTTTGCCCGGTTGAGCCGATCGAGCACGGCGTCACCCGGCCTCGCATGGGTGTAGAGCTCGGCAATCTCGGGATGCGGCTCGGCCTTCCATGCCGCTTCGAGGATCTTCGAACCCTTGCGCACGTCGTTCTGCCTGAACAGCGCCGCGGCGGCGGCAACGGCGGCGGGGGCAAAATCCGGCTGCAATCTGTTGGCCTCGATCGCCGCTGTCCTGGCAGCCGCGGGATCGCTGTCCGCAAGCGACTGCGCCTTGGCGGTCAACAGCACCGCGCGGCGGCGGTTGGCGGCGTCACGCTCGATCTGCCGCGTCGACTTCTGCGCGTCGACCAGTTTCAGCGCGCCATCCCAGTCGCCGCGCGCGGTCAGTTCCTCCAGCGTCGATTCGGCCGCCCAGGCCAGTTGCGGCGCCACTGCGGCGGCACGGCCGGCATAGTGCCGGGCGGCGTTGCGGTCACCCAGTCGTTCGGCTTCCAGGTAAAGCCCTCGCAGGCCAAGCAGCCGCATTTCGGGATCGTCGAGCATGCTCTCGAATTTTTGGCGCGCGCCTTCATGGTCGCCTTCGAGCAGCGATGCCTGTGCCTCGAGCAGATGGATCAGCGGCTCCTGGTCGGAGCGGATCAGCTTGGCCGCTTCCTTGGTCTTCTTGCGGGCCAGCGCCCCGTCGCCGGCGCCGGCGGCGATCATGCCGGTCGACAGCGCCTGATAGCCACGGTCGCGGCGGCGCACGCGAAAATAGCGGGAGATGGTGTAGGGACTGTTCCACAGCGACTTGATGAGCCACCAGACAATCATCACCGCGGCGACGACAGCGACGACGGCAACCGCCGCCACCATCAGGCTCACCTGGTACTGATAGCCGTTGAAGGTGACGACCATGTCACCCGGCCGATCGGCCAGCCAGGCAAAGCCCAGCCCGAGCGCGAAGACGACGATGAGGAAGGCGAGCAGGCGGATCATCGTGTTGCCCTCATGCCTTCATCGCGCCGGAGATCAGCGCGTCGACCTGGGTTTCGACCTCGATGCGCGCCTTCAGTTTGCCGGCAAAGTCGGCGCCCGCTGCCTTCGCGGCTTCCGGCAGCGTGTCATATTCGCTGAGTGCCTTGGCATAGTCGCCCTGCGTGACCGCAGCCTCCATGCGCGCCACGGTTTCCGGTGCGCCGGGGCCTTCGACGGCACCGATCGGCCGGACCTTGACCAGCGATTCAGCGCTCGACATCAGGTTCTGAAGGAAGCCGGCATTCTGATCGACCGGCGTGGCGGCGGCGACCATGGCATTGGCGGCGGCGTCCATCCGCGAGGCGATCTCGGTACGGGTCGGCACGCCCTTTTCCGCATAGGGCCGCAAGGTCGCGAGTTCGGGCGCATCAGGCGAAATCGCGGCCAGCGTATCGAGTTCGGCTGAAAACGGCGCGCCGCGATCGAGCGCCGCCTTCAGCGCCGAGGCAGCGATGGCGAGTGCGATCTTTGGCTGGGACGCCTGCGCATCGACCTTGCCGGAAAGCTGCGACACCGACTGCTCCAGCGCGGAGAGACGGCCTTCCTGTGCCTTCGCCGCCTCGCCCGTCGACTTCACCAGCGCATCGAGACCCGCCAGCTTTTCGTTGAGCGGGCCGAGATCGACAGGCGCCGCGCTGCCGGCTTTGCCGAGGGCCGCCACCGTGGTTTCGATCTGCTTGACTTTGTCGCCCATCGCGGCAAGCCCGGCATTGTCGCCCGCGCCACCCTGTTCGACCGCTGATTTCAGCGCCGCGACATCGCTCTTGACCTGATCCAGCGCCGACGACAGGCCGTCGACCTTGGCCGATGCACCGCCGCTGCCGCCGGCTTCCCTCATATCCGCGATTTCGCTTTTCAACGAGGCGATCTCGCCATTGACGCCGTCGAGCGAGACACCGGGAGCGGCACCCGGCGCACCGAGCAGGCCGGCAAATTGCAGGCCACCGGCGCCGACCAGGGCGATGACACCACCGATGATACCGGCGGCGATGCCGTTGAGGCCGCCCCGCTTCGGCTGCGTGGCCATCGGTTCGCTCCTTGCGTCGGTTTTACCGGAAGCCGCCTTGGTCTCCGCGGTTTTGGCGGTTGCATCCTCAAAATTGTAGTCGGAAGCGTTGGCGCGGTTGGGGGGTATATCCGAACCGGGATAAGGCATTTCCGGCTCAGTGGATTTGGCCTCGGCTTGCGGTGGCGCGTCGGTGCCAGGCTGCCCGGCGGCTGCATCGCCATGCTCCCAAGGTTCGAGATCCGCCTGATCGGCATGTACCGGCTCGTCCGGCGGCTCTGGCCGCGAGGCGTTCGCCGCTTCCTCGGCCTTCGCCTCATCGGTCTGGGCGGTATTCTTGGCGGCATCCTCGTCGACGATGCGTGAGACGGCGCCCGGATCGAGATCGATGGTCACCGGCTCGCGGCGGCCTTTCGAGTGTCGCATCTTCGGCGTCTTGACCATGCAGGGGCTCCGCAAATTCGCTTCGTCTCAACGCCTGGCGGCGCGTGATGGTTCAGAAAGGGTCTAGCACATCACCAAGCGGTGAAAAGGGGCGGTGTGATGACGCGGGTCAGGGCCGTGCCCGCAAAAGTGCCAGCAGCGCCTCCTCGTCGGGCCGCGCGGCAACGTGCATTGCTTTGCCGGTGCCGTCGCCGAAAGCGGCGGCAATGCGCGCGGAAAGAGCAAAAAAACGGGTCTTTTCAAAGGCCTGCTGCAAGGTAAGTCGCCTGGCCAGTGTCTGCATTTCGGCAGCGGCCATGGCCGAATAGAGCAGCACCGCATCGACGGATTGACCGGATATCAGAGGAAGGATCGCTTCGTCCGAATAGCTCACCGCAAGCGTGTCATAAGTCTCGACGGCATGGACCTGGGCGTGAGCTGCTTCCAGCTTCTGCTCGAAGGCGGGAAATCGCACGCGCCCGCAGAAATAGACGATTGTTTTGCCGGAAAACGCGATTGCCATGCCGTCGGCCAGCGCCTCGGCATCGCCGAGCCCCTCATTGACCGAGAGAAAGCCGGCTTTGCGCGCGGCCTCCGCGGTCCTCCTGCCGACAGCATGACAAGGCAGATTGGACAGCACCGCAATCAGATCTCTGGGGGCGTGGCGCACCGCATTAGCGCTGGTGATGGCGACGACTGCCACGTCTTCCGGAATCGCCTTGGCATCGACCGGCAACGCCTTCGTCTCCGTCAAGGGCAGGAGAAGAGGCTCAAAACCCATCTCCTCCAGCTTTCGCGCGGTGCGCGACGCACCCGGCTCCGGTCTGGTGACCAGCACGCGGAGCATCTTCAGAGCCAGCCGTGGAAGAACTTTTCGCCGGCCTTGGCACGCACCGTCCGCGCCGCTTCATCACCGATGCGGGCGGCGTCCTGTGCCAGCCCTTGTAGCTCGACCGCGTGCGACTGCGTGCCGTCGGGCGAGATGATCAGCCCGGCGAAAGAGAGCTTTCCGGCCTTGATCGCGGCATAGCCGGCGATAGGCGTGCGGCAGGAACCATCGAGCGCCGCCAGGAAAGCGCGCTCGCAGGCGAGTGCCTGCCCTGTCGCCACATCGTGGATCGCCACCAGCATCTTCCCGACATCGCGGTCGCCGATCCGTGTCTCGATGCCGATCGCACCCTGGCCTGGTGCCGGCGGGAAGCTGTCTAGCGGCATCAAATCGGTGGCAACATCTTCCAGGCCCAGCCGCTTCAGGCCGGCATAGGCAAGGATGGTGCCGCTCACGACCTCTTCGTCGAGCTTGCGCAGCCGCGTCTGCACATTGCCGCGGAACATCACCACGTCGAGGTCCGGCCGCATGCGGCGGATCAACGCCTGCCGCCGCAGCGACGAGGAGCCGACTTTCGCCCCTTGCGGCAGTTCCGCGATCGTCTTCGCCGCCCTGCCCACAAAGGCATCGCGCGCATCCTCGCGCGGCAGGAAGGCGGAGAGTTCCAGGCCGGGCGGCAATTGCGTCGGCATGTCCTTTGACGAGTGCACGGCGATGTCGATCGCGCCGGCGAGCAGGGCTTCCTCGATTTCCTTGGTGAACAGGCCTTTGCCGCCAGCCTCCGACAGCGGCCGGTCCTGGATGCGGTCGCCGCTGGTCGAGATGACGACGACCTCGAACGCCTCCGCCGGCATGCCGTGCGCGGCCATCAGCCGCGCCTGTGTTTCATGCGCCTGCGCCAATGCCAGCGGGCTGCCGCGTGTTCCGATTTTCAAGATTGTTTGCATGGCGCGCGGTCCGTGATAACCCCCGGCTGGCTTTGCGTTTCCGGGCACTCTCCTAACGAGGAACGCCCTGACATACAATCTCTGGAGACAGCGACGAATTGATCCGCGTTCTGGGCATTGAGACGAGTTGCGATGAGACCGCCGCCAGCGTCGTGGCGCTGGAGGGCGATGCCGCGCCGAAAATCATGTCCAACATCGTGCTCTCCCAGATCGAGGAACATGCAGCGTTCGGCGGCGTCGTGCCGGAGATCGCCGCGCGCGCCCACGTCGAGGCGCTGGACGGCATTATCGAGGCCGCACTCGCCGATGCGGGCGTGGCGCTGGCCGAGCTCGATGCGATCGCCGCGACCGCCGGACCAGGCCTCGTCGGCGGACTGATCGTCGGCCTGATGACGGCCAAGGCGATCGCCGCGGCGGCCGGCAAGCCGCTGATCGCTGTCAATCACCTCGAAGGCCACGCCTTGACGGCGCGACTGACCGACGGGCTCGAATTCCCCTATCTCTTGCTGCTGGTCTCCGGCGGCCATACGCAGATTCTGGCCGTGCCCGGCGTTGGCGACTACCAGCGCTGGGCCACCACCATCGATGACGCGCTCGGGGAAGCCTTCGACAAGACCGCCAAGATGCTCGGCCTGCCCTATCCCGGCGGTCCCAATGTCGAGAAAGCAGCGCTGTCAGGCAATGCATCGCGTTTTGCCTTCCCACGGCCGATGAAAGGCTCGGCACAGCCCGATTTCTCCTTCTCCGGCCTGAAGACCGCGGTGCGCCAGGCGGCGACCGCGATCGAGCCCTTGAGCGACCAGGATGTCGCCGACATCTGCGCCTCGTTCCAGGCGGCCGTCGCCGATGCGCTCGCCGACCGTGTTTCTCGCGCGCTGGAACGCTTTCGCGAAACATTCCCTGGCACGAAAAACCCGGCGCTGGTCGTCGCCGGCGGCGTCGCCGCCAACCGCACGGTCAAGACAACGCTGGAGCGGCTTTGCACTGACGCCGGTTTCAGCTTCGTCGCGCCACCACTGAAGCTTTGCACCGACAACGCGGCGATGATTGCCTGGGCCGGTATCGAACGCCTGCGAGAAGGCATGGCGCAGGAGAACGGCTTCGATTTCGTGCCGCGCTCGCGCTGGCCGCTGGACAGCGTCTCGGCGCCAATGGTCGGCTCCGGCCGTCGCGGAGCCAAGGCATGACCGATCGAGCCATGAAGGGTGGGGGTCCGGGCAAAAGCGGCTGGCATGTCGCCGTGCTCGGCGGCGGCGCCTGGGGCACGGCGCTGGCGCTGGCCATGCTGCGCGCCGGCCATACGGTGCGGCTGTTCGCGCGTGACCCTGAAACCGTGGCTGCGATCGGCCGGGGCGAGAACCCACGCTATCTCCCGGGCATCGCCATCGCGCCCGGCATCGAGGCGACGAGCGACATGGAGGCAGCCCTCACTGGGGCCGATTGCGTGCTGACGGTGACGCCGGCTCAGGCGTTGCGGGCCACGCTGGCCGCCGCCAGGAATCATATGCCGGCCGGCATTCCGCTTGTGCTTTGCGCCAAGGGCATCGAGCGCGACACCGGCGCCTTGCTGTCGGCAATCGCTGCCGAAGTCTTGCCGCCAAACCCGGTCGCAGCCCTGTCGGGGCCGAGCTTTGCCAGCGATGTCGCCCGCGGCCTGCCGACGGCGGTGGTGGTGGCCGCCGGCGACGAGGCGCTTGCGGCCAACCTTGCCGCCCGTTTTTCGGCTGAAAACCTGCGCTGCTATTCGAGCGACGACTTGATCGGCGTCGAGATCGGCGGCGCCTTGAAGAACGTCTTCGCCATCGCCTCCGGCGCTGTCACCGGGGCCGGGCTCGGCGCCAGCGCACAGGCGGCCATGGTGACGCGCGGCTTTGTCGAACTGCGCCGCATCGGTGCCGCCTTCGGCGCCAGGCCCGAGACCCTGATGGGGCTTTCCGGGCTTGGCGACCTGCTGCTTACCTGCTCGTCGGCGCAGTCGCGCAATTTCGCCTATGGGCTGGCGCTCGGACAGGGCAAGGCACTTTCCGGATTGCCGCTGGCCGAGGGCGTGCCGACCGCGGCGATCGCCGCCCGCATCGCCGCCGAGCGCGAAATCGATGCGCCGATCATCGCCGCGGTCGCCGCCATACTGGACGGCACCATCACCATCGGGCAGGCCGTGACGGCGCTGATGACCCGGCCGCTGAAGACCGAAACCAACGATTGATCCCCACACTCTGATCCAACCACCCAGGAGAAAGACCATGCTGTTTGCTCTGATCTGCAAGGACAAGCCCGGAAGCCTGCAGGTGCGCCTCGACACGCGGCCCGAGCATGTCGCCTTTCTCGAAGGGCTGAATGGCGACAAGAAATTGGCCTTTGCCGGTCCGTTCCTCGACGCCGACGGCAAGCCCAATGGCAGCCTCGTGGTGGTCGAGGCGCCTGATCTGGCCAGCGCGCAGGCTCTGTCGGCCGCCGACCCCTATGCCAAGGCCGGCCTGTTCGAAAGCGTCGAAATCCGCCAGTGGAACTGGACGTTCAACAAGCCGGCGGCTAGTTAATTCGCGGCGCCCGCGACTGGGCCGCAAGGAGGAGAGAAAATGAACTACTGGCTGTTCAAATCCGAACCCTCGGTTTTCTCCTTCGAGGCGTTGAAGGCCAAGGGCAATGCCGGCACCCAATGGGACGGCGTACGCAACTACGCCGCCCGCAACAACATGAAGGCCATGCAGGTCGGCGATCTCGGCTTCTTCTACCATTCCAACGAGGGGCTGAACGTGGTCGGCATCGCCGAGGTCTGCGCGCTGGCCCATCCCGACACCACGTCGGATGATCCGCGCTGGGAGTGTGTCGACATCCGCGCCGTCAGGGACATGCCGAACCCGCCGACGCTGGAAGAAGTCAAAGCCAATCCGAAACTGGCCGAGATGGCGCTGGTGCGGCTCGGACGGCTTTCCGTGCAGCCGGTGACCCCGGCCGAATGGAAGGAAGTCTGCCGCATGGGCGGCCTGACGCCTGCGCCGTGACGGCACTCACACCCGATAGCGCCAAGCAATTCATTCTCGACAACACGGCGCTGATGGCGCCGCCGCATGTGCCTGAGATTCGTCTTCACCTCGCCGACGAAGCGCATGATCTCTGGCAGCGGACCGAGGACGAACTGGTCGAGATCGGCCTGCCGCCGCCCTTCTGGGCGTTTGCCTGGGCGGGCGGCCAGGGCCTCGCCCGCTATGTCATCGACAATCCCGATATGGTCCGAGGCAAGCGCGTGCTCGACTTCGCCTCGGGCTCCGGACTCGTCGCCATCGCCGCCGCCAAGGCGGGCGCTGCCGAGGTAACCGCCGCCGACATCGACCCGTTCTGCGCCACCGCGATCCGCCTCAACAGCGAGGCCAACGGCGTCGGCATCGGGTTCCTCGGCACGGACTGTGTGGGCACCGATGCGGGCTGGGACCTGGTCCTGGCAGGCGACGTCTTCTACGACAAACCCTTCGCCGACCGGCTGATGCCGTGGTTTTCGACGCTCAAACGGCGTGGCGCCGACATTCTGGTCGGCGATCCCGGCCGGTCCTATCTGCCGCGATCGGGGCTGGAGCCGCTTGCCGTCTATCAGGTGCCGGTGACAAGGGCGCTGGAGGATGCCGAAGTCAAACGCACCACGGTATGGCGACTGCTTGACGCCATCGCCGAACAGGCGTTTCCATAAAACCGCACAGGAGGGGAACGCATGGATTTTTCAGCGGTGAATTGGCTGGCGGTGATCGCCGCCGCCGTCGTGGCCTGGCTGTTCGGCGCCGCCTGGTACATGGCGTTGAGCAAGCCCTGGCTGAAGGCCGCCAGGCTCGATCCGGCGACGATGAAGAAATCGCCTCTGCCCTTCGTCATCTCCTTCATCGCCGAACTGCTGATGGCCTACATCATGGCCCTGGTCGTCGGCGCGATGACGGGTGGTGAGCCGACCTGGCTGGCCGGACTGATCTTCGGTTTCGTGCTTTGGCTGGGTTTTGTCGCCACGACGCTGTCGGTCAACCATCGCTACGAGAATTTCGGCTGGGACCTGACTGTCATTGATGGCGGTCACTGGCTTGGCGTGCTGTTGATCATCGGCGCGGTGATCGGCTGGTTCGGCGCCGCTGCAAGCTGACGGTGCGTTGACGATGGCGGATAAGTCCGGATTTCCCCGCGACCTGGTGTTCACCAGGATTTGTCACGTCAAGCAGGGCTACGACGACCGGCGCCGGCACATCGTGCGCGAGTTCGACCGGCGCGGCGTGCCGGTCACCTTCTACACAGACTGGGACAGGGCGGATATCACCCCGGAAATCCGTGCTGAATTGGTCGCCCCCGATTTTGTCCACCCGGCGCAGGTCTCGCTGGCGCTGAAGCATGTCGGCATCTGGCGCGACTTCCTCGAAACCGACCTGCCCTATTGCCTGGTCTTCGAGGATGACGTCTTCCTCGCGCGCGACTTCGTCGCCAAATTCCGGCAAGGGCTGGCCGAACTCGGCAGCCCGATGCGCAAGGCCGTCATCTATCTCGGCAACGGCAGCAACTACTACACGCCGAGCTGGAAATTGCGCAGGGGCCAGAGGCTCTACCCGGCACTGCATGCCAGGTGCGCGGATTCCTATCTCATCACCCGTCCGGTCGCCGAAGCCCGTTGTGCCTGGATCGATCAACACAAGATCTACACCGTGATCGACCACCAGATCGAGCAGATGGACGAAAAGCTGGGCGTTGAGATGCTGTGGTTCGAGCGGCCAATCGTCGAGCAAGGCAGCGAAAACGGCGCGTTCCAGACTTCCGTCGCCGGCAAGATGCAGCCGCTGCTCTACAAGAAGCTGAAATGGAACGTGAAGAAATACCGACGCATGATCTTCGGCCACAACGCCCGGTCCTGAGGGACTACACCTTGTCCGCTGTCCGCGTCCTGGAAACTTCCTCTAGGATCCATTCGCGGAAGGCGACAATGCGGGGATCGTCGGCCATGGCCTGGGGATAAACCAGGAAATAGGCATATTCCGGCGCAACCCTGATGCTGAGTTCGAAGGGCCGCACCAGCCGGCCCTCGGACAGGTCGTTTGCCACCATGGCGAAATCGGCGAGCGCGACGGCATTGCCGTCGAGCGCTGCCTGGACCGCATCCGTCGATGTGCCGAAGACCACGGTGCGGCTGTCGTCGAAATCGTTGATGCCGGCCGCCGCCATCCACATGCGCCAGTTCGGCCATGTCACGCCCTGGCGAGCCCATTCGATATGGGCAAGCGTGTGGTTGAACAGGTCGCGCGGCTCGCGCAGGGGCGGCCCCGATGTCAGGAGGCCCGGACTGCACACCGGAATGATGATGTTGTCGAACAGGCGGTGTGCGCTGAGCCCCGGATATTTGCCGGCGCCGAAGCGGATGCCGACATCGACGTCGTCGAGATCGAAATCGCGCAAGCCATAGGCGATGTCGAACCTGAGTTCGATGCCCGGCCGCTGCTGGCGGAAATTCTCGACGCGCCGCATCAGCCATTTCGCCGCGAACTGCGCGTCCAGCGTCACCTTCAGGAATTCGGTGCCGCGCGCCATCTTGCGCGCCCGCATCACGGCGCGGCCAAGCAGGTCGAGCGTGTCGGTCGCCGCCTCGTAAAGCACCGTGCCCGCCTCCGTCAGCCGGATGGTGCGGCTGGTGCGGGTGAACAGCACGATGCCGAGCTGATCCTCGATTTCCTTGATCTGGTGGCTGACGGCGGCAGGCGTCAGGCCGAGCTCGTCGGCGGCGCGGGTGAAGTTGAGGTGCCGGGCCGCCGCCTCCAGCGTCCTGAGCGCCCGCGTTCCCGGCAAGAGCGCTGCCATCAGCGTGCGACCTGATCGAAGCGGTCCATGGAGCCTCAAGCCTCAAATAAAACTTGATGATGAGACAAGAACTACTCGTTTCCCGTTTGTTTTTCAATACGGCATGATTGCAGCATCAATGACACCATCAAACCGGATTTGATGTCCGGGGAATACGGATGACCTCATGTCTCACATTGCTCTTCGCCCCGCATACATCGCCCGGCCAGACTGGCTGTCGGCTGCCCGTACCTGGCTGCGGCAGGCCAGGGTCGCGGTCAACCTTCCTCACCAGAACGTCGAGGATCTCTCCGATCGCCAGTTGCGCGATATCGGGGCCGGCCGCAGGGACATCGCCCGGGCCATGGACCGCGAGACAGGCCGGTTGGGCCTTCTCGACATCGGCTGGCAGCGGAACAGGAAGGGATAAGCGAGCAGGGGAGTAGGATGATGCAGCTTGAGCGTGTCTGCTGCCGCTGAAGACTTCCCTATTCCTATTCCCTATTCCCTATTCCCTATTCCCTATTCCCTATTCCCTATTCCCTATTCCCCTATCTCACCACCCTTACCACTGTCCGGTCCGACAGCAGCGGCAAAAGCCGCGCCATCGTGCGCGCGGTCACCGCCACGCAACCTTCCGTCGGCGTGAAGCCGGGACGCGCCAGATGGAAGAAGATGGCGCTGCCGCGCCCGCGCCGGCGCGGCGCGATGTTCCAGTCGAGCACCAGGCAGGCGTCATAGAGCCGGTCGTCGCGCCGCATGCGTTCGTGGCTGGCGCCGTAGGGAATCTTGACCGGCCTGTTATAGTTGCGGTCGTCAGGCACTTCGCACCAGCCGAGGTCCGGCCCGATCGACGCCATCGCCAGCCGCGTTCTGCGCCCGGCGGCAAACTGATCTCCCCGGAAATAGCCCGTCAGTATGCGCATCGAAGCGAGCGGCGTGGCACCGTCGCCTTCGCGCTTGCCGGCCGAGATGCCGCCACGCCCCAGCGCGCACGCAAACACCGTTTTGCCGGCCTGCAGCAGGCCCTGGCTTGGATGGCCGGGGCGAGCCCGCACGGTCAGCACGCGCAGCCCTTTTGCCAAAATTGCGCCGGCTGCATTGCGATCGCGTTTTTTCTTGTATGATCGTGCCACGGAACAAATCACTGTGATCGGCTATTGTGCCGGCCAGCTTCCGCATAAATACGCAGCGGTCAACTGAATTCACTTTTCAAAACAACGGATTGATCCATGACCTCACGTACCATCCTGATCGTCGATGACGATGACGACCTGCGCGGCACACTGGTCGAGCAACTGTCCCTCTATGAGGAATTCGATGTGCTGCAGGAAGCGACTGCGGCAAAAGGCGTCACCGCTGCGCGCGGCGGGCTCATCGACCTGCTCATCATGGATGTCGGTCTGCCCGACATGGACGGCCGGGAGGCGGTGAAGATCCTGCGCAAGGGCGGCTACAAGGCGCCCATCATCATGCTGACCGGCCACGATACCGATTCGGACACGATTCTGGGTCTCGAGGCCGGCGCCAACGACTATGTGACCAAGCCGTTCCGCTTCGCGGTGCTGCTTGCCCGTATCCGGGCGCAACTGCGCCAGCATGAGCAGAGCGAGGACGCGACCTTCTCGGTCGGCCCCTACACCTTCAAGCCCAGCCAGAAACTGCTCATCGATCAGCGCGGCGGCAAGGTGCGGCTGACGGAAAAGGAAGCCTCGATCATCAAGTATCTCTATCGCGCCGACCAGAAGGTGGTGACCCGCGACGTGCTGCTGGAGGAAGTGTGGGGATACAATTCCGGCGTCACCACGCATACCCTGGAAACCCATGTCTACCGTCTGCGCCAGAAGATCGAGCGTGATCCTTCCAATGCTGAAATTCTTGTGACAGAAAGCGGCGGCTACAAGCTGGTTCCTTAAACATTTCACCATTCAAATGAGCGGTTCGGGCGGGGCCGCTTTCGGGTACGATCCTGTTGGAGGGGGATTCTGGGATCGTACCGCAGAGGAGGGATTGGACTGACCGTTCGGGGACACAGCTAGATGGCGCTGGATGACGACATCCGCATCCTGTCCGCCGTGAGGCTTTTCGAGGGCTTCACGCAGGAACAGTTGCGCCTGCTCGCCTTCGGTGCCGAGACCACTTTGGTGCAGGCCGACCACAAGCTTTATCGCGAGGACGACGTGGCCGACTCGGCCTATGTCGTGGTCAGCGGGCGCATCGTGCTCTATCGCGAGCAGGATGGCGAGCGCATCCCGATCGGCAAGGTCGGCCCAGGCACGATGCTTAGCGAGCTGGCGCTGATCGCCGATACCAACCGGCTGACCAGCGCCTCGGCCGAAATCGACTCGGAAGTGATAAGGCTGAGCCGCAAGATGTTCCGGCGCATCCTGGAGGAATACCCGGAATTGGCGGTGAAGCTGCATCAGCGCATCTCCGACGAATTCCACGACATGATCCGCCGCATCGAGGAATTGGCGCCACGATTTTCGGGTTGACCTGGCATTTGGCGCCGTAGGTGTCGAGATTCAGGTCAGGCCGAGGCGAAAACGGCGGACTCCGAGAAGCGTACTAAAGTACGTGAGCACAGTTCTACTGCGACGTAGTAGAACTGGGAAGCGCAGGAAGCCGCCGTTTGCAGGCCGGCTTCACCTGAATATCATAAACTTAATCCAGGGCGAACCGGGCAATCACTGGCACATGGTCCGACGGCCGGTCCCAGCCACGGGCGGCTCTAAGGATCTCATAGCCGGCAAAACTGGGCAGCAGGTTTGGCGACGACCAGACATGGTCGAGCCGCCGGCCGCGATTGGACGCCTCCCAATCCTGCGCGCGATAACTCCACCAGGTATAGAGCTTCTGTTCCGGTGGCACGTTGTGCCGCATCAGGTCGACCCAGCCGCCGGCGCGCCGCATCGCCTCGAAGTTTTCGGTCTCGACCGGCGTGTGGCTGACCACGTTGAGCAGTTGCTTGTGCGACCAGACATCATGCTCCAGCGGCGCGATATTGAGGTCCCCGACCAGCACCGACGCCGATACCTCGCCATGCTCGGCCCGGATGGCGTTCATCTCGGCGACGAAATCGAGCTTGTGCCTGAACTTCCTGTTGATCTCGGGATCCGGCTCGTCGCCACCCGCGGGCACGTAAAAATTGTGCACCAGGATGGTCTTGCCGCCGGCCTGTACCGTCACCGACAGGTGCCGGCTGTCCTCGATGTCGCAAAAGCGGCGCTTTTCGACCACCTCGATCGGCCGCCGCGCCACCGTCGCCACGCCGTGATAGCCCTTCTGGCCATGAAATGCGATGTAGGGATAGCCGACCTTGCGAAAGGCTTTTTCGGGAAAGAGCTCGTCCGGGACCTTGGTTTCCTGCAGGCAGAGCACATCGGGCGCGTACTCATCGAGCAGGCGTTCGACGATCGGCATGCGCAGGCGCACGGAGTTGATGTTCCAGGTGGCGATCGAAAAGGGCATGCGGAGGGTCCGGCAAGAGATCGCCATTCTACTGCCAGCCGCGCGCCGCAAAAACAAGCCAGCCCGCTCCGCTAACGGGCCTGGCTATATCGGCGGGCCTACCGCGTCTTGGTGTTCAGCTCGCGATTGGCCGTATAGTCGATGGCGAACGTGTCGGGCGCGAAGCTGACGCCTTCCTTGGTGTTGAAGATCATCACCGTCGTGTCCTTGCCCTGCGCGTCGGTGATCGTCCACTGCCGCAGATCATAGGTTTTCGGGTCGAACATCATGGTGATCCGCGCATTGCCGAAAACCGACTTGTCGGAAAGCTGGATGGTGGTGAGGTCGTCTTCTTCCTTGACGCTCTTGACGCGGTTGCCGGAGAGGTCGATGCGGTCGTCGAGCAGCAGTTTCAGCGGCGTCTTCGACAGCGGATAAAGGTCCGACGTGTTCAGTTTCTTGTTGAGTATGGCAACCGATCTGCCGTCGGAAATCACCCGGAAATTCGAAGACCCGTCATAGTTGAAGCGGATCTTGCCCGGCCGTTCCAGGAAGAATTTTCCGCCGGTCTGCTCGCCCTTGGGGCCGAACTGGACGAATTCGCCGCTCATCGATTTGACCGCCGAGAAATGGTCGGCGATCTTCTGTGCCGCCGCGGGCACAGCCGCCTGCGCTGAGGCCAGCAACTCGAATCCGGGCACCACGTTAAGTGCGGCGGCACCCGCTAAGACCAGGCCGAGGCCAACCAACTGGCGGCGTGTCGGGGCAAAATCGCTGAGCGCTGAAAGATCGTTTTTCATATCGGTCACTCTCGTCCGGTTCCTGATTTGGCCGCTGTCGTGAACCCCCAGTTGGGCTGAAGTTTGGCGAGCCGATCGCTGCTCAGTCGGTGAACGCGCCAGAAGGTTCAAAGTTGCCGCGAACTCTGCGCTATCAGAACTTGTCGTCTTCTGTCGGCACCAAGATTTCGCGTTTTCCGGCATGGTTGGCCGGGCCGACAATGCCTTCCTTTTCCATCTTCTCGATAATCGAGGCGGCTCTGTTATAGCCGATGCCCAGACGCCGCTGGATGTAGCTGGTCGAGGCCTTGCCGTCGCGCAGCACCACCGAAACCGCCTGATCGTAAGGGTCGTCGGAATCCTCGAAATTGCCACCGCCGCCGCCGCCCGAACCGCCCTTGCCGGACGACTCGTCGTCGTCCTCGCCGTCGTCCTCGGTGATGGCGTCGAGATATTCCGGCACGCCCTGCAGCTTCAGGTGCCCAACGATCTTCTCGACCTCGTCATCGGAGACGAACGGCCCGTGCACGCGCTGGATGCGGCCGCCGCCGGCCATGTAGAGCATGTCGCCCATGCCGAGCAGCTGCTCGGCGCCCTGCTCGCCCAGAATGGTGCGGCTGTCGATCTTGGACGTCACCTGGAAGGAGATGCGGGTCGGGAAATTGGCCTTGATGGTGCCGGTGATGACGTCGACCGAGGGACGTTGCGTGGCCATGATGACGTGGATGCCGGCGGCACGCGCCATCTGCGCCAGGCGCTGGACGGCTCCTTCGATGTCCTTGCCGGCGACCATCATCAGGTCGGCCATTTCGTCGATGATGACGACGATATAGGGCATCGGCTCGAGATCGAGATCCTCGGTCTCGTAGATCGCCTCGCCTGTCTGGCGGTCGAAGCCGGTCTGCACAGTGCGCGAGATCTTTTCGCCCTTCTTCTCGGCCTGCTGCACGCGTGCGTTGAAGCCGTCGATGTTGCGCACGCCGACCTTGGACATCTTGCGGTAGCGGTCCTCCATCTCGCGCACGGTCCATTTCAGCGCCACCACCGCCTTCTTCGGGTCGGTGACCACGGGCGTCAGCAGATGCGGAATGCCGTCATAGACGGAGAGTTCGAGCATTTTCGGGTCGATCATGATCAGCCGGCACTCCTGCGGGGTGAGCCGGTAGAGCAGCGACAGGATCATGGTGTTGATGGCGACCGACTTGCCCGAACCGGTGGTGCCGGCGACCAGCACGTGCGGCATCTTGGCAATGTCGACGATGACGGCTTCGCCATTGATGGTCTTGCCCAGCGCCAGCGCCAGCTTGGCCTTGGTCGTCTCGAAGTCGCGGCTGGCCATGATCTCGCGGAGGTAAACCGTTTCGCGCTTGGCGTTGGGCAGTTCGATGCCGATGGCGTTGCGGCCCGGCACCACGGCGACGCGGCAGGCGATCGCGCTCATCGAACGGGCGATGTCGTCGGAAAGGCCGATGACCCGCGACGACTTGATGCCCGGTGCGGGTTCGAGTTCGTAAAGGGTGACGACCGGACCCGGGCGAACGGCAATGATCTCGCCCTTGACGCCGAAATCCTCCAGCACGCCTTCGAGCAGGCGCGCATTCTGTTCCAGCGCGTCCTTGGAAAGACTTGGGTCGCGCGCGACATTCTTCGGTTCGGACAGGAAATGCAGCGACGGCATTTCGAACGTGTCGGAGCCGATCAGCGAGGTTTGCGCCTCGCGCTGGACGCGGGCGCCCGGTACCGGTCGCGCCGCCGGCGCCTCCACCCGGGTGGCGGCATCGGAACGGAACTGCTGGACCTTGGCCGTGGGAGCACGCCGCTGCGCGACGGGCTCGTCATCGAAATCCATATCCGCGTCGTCGCGGCCGAAGACATCGTCGTCGTCCGGGTCGACGGAGACGCTGCGGTCGTTGACCATGGCGGCGAAGAATTCCGGTTCGACACGGGCGCGGCCGTCATGGCTCATGCGCTGCTCGGCGAACTCGGCCGACTCGACGCGTTCGGCGGCCCGGCGCCAGGCGCTGGCGCGCGGCTCCATCTCCGGTTCGAACTCGTCGCGCTCCTGCCTGCGGCGCACCGCGCGGCGATGCATCCACGCGCGGAAAGAAAGCCACCAATGGGTGATTGCGCCGAGCGCCAGTATGCCCTCGTCGCCCTCGTCCTCGTCATTGTCGAACAGAAGCTCGTCCTCGCGCGGGTCCGCGGCGGCCGGTTCTTCCATCACGGCGAAGCCGTTCTTGCGCCCGAGCAGCGCCGCGCCATGGGCGAACAGCCAGAGCGCGGGCGCAGCCAGCACTATGGCGAGCACGCTGGCCACCAGCCCGGTTGGATAGCCGCCGATTAGGACACCGGGGATCTTTAGCACCATGTCGCCGAAGACGCCGCCGAGGCCGGTGGGCAGCGGCCAGGTCTTGGGCGGAACGATGCAGCCGGCGATGGCGGCGGCGAGCAGCGCGAAACCGAACCAGAACAGCCCGCGCCTGGGCAGCCGGTCGACGCCGCGCGCCGAAAACAGGAGGTATCCCCAGATCACTGCCGGAACCAGCGCGGCGACCGCGGCAAGGCCGAAGAACTGCATGGCGAGGTCGGAGAACACCGCGCCGGCATAGCCCATGGCGTTGGTGACGATGTTGGCGGTGGCATGCGAGAAGCTTGGATCGGCGACGTTCCAGGTCGCGAGGCTGGCGACGGCGAAGGCCGTGAACGCGAACAGGCCGGTGCCGACCAGACGGCCGACCTGGCGCCGCGCGAATGCCTGGATGCCGTGCCCCGTATCGGTCAGCGCGAGCGGTGCTGAAGCCCCTGAACGCATGCTCTTCCCCGTCAGTGATTGCCTGGCCGCAGCGCATGACGCACTCCGGCAGATTCGGATGCCAGACTAGGCGTGGGAAGGTTAAGGGCGCATTAACTATAAGACCGTGGGGGCCGTCCTTTTGGCACCGACATCTACCAGTGACCGCACCATAAGAAAAATGGCGGGCGCCCTGGCCCGCCATCCATTCGTTGGGCTGGGCAGCGTGCTACTTGCTGGCGCCGCCGAGCATCTTCACATTGGCGCAGAACTCGGCGTGCGGCTTGCTCATCGCAGCGTCCTGGCATTCCTTCATCATGGCGTCCTGCTTCTCCTTCGGCATGGCCATGAAAGCTGCCTTGAATTCCTCCATTGGCTTCATGGTCTTCATGCTGGAATCGGTGAAGAACGGCGCCATGTTGTCCGGCTCGTCCAGTGCGCCGGCAAATGCAAAGCCGCTGACCATGGAAAGTGCGAGTGCCCCGAGGCAGATATTCTTGAGGTTCATGAGAAATTCCTTCCCTGTTTCAAAATCACGAGCGTCAGAACGACGATCGCCTCCTGAGTTCGGCGACAGAGCGGTCGATGTTTCCTCGAAAAGCTTCTTCACGCGAACGTGATTGCGTGGACTCGGACGAAGCGAGAACGAATTTGCAAAAAAAGAGGCCCGGAGCGATCCGGGCCTCAAGGCGTGACCTCCTTGCGGGAGCATCACGACGGGATGCTTTCAAAGCAATTCCAGCAGAAGGGATTCGCGGTTTTCCCTCCGGAATTGCGCGGCAAACATGGGGCCGGCGGGAGGAGGGTTCCGCCGGCCCGTTGGCAAGGATGCCTTACGGCACCACTTCGCCATGCTGGGAGATGTCGAGGCCTTCGACTTCTTCCTGGGTCGTCGGACGCAGGCCGACCAGCGCCTTGACGACGTAGAGGATGACGAAGGTGGCAACCGCCGTCCAGACAATGGTGACGGCGACACCGTAGATCTGCTTGCCGAGAGAAGCGCCCGACGAGAGGCTGTTGATCGCCGGGTCGGCAAGCACGCCGGTCAGCAGGGCGCCGACCACGCCGCCGACGCCATGCACGCCGAAGGCATCGAGCGAGTCGTCATAGCCGAACATGTGCTTCACCTTGACCGCCGAGAGGTAGCAGACGACGCCGGCGACGATGCCGACGATGAAGGCGCCGGTCGGGTTGACGAAACCGGAAGCCGGCGTCACCGCGACGAGGCCCGCGACGGCGCCCGAGATGATGCCGAGCACGGAAGGCTTCTTGGCGATGATCCATTCGGCGAACATCCAGGCCAGTGCCGCGGCGGCGGTGGCAACCTGGGTGTTGAGCATGGCGGCACCGGCAAGGCCGTCGGCCGCCAGTTCCGAACCGGCGTTGAAGCCGAACCAGCCGACCCACAGCAGCGATGCGCCGATGACCGAATAGACGAGGTTGTGCGGCGCCATGTTGGTGGTGCCATAGCCTTCGCGCTTGCCGAGAACCAGTGCACAGACGAGGCCCGCGACACCGGCATTGATGTGAACGACCGTGCCGCCGGCGAAGTCGAGCACGCCAGCCGTACCGAGGAAGCCGCCACCCCAGACCCAATGCGCGATCGGCACATAGACGATCAGCAGCCACAGTGCCATGAAGATCAGCAGTGCCGAGAACTTGAAGCGTTCGGCGAAGGCGCCGGCAATCAGCGCCGGCGTGATGATGGCGAAGGTCATCTGAAACATCGAGAAGACGAATTCAGGGATGTTGGCCACACCCGGCAGCCACAGGCTGGCGGTGGTGATGCCGTGGTGGAAGAATTTCGAGGTGCCGCCGAGATAGGCATTCATGCCGCCGCCGTCGGAAAAGGCCAGCGAATAGCCGAACATGAACCATAGCACCGTCACCAGGCAGGTGATGGCGAAGCTCTGCATGACGGTGGCGAGCACGTTCTTCTTGCGCACCATGCCGCCGTAGAACAGCGCCAGGCCCGGGATGGTCATCATCAGCACCAGCGCCGTGGAGGTCAGCATCCAGGCGGTGTTGCCGGTATCGAGCACCGGGGTGGGCGCGGCGGCAGGTGCCGCGGCAGCGGCAGCGGGTGCGGCTTCCTGCGCGAAGGCGGCGACGCTGCCCAGCGCTGCGAGAGCGAGCGTGCCCAGAAGGGCCGCCCGTCCCGTCGTTTTCAAGGTGGAAGGAATATTCATTGAACTCTCCATTGGAATACGTGTTCGCCGCTCAGAGCGCGTCGCTGTCTGTTTCGCCGGTGCGGATGCGCACCGCCTGGTCGATGCCGAAAACGAAGATCTTGCCGTCGCCGATCTGGCCGGTCTTGGCTGCGGCGGTGATGGCTTCGACGGCCTTGTCGACCATGTCGGCCGCGACCGCGACCTCGATCTTGATCTTCGGCAGGAAAGAGACCGCGTATTCCGCCCCCCGATAGATTTCCGTATGCCCTTTCTGACGCCCGTAGCCTTTGACTTCGGTGACGGTCAGGCCCTGGATGCCGACGGCGGTAAGCGCTTCGCGTACCTCGTCCAGCTTGAACGGCTTGATGATTGCCATCACGATTTTCATAGGTTCACCCTTTGCTGTTGCGGTGCCCCGCGTTTGCACGACTTCACCGATCCCAAAGAGCCGGAGAGTGCCCCCAAGGATTCAAGCTCCGTGCCAAGTGCCGAAGCAGGGCGTTAACCTATTGGAAACAAAGGGAATGGAGCGCCCGCCGCCAATTGCTGTATGCATGTGCGGCACGCCGCATGCTCAAAATTTAAGCAATTTTGTGAAATTGCCTAATTTGCCGGCTTTGAGCATGATCAGGAAAAATGGAATCGGCTTTCGCAAAGAATCTTGCTCAAACAAGACTCGCGAATGCTCAACGCTTGAGCCGGATCAACCCTTCCTGGGCCATCGAGGCGATCAGCGTGCCGTCACGGGCATAGAGCGTGCCGCGGCTGAAACCGCGCGATCCCGAACTCGAGGGGCTGTCCTGCGCATAAAGCAGCCAGCCGTCGAGCGAATGCGGCCGATGGAACCACATCGAATGGTCGAGGCTGGCGGCCTGGATGTCGGGGTCGAACAGGCCGCGCCCATGGGCGAAGGTCGAGGTGTCGAGCAGCGTCATGTCGGAGAGATAGGCGAGCAGCACCGACTGCAGCGCGCGGTCGTCGGGAACCGGCCCGGCAAGGCGGATCCAGACATTCTGCCGGGGCGGCAGCTTGTCGCGGCTTTCATAGTGCTGGAGGTTGACCGGCCGCAACTCAAGCGGCCGCTCGCGCGCCCAGAAACGGCGAACCGCCTCCGGCACCCGGTCGGCCGTTTCGAGCAGCTGGCGCTGCGTCTTCAGCCCTTCCGGCGGCGGCACGTCGTCAGGTAGCGCGAACTGGTGCTCGAGCCCCTTCTCGTCGACCTGGAACGAGGCTTCCAGCGAAAAGATCGCCTGTCCGTGCTGGATTGCCAGCACCCTCCGCGTGGTGAAGGAACCGCCGTCGCGGATGCGATCGACCTCGTAGATGATCGGCACCTTGATGTCGCCCGGGCGCATGAAATAGCCATGCAGCGAATGCACGAAACGGTCGGGCTCCACCGTTCGCTGCGCCGCCACCAGCGCCTGCGCGATGGTCTGGCCGCCGAACACGCGCTGCCACTCCACCTGGGGGCTGCGACCACGATACAGATTGTGTTCCAGCTTCTCGAGGTCGAGAATGCGCAGAAGCTCGTCGATCGCCGCCGTCATGTTTTGTGACCTCGCCGCAAAATTGCTATGGCGGTTTCCGACAGGAAGAACGAGCCGTCAAGGGCGCAAGCCCCGTAGGCGCGCAAGGAGCCAAGACAATGGAACGCAAGGCGGACGCCAAGGCCAGATCCGGGATCGATGTTCTCGTCGCGGGTGCCGGCTATGTCGGCCTGGCCGCCGCGGTCTCGCTGAAACAGGCTCGCCCGGGCCTCGCCGTGGCGCTGGTCGACGCGGCGCCCGCCGGTTCCTGGCAAAGGGATGGCCGCGCTTCCGCCATCGCCGCGGCGGCCTGCCGCATGCTCGACCAGCTCGGCGTCTGGGCCGAGATCGCGCCGAAGGCGCAGGCGATCACTGAGATGATCATCACCGATTCACGCAGCGCCGATCCGGTGCGCCCGGTCTTCCTGACCTTCGGCGGCGAGGTGGCGCCGGGTGAGCCTTTCGCGCATATGGTCGCCAACAGGGCGTTGAACGGCGCCTTGCGGGCCAAAGCCGAACAGCTCGGCATCGACATCATCGAAGGCGTGGCGGTGCAAGGTTTTGAGACCAATGGAGCCGGCATGTCAGTGCATCTGGCGGACGGCGCCACGTTGGCGGCGCGGTTGCTGGTTGCCGCCGATGGTGTCAATTCGAAACTGCGCGACATGGCCGGCATCAAGACGGTCAAGTGGGAATACGGTCAGTCCGGCATCGTCTGCACCGTGGCCCATGAACGCCCGCACAACGGCCGCGCCGAAGAGCATTTCCTGCCCGCCGGCCCGTTCGCCACGCTGCCGCTGATACCCGACGAGGACGGCACCAACCGCTCTTCGATCGTCTGGGTCGAACGGGCGGAAGATGCGAAAACGCTCGTCGAAGGCGACGATCTCGTCTTCGAACACGAACTTGAACAACGTTTTGGGCTGAAACTTGGAGAAATCCGCGTCGCCGACAAGCCGCGCGCCTGGCCGCTTGGTCTCACCATCGCGCGCGCCTTCGTGGCACCGCGCATCGCGCTTGCCGGCGATGCCGCCCACGGCATCCATCCGATCGCCGGCCAGGGGCTCAATCTCGGCTTCAAGGATGTGGCCGCCCTTGCCGAGGTGATCGTCGAGGCCGACCGGCTCGGCCAGGACATCGGCGCGCTCGACGTGCTGGAACGCTATCAGCAATGGCGCCGTTTCGACACGGTGCAGATGGGCATCACGACCGATGTGCTGAACCGGCTGTTTTCCAACGACATCACCCCGCTGCGCACCGTCCGCGACATCGGCCTCGGTCTCGTCGAGCGTATGCCGCGGCTGAAGGAGTTCTTCATCCGCCAGGCATCGGGACTATCCGCGGGCACGCCGCGCCTGCTGAAGGGCGAGGCGATCTGATCGTCTCGCTGACTTGACGTCGCGGCCTGTGGGCTGCGCCGCGTCGCTTCGCTCCTTGCTCCGCCATGGGGATGAGAAAGAAGCGGGAGTTTCGCGCCAATCGCCGAGGCCGGCGATCTCAGTTCACTTCAAAACCAAGCTTCTGGCGCAGCCGCAGCATGCGCTGGTCGGGTATCTTCAGGCTCTGCTCTCCGCCCTGAGCCACCCGGTTCAGCATTTGCAGCAGATCGTCCCGTTCGTTCGGGTCGAGGCGTTCGCGCAGGAAGGGCGCCAGCTTGTCGATGACGATGGTAGTGTCGTCTATCTGGGTCGCGGCCCACTTGGCATAGACAACCGCCTCGTCGGTCTTCTTCGGCCCGGCTGCGATCTGCGAAATCACCTCGCGAATGACGGCCTCGCGCCGCGGCAGAACAGGGCCATCTTCCGAAACGATCGCGGTGATCAGCGTCGCTGCCGCCACCACCGGATCATCGATCGCCGTCAGCGGCGAAAGCGCGGCCTGCTTGCGCAGCTTCTTGCGCCGGATGTTGCCTTGAACGCGCCCGACGACTTCGGCGACCTCGCGCGCGGCGTCGTTCATCGCCTTCATCCGGTACCACCACAATGCCGCCGCTCCGAGCACGCCAAGGACAGCAATCAGGAAAGGCATGTCCAAATCCCCCAAAGTCTTGGGCGACGATAGGAGAACTCGTGGCTTGCTTCAACACGCAAGAATTGAGCCCGGCAAGGGCAGGACCTTCGCTCAACCGAACGCCCAGGTTTATAAGGGAGCGCAACGCATGACAGGGAATTATGACCCCGGCACGTTGTAGATCGCGCGCACTTCGATCGTACCGATTTCGGCCAGCGGAATCTCGCCGGCGATGTCCAGCGCCTCGTCGAGATCCTTCGCTTCGATCATGACGAAACCGAGCAACTGCTCCTTCGTTTCCGCGAACGGGCCGTCGGTGATCAGCTGCTTGCCCTTGCGCCGCCGTACGGTCTTCGACGTCTTCACCGATTGCAGTGCCTGCGCGATGATCAGCTTGCCTTGTTGATCCAATGACCTGTCATAGGCCAGCGAGTCGGCATCGAGCTTGGCGGCACCCTCGGCGGTCAGCGCATGGAGGTCTTTTTCCTCACCATAGACCAGGCAGACATATTTCATCTCGAGCTCCCTTCTTGTGACAAATCATAGGCTGCGGCGACAACCATGTCAGCCTTGCCCGAGATCGGTCCCGCATGGTCGAGAAGGCATGCCGCGACCGTGATGATGGCAATCGCCACCAGCAGCCTGCCGAGGCCGGACGCCGGCGGGTCCAGCCAGAAGTCCTCCTGTCGCCCAGGCCCGCGGCCTGGCCTCTTCCACAGCGCGAAAAACAGATTGTCCATGTCAACCTCCATCCGGCCACAAATCCCGTGGCCTCCCGCAGGACGGCCGGCCCGGATGGAAGCCGACATTTTTGCGTGGGTATTTTTTCGGCGGAAAAGGCCGTCATCGTGCCGTGGTCCAAACAGCGCAGTGGTCTTCGGCGACGTCCGCGCTATAGTTGGCCGGACGCTGGCTCACCCAGGACAAGTTCACGACAACCCAGGAGGACTTCATGGACCGCACCGCAAACGCCGTCTGGAAAGGCAATTTGAAAGAGGGCAAGGGCACGCTCGACACGCAGAGCGGGACCCTGAAGGGTACGCCCTATTCGTTCAAGGCGCGCTTCGAGGACGAAAGCGGCAAATCCGGCACCAATCCGGAAGAACTGATCGCGGCCGCCCATGCCGGCTGCTACGCCATGCAGCTCTCGCATTTCCTCGCCGAAAACGGCACGCCGGCGCAAGAACTCGACGCCAAGGCCGTGGTCACGCTGGTTCCCGGCACCGGCATCACCGGCAGCGCCATCACCCTGGTCGGCAAGGTGCCCGGCATCGATGCGGCGAAGTTCAAGGAATTGGCCGAGAAGGCCAAGGCCGAATGCCCGGTCTCTCAGGCGCTCGGCGCGATCAAGGTTTCGCTCGACGCCAGGCTTGGCTGAAGGGCTTGGCCTGAAGCGACAAACGCCGGCTCCAGGGCCGGCGTTTCTGCATCGGAGATTGGCGAAAGCGGTCGCAGCATCCAATGTTCCCCTCGTGGGGAGATGCCCGGCAGAACAGAGGGGGGCGCCGTCCCGCCGACGTCTCGGATTGGTGGCCTCAACCCCCCAGCGCATCAAGCCGGGCGCGAAGGGCCGCGACTTCCTGCTCCAGCGCCTCCAACCTCGCTTCCAGATGGGAGGCAGGCGCGGCCGGCGCACTGCGCTGAGCCGAGAGGGCGGCAACATCCACTGGACCGGCGAGCAGATGCACGTAGCGGTCCTCGCGCTGGCCCGGCCCGCGTGGGATTTCCTGGACCAATGGCGGCCGGCGGCCGATCAGCATGTCGAGTTCGCCGCGAAGGTCTTCGATCGATGAAAACCGCGCCATGCGCTCAGCTCGCGCCAGGAGTTCGTGTGCCGTCTGCGGTCCGCGCAGCAAGAGCAGACCGAGCAACGCGGTCTGCGGCGTGGTCAGCGAGAAACGCTGCGCCATCTGATGCTCGTAGCGCTCGACGCGCGAACCGAACATCTGCCGGACCAGTCCTTTCTGCTCCAGCAGCTTCAACGCCCTGTGCACCTCCGTCTGTTCCAGCGTCATGACAGGCTCGCGCGCCGTCTTCTGGTTGGCCGCGGCAAGTGCCGCGTTGAGCGTCAGCGGATAGACGTCCGGCGTCAGCTCCTTCTTCTCGATCAAGCAGCCAAGCACGCGGGCTTCGGCGGGAGAGAGGATGGGAAGGTCTTCGCTCATTGGATTGGTTATCCTTTCGAGTTTGGCGGGACAGCACCCCTCCGTGCTGCCGAACCTAAACCCGTCTCTCCACCATTATCTTGCTGATCTCGGCAGCCGTGTCGCCGAAGGCGCACAAAGAAGAAAAACGATCGCCGTCAGACGCGCCGCTCCACCATCATCTTCTTGATCTCGGCGATCGCCTTCGCGGGATTGAGCCCCTTCGGGCAGGTCTGCGCGCAGTTCATGATGGTGTGGCAGCGATAGAGCCGGAACGGGTCTTCGAGATTGTCGAGCCGTTCCCCCTTGGCCTCGTCGCGGCTGTCGATCAGCCAGCGATAGGCCTGCAGCAGCGTCGCCGGGCCGAGATAGCGGTCGCCGTTCCACCAGTAGCTCGGGCACGAGGTCGAGCAGCAGGCGCACAATATGCACTCGTAAAGCCCGTCGAGCTTTTCGCGGTCCTCGTGGCTCTGCAGCCATTCCTTGGCCGGCGTTGGCGACACCGTCTTCAGCCATGGCTCGATGGAGGCGTGCTGGGCGTAGAAATTGGTAAGATCGGGCACCAGGTCCTTGATCACGGGCATATGCGGAAGCGGATAGATCTTGATCGCGCCCGATATGTCGTCGCAGCCCTTGGTGCAGGCGAGCGTGTTCGAGCCGTCGATGTTCATGGCGCAGGAACCGCAAATGCCTTCGCGGCAGGAGCGGCGCAAGGTCAGTGTCGGGTCGATCTTGTTCTTGATCCACAGCAGCGCGTCGAGCACCATCGGCCCGCAATCGTCCATATCGACGAAGTAGGTGTCCATGCGCGGGTTCTCGTCGTCGTCCGGCGACCAGCGATAGATGCGGTATTCCCTGAGATTGGTGGCACCCTCCGGCTTCGGCCAGGTCTTGCCCTGCTGGACCTTCGAGTTCTTTGGGAGCGTGAGTTCGACCATTACCTCAGGTCCTTTCGGATGACGAGCTTCAGCCCGGACCAAATTTCGTTCACGGCGGCGACCTTGACGTCGACAAGGTCGAGCTTGAGCGCTTCAGCACGGACAACGCCCTCGGTGACATCGGTGGCCACTTTCGAGGCCTTCTTTGGCCAGGAGACCCAGACCATGCCGTCGCGCTTGATCGCCGCCTCGAGTGCGCCGAGGCGATCCTCGATCTCGGCGCGTTGTCTGGTGAAGGCGTGGACCGCGTCGTATTTCAGCACCGCGCCCGAAATGTCGGACCATTCGGCCAGCCGGTCGACCTCGGCGAAATCGACGGCCTCGGCGAGGTCCGTGAGTTCCGGCGGCAGGGCGATGAAGGCAGCCATCATCCCATCCTTCAGGCCGAGCTTGGCCGGAAGGGACGTACCGGAATATCCCGCCGCCGTCGCCATCCTCAGTACACCCTGGCCTTCGGCGCTATCTTGGCCAGACTGATGCCGCCGTCCTTTTCGGCCAAAAGCGGCTCGGTGTGCACCGGCCTATAGGTCAGCGTCACCGCGCCGTCCTCGCTGAGATGGGCGAGCGTATGCTTGCGCCAGTTGGCGTCGTCGCGGGCGGAAAAATCTTCCCGAGCATGCGCGCCACGGCTCTCCTTGCGCGCCTCGGCGCCGTAGACGGTGGTGATGGCATTGGCCATCAGGTTTTCCAGTTCCAGAGTCTCGACCAGGTCCGAGTTCCAGATCATCGAGCGGTCGAAGACTTTGACATCCTTGAGTTCGGTCCAGATTTCCGAAATACGCTTGCAGCCGTTTTCGAGCGATTCCTGCGTGCGGAACACGGCGGCGTCTTCCTGCATCGCCTTCTGCATCTTTTCACGAAGGACAGCCGTCGGCGTCGAGCCGTTGGCGTGGCGGAGCCGGTCGAAGCGATCCATGATCTTGTCGACCGAAGCCTGGTTGGGCGACGGGATCGCCGCCTTGCGGTCGATGACCTGGCCGGCGCGGATCGCCGCGGCGCGGCCGAACACCACAAGGTCGATCAGCGAGTTCGAGCCAAGCCGGTTGGCGCCGTGCACGGAAGCGCAACCGGCCTCGCCGACCGCCATCAGGCCGGGCGAGACCCGGTCGGGGTTGTCCGCGGTTGGATTGAGCACCTCGCCCCAATAATTGGTCGGCACGCCGCCCATATTGTAGTGCACCGTCGGCAGCACCGGGATCGGCTCCTTGGTCAGGTCGACGCCGGCGAAGATTTTCGCCGACTCCGAAATGCCTGGAAGCCTTTCGTGCAAGACCGCCGGATCGAGATGATCGAGGTGCAGGAAGATGTGGTCCTTGGCCTTGCCGACGCCGCGGCCCTCGCGAATTTCCAGCGTCATGCAGCGCGAGACGACATCGCGCGAGGCGAGGTCCTTGGCCGACGGTGCGTAGCGCTCCATGAAGCGTTCGCCCTCGGAGTTGACGAGATAGCCGCCCTCGCCGCGCGCGCCCTCGGTAATCAGGCAGCCGGCGCCATAGATTCCGGTCGGGTGAAACTGCACGAACTCCATGTCCTGCAACGGGAACCCCGCCCGCGCCGCCATGCCGCCACCGTCGCCGGTGCAGGTGTGCGCCGAGGTCGCCGAAAAATAGGCGCGCCCATAGCCGCCGGTCGCCAGCACCACCATCTTGGCCGAGAAGCGGTGGATGGTGCCGTCGTCCAGATTCCACGCCACGACGCCGGTGCAGGTTCCGTCCGGTTCCATGATCAGATCGAGCGCGAAATACTCGATGAAGAACTGCGCGTTGTTCTTCAGCGACTGGCCGTAGAGCGTGTGCAGGATGGCGTGGCCGGTGCGGTCGGCGGCCGCACAGGTGCGCTGCACAGGCGGCCCGTCGCCATAGTTCATCATATGGCCGCCGAACGGCCGCTGGTAGATCTTGCCCTCTTCGGTGCGCGAGAACGGCACCCCGTAATGTTCGAGTTCGTAAACGGCGGACGGGGCTTCGCGCACCAGATATTCCATGGCGTCGACATCGCCCAGCCAGTCCGAGCCCTTGACGGTGTCGTACATGTGCCACTGCCAGGAATCCGGGCCCATGTTGGACAGCGACGCGGCGATGCCGCCTTGTGCGGCAACCGTGTGCGAGCGGGTCGGGAACACCTTGGTGATGCAGGCGGTGCGCAGGCCCTGTTCGGCCATGCCAAGCGTGGCGCGCAGCCCGGCGCCGCCGGCGCCGACGACGACCACGTCGAACTTGTGATCGACAAAGGTGTAGCCTGCCGCGTTGGCTGATTTCCTGTCCTGGGCCAAGACTTCAGCCTCCGAATGCCAGTTTCAGCAGGGCGAACAGCGAAGCGACGCCGACTGCTATGGTGAAGAATGTGTTGAGGGCGATCAGCGTCAGCTTCATGCCTTCGCCATGCACATAGTCCTCGATGATCACCTGCATGCCGATCCGCATATGATAGAGCGGCGAGATCAGTACCAGGGCCATCACCAGCGCCACGAACGGGTTGGCGAGCGCTGCCCGCACCTGTGCATAGCCGGCGCCGTTGAGCGCGATCAGGAACCCGGTGAAAAACAGGATCAGCGGGATGTTGGCGATCGCCGTCAATCGCTGGCGCCAGAAATGCCCGGTGCCTTCGCGGGCAGAGCCCAGGCCGCGCACCCTGGCCAGCGGGGTACGCATGTCGGTGTTCTTCGCACTCATCACAAGGCTCCCCGCGCCATGGTGCCGGCGACCCAGATCAGCAGCGTGAGCAGAACCGAGCCGGCAAGCGTCGCCCAGGCGATCTTCGAGGCCGTGTGTTTTTCCAGCCCGGCCCCGGTGTCCCAGATCAGATGGCGGACACCGCCCAGCATGTGATGCATCAGCGCCCAGGTATAGCCGAACAGGATCAGCCGCCCGAGCCAGGTGCCGAAGGCCCAGTTCACCCAATCGAAAGCCGGCTGCGAGGATGCCGCCGCCATCAGCCAGACGGCAACCAGCAGCGTGCCGAAGTAAAGCGCGCCCCCGGTGATGCGATGGATAATCGACATCGTCATGGTGATCGGCGGCCGGTACACGCTCAGGTGCGGCGACAGCGGCCTTTCGCGTCTGGCTTGGGTGGCTGGTGATTTGCTCATGGCTGCCCCAGTTCGGCGTCTGCCGCCTCAGGTGGAAATGCGGCAATGCCGCTTCCGGTTGCGACTTCGGACAGCCGGTTTCTAATGCTCTTTTTGCACCGCGTCAAAGCCAGAAAACCGTTTCGAAAACGTAATTTAGTCTGACTAAAAGCCCGGATGCGGCTTCAATCGATTAGCGGGCGAACGGCCGAAGCCGGCTTGATATCGCTGCAGTGCAGCATGTCTCGCCAGGGGCGCGGCCGTGTCGAGATTTGGCTCACCGGGTGCAGGTCTGCGGCGTCGATCCCTTCTTCATCACCAGCGCCTCGCGTCCGTCGATCACGATTGCGTCATGCGTGACCCCCTGGTAGCGGCTGCTCTGGTTTGCCGGTGACGCCGCGAACTCCTCGGTGGCGCCTTCCTGGCCGACCACGCGCAGCGACGTGCCGAGATTCTGAATGGTGATCATGCCGCCATTGCCGCATCTGTAGGTGGCCGTGCCCGTGGTGAAGCGCGGGGCGGTGAGGTCGGTGGTGATCTTGGTCGCCGGGCGCGCGGACTGTTGCTGGACGGGAGCAGCAGGCGCCACCACGGGTGTCGCTGTGTTGGCGGCCTTGGGCGCGCCATCCTCCGGCACACAGGCGCCGGCCGCGAGAAGCAGCGGAATAGCGAACGACATCCGAAGCGTTCGGTCAAACATCATGTGCTGCCCCCTCATGGCTGGGCACGCTAGCCACGCGGCGCGCCAAGATCAAGTTCACCCCGGATTCGAGCGGCCATGTCGTCCCGTTGGGACATCGGCGGCGACCGCGAAATTAACCATGTTCATTAAGAAACGGCCGTCGGGCCGCTCCTCCCCTTAACAAAGGTTAAGAAAGGGTTAATTTCCGATTCGGATCAGATCGGGGCGCGATCTCTCTCGCGCCGACAAAGGGAGAGCGACATGCGTTCTAGATCAGTGCGGGCTAAATCAGTGGATTCTAAATCAGCGCGGGCCAAATCAGTGCGGACAAGCCTCGCGGCCCTCACGCTGGCAGCGCTTGCCGTCACGGTGGCCGCGCCGGCCGAGGCCGGTTTGCGCCATCATGACCGCGTCTACGCCGATTCGCTCGGCAATCTCGTCATCGACAGCGCAGCCGGCTACAAGCGCATCATCGTCGGCGAAGGCAAGCTGGCCAGGCAATTGTCCGACTACACCAGCGCCGGCCAGCCCAAGGTGATCTACCAGAACGAATCCGACGACATATCGGGCGAAGGCGACTGCTACCGCCCGCCGGTGTTCGTCAAGGGCCGCTCCTATATGTACGGCCTGTCCGACGGCGAAATGCCGGAGCTCAGCCCCTGCCGTTGATGCGGGCCTGACCGATTTTGAACACGGCCAGCCCATCGGCTGGCCCGGTGGAGACACGCACGCAGTCGCGCCCGGCATTCTTTGCCAGGTAGAGCGCTTCATCCGCGCGCCGCATCAGGTCGGAAAACCCCTCGCTCACGTGGAGCTCGGCAATCCCGAAGCTCGACGTGCAGCGGCTGTCGGCCGGCAACCCGCTGATGGGCAATGCGCCGAACGCGTGGCGGGTGCCTTCCGCGAACAGCCGGGCGGCTGCAAGGTTGGCGCCTGTCAGGATAACGGCGAACTCCTCGCCACCGATGCGGCCAACCACGTGATGGCCCTCGGCCGCTTCTCGCAGCAGGCCGGCAAAGGCCTCGATCACCCGGTCGCCGGAGGCATGGCCGAAGCTGTCGTTGACGGACTTGAAATGATCGAGATCGGCAATGACCATCGCCACCGGCACGCCCAGGCGCGTGGCGTCGTGTACGGCCAGCTCCGCATGACGCGTGAAGCCGCCACGGTTGAGCAGGCCCGACAGCGTGTCCACCTCCGACTTCGACGTCACTTCGGCAAGCACATCGCGAACGAGAATGCCCAGCGTCAGCAGCGCCAGTGCCAGGGCAAAGACAGTGCCCAGCGATTGCGACACCAGCGCGTAGCTGCTTTGCAGATAGGCCTGCGGATTGGCGCCCCAGCCGCCGAGCGCATGCGCGATGAACGGCTTTGAGGCAAACTGCAGGCCGCTGGCCGCCAGCACCGCCATCAAGATCAGATCGAGGCGACCGCGGCTTTGCCTAGACGTCCAGACGATGCCAAGGCCAACGACCTGCATGGCGGCGTAGGGAAGCTGGTAGGCCATGATGCGGGTGAGCGACTGGCGCGGCAGATCCTGCACGAAATAGACCGCGAGGGTGGTTGCGGCCAGGAAGAACAGCATCGGCGTCCATGGCGGCGCCACGCCATATTTGCGGGCAAGTCCGCCGTTGAAGGCAATGGTGGCGCCGAGGAAAACGGCAAAGGCCGTAACCACAGGAAGCCGCGCATCGTTGAAGGCCGGAATGCTGAATTCGATCGCCGAATAGACCACGCCCAGGACATAAGCTGACGCCATCCAGCGCGCCGGCGCGCGGCCGGCATCATGGAACGAGACAGCCATGAAGGATACCGCCAGCAGGCCGGCAACCGCCAGATTGATCAACAGGATGAAGTTGGCGCCGCTCATCTATCCTCAAACCCCCGCCGACAGCTAAACATCGACGGGCGAAAAAGACGTTAACGCGAAGCGCGGACGCGGCGGTCAGCTGGCCCTGAGCGGCTCCGGCACGAACACCGTCTCCGGTCGCTCGTAGGAGAGGCGCACGCTGTCGCGACCGTTTTTCTTGGCCTTGTAAAGCGCCTCGTCCGCCCGTCGCATCAACGGTTCCAGCGTCTCGTCGCCGCTGCGGGCCGCCACGCCGAAGCTGGCGGTGACCTTGGTGCCGGCGGGAAGCCCGTCGACGCCGCCAGCCGAATAGAGTGTGCGCACCGCCTCGGCGAAGAGCCGCGCCGCGGCGAGATCGGTCAGCGGCAAAAGCACGGCGAATTCCTCGCCGCCGATGCGCCCCGCGGCACCTCGCGCTCCCGTGGCCGAGCGCAGCTTCCCGGCGAAATCCGCGATCACGCGGTCGCCGGCGGCATGCCCGTGCATATCGTTGAGCGCCTTGAAATGGTCGAGGTCCGCCAGCACCAGCGCCACCGGGAATTTGGCCACGGCGCAACGCTGCAGCAGCATGGCGGCGCGCTCCTCGAAACCCCGGCGGTTGAGCAGCCCCGAAAGCGGATCGGTGTGGGTTTCCGTCTTAAGCGCCTTCATCACGTCGAGCGCGGCGGCGGTGAAGAGGCAAAGCGCGATCAGCAGCGACAGCAGCGCGTGCGACAGCAGCGCCGTCGTCCAGTAGGACGAGCCGTAGAAGCCGTCATAACCGGCGAAGGGCCCGTGCGCGATGACGACCGCCAGGGTGCGCACGAAGAAATTGACGCTGGACAGCAGCGACAGCACGAACAGGATCTTTTCCGTCGGGCCGTTGTTGCGCACCGGGCGCAGTTCGGCGGCGACGAGCAGGCTGACGCCGCCGAAACCGAAATTCATCGCCAGGATGCGCCAGGTGAGATCCGGGGTGACGAACAGGAACCACGCGAATGCCGCAAGGCCGCCGCCCGCCAGCACGGCGATCCCGACGCCGGGCACCTTCCGGCCGTAGCGGGCGATGATGGCGCCGGACAGGCAGCAGGCGGCGATGGTGAAGCAGATGTTCGACACCAGCTTGGTCAGCGTCACACCGATGGGCAAGGTGAAATATTGGAACAGGAAGCCGGGCGCCGAGACGCAGTAGCTGAGCGCCAGCACCGCCAGATAGGGGCGATGGCGCTGATGGAACCACAGCATGAGGAAGGCCGCGCCGAGCGCCAGCGCGATCGTCGGGTTGAGCAACGCAATGAACAGGCCGGTGTCCAAAGGACTGTGACTTCCCCTCTGTTGACGTCGCGGAAGACCTTAGAGGGCAAGCCCAAACAAGCCGTTAAGCCTGGGCTGTCGGCGCCGTATGTTTGCGGGAACCCGGTGTTGTCGGAAGCGTTCCTGAATTCACAATCCAGGAGCAGGCCATGGCCGACACGATCACATTGACCGACCACGATGCAATCCGTTCATGGGCTGCCGGGCGTGCCGGCTTTCCCGCGATCGTCGACATATCGCCAGAGGCTGGGACGCAGCCCATGCTTAGGCTGGTCTTCGGCCAGCACGCCTATCAGGATCAGGACCAGCCGGAACGGCCCGTCAACGCCGGCGGCTATGAGCTTGTCGAATGGGACGAGTGGTTCAAGCTCTTCGACGAAGAGCAGCTGGCGCTCGTGGTCGCGGCGGACGAACCTGGGCGCCGCGAGGAATTCCATGAACTCATCCGGCGCGACAGGAAGGCTTGACCCAAGCCCTGCAAAGGCTCGGGTCAACTCCAGCCTGGCTTATTTCCAGTCCCGAATGTCGACGAAGTGGCCGGCAATCGCCGCGGCGGCCGCCATGGCCGGCGACACAAGGTGGGTGCGGCCCTTGAAGCCCTGGCGGCCTTCGAAATTGCGGTTCGAGGTCGAGGCGCAGCGCTCATGCGGCTTCAGCCGGTCGTCGTTCATGGCCAGGCACATCGAACAGCCCGGCTCGCGCCAGTCGAACCCGGCGGCGCGGAAGATCTTGTCCAGCCCCTCGGCTTCGGCCTGCTCCTTGACCAGGCCGGAGCCCGGCACGATCATGGCATCGACATGCGGGCTGACTGTCTTGCCCTCGACCACCTTGGCGACGGCGCGCAGATCCTCGATGCGGCCGTTGGTGCAGGAGCCGATGAAGACGCGGTCGAGGGTGATGTCGGTGATCTTCGTCCCCGGCGTCAGGCCCATATAGTCGAGCGCGCGCAGCTTGGAGGTGCGCTTGTTCTCGTCGGTGATGTCTTCCGGGTTCGGCACGATGCCCTGCACGGAGACGACATCCTCGGGCGAGGAGCCCCAGGAGACGATCGGCGGCAGCTTGGCCGCGTCGAGCACGATCACCTTGTCGAAATGCGCGCCTTCGTCGGTCTGCAGCGTCTTCCAGTATTCGAGCGCCGCGTCCCAGGCAGCGCCCTTCGGCGCGCGCGGCTTGTCCTTGACATAGGCGAAGGTGGTCTCGTCGGCCGCGATCAGGCCGGCGCGCGCGCCGCCCTCGATCGACATGTTGCAGATCGTCATGCGGCCTTCCATCGACAGCGCACGGATCGCCTCGCCGGCATATTCGATGACATAGCCGGTGCCGCCGGCGGTGCCGATCTCGCCGATGATTGCAAGGATGATGTCCTTGGCGGTGACCCCTTCCGGCAGCTGGCCGTCGACGCGCACCAGCATGTTCTTGGCCTTGCGCTGGATCAGCGTTTGCGTCGCCAGCACATGCTCGACCTCGGACGTGCCGATGCCATGCGCCAGCGCGCCGAAGGCACCGTGCGTCGAAGTGTGGCTGTCGCCGCAGACGATGGTCATGCCGGGCAGCGTAAAGCCCTGCTCGGGGCCGATGATGTGGACGATGCCCTGGCGGATATCGTTCTCGGAATAATATTCGACGCCGAAATCCCTGGCGTTCCTGGCCAGCGCTTCGACCTGGATGCGGCTTTCCTCGTTCTTGATGCCGAACTTGCGCTCGGGCGAGGTCGAGACGTTGTGGTCGACCACGGCCAGCGTCTTTTCCGGGTGACGGACTTTCCGGCCGCTCATGCGCAGGCCTTCGAAGGCCTGCGGACTGGTCACCTCATGGACGAGGTGGCGGTCAATGTAGAGCAGGCAGGTGCCGTCGTCCTGGCGGTCGACGACATGGTCGTCGAAAATCTTGTCGTAGAGGGTGCGCGGTGCGCTCATGTGCGTAAATCCGTCGATATGAGAATGGGAAGGAGCTGATGCCGCAAGCCCGCGGCCGGCCGGCAGGGATCAGCGAAGTCGGCTGGTCAGGGCGCCGGACACGCGCGCGGAAAAGCGCGACGGCAGGCGTTTTCTGTCCTGCAGCACGAACCCCTTGTAGGCCGGATCGCTGAAAAGCTTTTCCATGGCGGGCTAGATAGCAATGTTTTGGCTTTTCGGCAATTGCGGCGTGTCGCCGGCACCTCTTCCCTCGGCTTACATCACCTCGAACACAAAAGTCTTCACCAGCGCGTCGGGCTCGGCGATGGCGTAACAGCGAAACCACGGGCTTGCCTCGACCGCCCGCCATTTCGCTGCCTGTTCCAACTCATCGAACACAGCCTGAAAACCGCCACTCTCAAACACCTGGTCGCGCACCGTGAAGATGGCGTGGCCGCCCTTTTTCGTGATGCGCACCAGTTCGTGCAGGCCGGTGGCCGGCGCGTGGCTGATGGTGAACACGCCGGTGGAGAAGAAGGCGCGGAAATGCCCGTCCGGCCATGGCAGCGGCCCGCCCAGCATTGCCTGCTTCAGCTCGCTGTAGGCGTTGCGGCTGCCGGCGATCTTGAGCATGTCGTCCGATAGGTCGAGTCCGGCAATGTCGCTGTAGCCGAGCGCCTTCAGCGACGGTCCCGACAGGCCCGTGCCGCAGCCGGCGTCGAGCAGCGGCCCTTCTCCCGCAGGCACGTGGCGGGTAACCCAGGCGGTGATCAGGAACGGCAGGAGATACCCGAGCGAGGCGGTTTCGCCATCATAGGTCGCGGCCCATGCGGCATAGGCCCGCGCCAGCGTTTCGGGCGTATCGGCCGTGTAGACCGAATCCAGCGCCGCATTGGCCTTGTCGATGTTCACTGGCAGCTCCTCCTCCGGCAAGCACCGAGCGTAACGCTGTCCCGGCCCAAAAACTATTCCTCGTGCTGGCGGCGCAAACGCCGCTCCAGCGCCCTGAGCGCCAGCGACAGGCCGACGGTGAGGATGAGATAGATATAGGCTGTTATCGAATAGGTCTCGAAGAAGCGGAACGAGCCGGCGGCATACACTTTGCCCATCTGCGTGATGTCGGCGACGCCGAGCACCGAGACCAGCGAGGAATCCTTGACCAGGGCGACGAAATCATTGCCGAGCGGCGGCAGGATGGTGCGGATCGCCTGCGGGAACACGACCAGCCGGAAGCGCTGCGCACGGCTCAGCCCCAAGGCCTTCGCTGCCTCGATCTGTCCTTTCTCGACCGACTGGATGCCGGCGCGAAAAACCTCGGAGATGAAGGCCGAATAGCCGATGGTCAGCGCCATGATGGCACGCCACAGCAACGACACGTCACGCACCAGCAATTCACCGAGGATACCGGCATTCTGCAATGGCGCGGTCAGCGCGTTCCAGGCCGCGACGAAGGCCGGCGCGCCGGCAAAGGCTATCCAGAACAGCAGCACCAGGATCGGCACGCCGCGAATGATCTCGACATAGAAGCGCGCGATCTGCCGCAGCCAGGCCGAACCCGACAGTCCCATCAAAGCGATGCCGAGGCCGATCACCGACGCCAGGACAAAGGCGATCACGGTGACGAAGACGGTGATGCCGATGCCCTTGGCGACAGTGGCGAAGACCTGCGCATAGAGATCGCTGGCGGCGATGGCGAGGGCGGCCGCCAGCGCAAGGACACCGGCAACGGCGAGCCACCAGGGGAAGTCGGGTTTGGAAATGCTGGGGGCTGCCATTAGCAGGGATCGGCGACGCAAGAACTGCGAGAGGGACGCAGACTCAACGCAAATCCCTGCCCATCAGACCGGGCCCTCAACAAGATTGGCTCACTGCCCCATCTTGTAATCAAGGAACCACTTCTTGTTCAGCGCATCGAAGGTGCCATCCGCCTTCAGCGCTGCGATCGCCGCGTTGACCGGCTTCACGAGGTCGGAGCCCTTGGGGAAGATGAAGCCGAAATCCTCGCTGCCGAGCGGGCCACCGATCAGCTTCAGCTTGCCATCCGAAGCATCGACATAACCCTTGCCGGCGGTGCCGTCGGTCAGCACGACATCGACGTCGCCGGACTTCAGTGCCTGGACGGTGGCGCCAAACGTCTCGAACAGTTTGATGCGCGGGTTCTGCTCATTGCCGTCGAGCACACTGTAGACGGCGGTGTAGAAAGGCGTGGTGCCGGCCTGTGCGCCGATCAGTCCGTCCTTGAAGGCGCCGAAGGTCTTGGCGTCGGTGAAGCGGCTTTCATCGCCGCGCACCAGCATGAACTGTTCCGAGCGCATATAGGGGTCGGAGAAATCCACCTTCTGCTTGCGGTCGTCCTTGATGGTGATGCCGGTCATGCCGATGTTGTACTGGTTGTCGGAGACCGCCTGGATCATCGCATCCCAGGATGTGTTCTGGTATTCGACCTTGAAATTGAGCCGCTTGGCGATCTCGTTCATCGCGTCATATTCCCAGCCGATCTGTTTTCCCGTCTTGGCATCGATGAACTGCAGCGGCGGATAGGCGTTTTCAGTCACCACCACCACTTGTCTGCCGCCGAGATCGGGCAGCGCCTGCGCGAAGGCGGCAACGGGCGCCAGGACCAGGGCCAACAGGCCGGCCAGCAGCAATTTCGATTTGGTCATGACACACTCCCCGAAATGATTGGCCGCGCGATGCTTGCGCGGCAGAGAAATCCGGCGCCGACTTTAGCTTTCCGCAAGCGCCTTGCAAGACGGGTCCACCGCGACCTTGCGCGTTAACGTGGATTCCAGTGCGTCCGGGAGGCGGTTTTTGAGGACAGTCCTTGCCTCGATCAATCTTGCTCGGTCGCGGCTTCGCGCAATCCCGCGACAAGGCGGGTGAGCGTGCCGTGAAGGGTTTTGAGCTCAGCCCGCTCCAGCGGCATGCCGCAATCGAGCGCCGCCTGCACATCCTTCATGTTCGCGCGCAGCGCCTGGCCCTTGGCCGTCGGCTCGACCAGCACCCGGCGCTCGTCGTCAGCATCGCGTCGGCGGGTGACGAGGCCGCCCGCTTCCATTCGCTTGAGCAGCGGCGTCAGCGTCGCTGAATCCAGGCCGAGCGCTTCGCCAAGGTCGCCCACCGTGCTCGGCGCGCGTTCCCACAGCGCCAGCATCACCAGATATTGCGGATAGGTCAGGCCGAGCGGATCGAGCAACGGCCGGTAGAGCTTGGTCATCAATCCGCTCGCCGAATAGAGCGCGAAACAGAGCTGTTGATCGAGCCGTGGCACCGGGTACGCCCCGGCGGCCTCCGCCGGGGCTTCTCTGGCTTTCGTTTCGACTTTTGTCGTCATGCCACCTTTACCGAAAGCGCCACCTCGACATTGCCCCTGATGGCATTCGAATAGGGGCAAATCTGATGCGCCGCCGATACAAGCGCTTCCGCCGCCGCCTGATCAAGGCCTTTCGTCTCCGCTGCCAACGCGACGCCGAGCTTGAAGCCTTCGCCATTGGGGAGCAGGCTGACGGTGGCCGCTACCGCTGCATCTTCGAGCGGCAGCTTCTGCTTGCGCGCCACGAAGCGGATCGCGCTTTCGAAGCAGGCGGCATAGCCGATGGCGAAAAGCTGTTCGGGATTGGTCGCGCCACCTGGTCCGCCGAGCTCCTTGGGCATTGCCAGATCGACCTTGAGCAGGCCATCGCTGGTTTCGCCATGGCCGGCGCGACCGCCCGTCACGTAGGCCTGTGTGGTGTAGAGTGCCATCTTCCATTCTCCAATTAGATTGTGCACGATTAGTTAGTACACAATATGATTGGACGTCAATTGCCGATCCCGATCTCCGAGGCTGAACCCGTTCACAGTTCGGTGAAACGAAAAAAGGCGGCCGAAGCCGCCTTTTTCAAATTCCTTCGTCGAACTCTTATTCGGCCGGGGTCGCTTCGGCGGCAGCCTTGGCTGCTGCTTCAGCCTCGGCGGCTGCCTTCTTCTCGGCGGCTTCCTTGGCGGCCGTCTCGGCGGCCAGCGCCTGGGCGGCTGCGACCTTCTCGGCCTCGATGCGCGCCTTCTCGGCGTTCAGCGCGTCGCGCTCCTCATCATTGAGCTTGCGGGCGCGCACGCCGGTGTTTTCCGAAATACGGGCCGACTTGCCGCGACGATCGCGCAGGTAATAGAGCTTGGCGCGACGCACCTTGCCGCGGCGCACGATCTCGACGCCTTCGACCATCGGCGAGTAGACGGGGAACACGCGCTCGACGCCTTCGCCGTAGGAGATCTTGCGGACGGTGAAATTTTCCTGGAAGCCGGAACCGGCGCGGGCGATGACGACGCCCTCATAAGCCTGGACGCGGGTGCGGGTGCCTTCGGTCACGCGGACCTGGACGCGCACGGTGTCGCCGGGCTGGAATTCGGGAAGCTTGCGCTTGGCTTCGATCTTGGCGGCCTGTTCGGCCTCGAGCTGACGGATGAGATCCATCTAAAAATCCACTTCTTGTTCTTCCGACAGTCAGAGCGCCCTACGCTCGCCTTGCAGTTCCATTGACCGCTCGGCTATGTCCTTTGTCTCCAAGACATTTGTCTCCAGACATCGGGCAGGGGCGACTACACCGTCATTGTTGACGGGTCCGGCAGATTTGTTCTTGCCGGTACGGGCGGGCACATACAGCTATTTCGGCGCTTTGTCACGCCTTGCCGATGCATTTTTTGCCGGCATGGCTCCCGGCATGGCACCATCTTAATCCTGCCGTGCCGGGTTGCGTCTGTCCACCAAGCTTCCTAAGCCAGAATAGCACACTTCTTCACGGCGGCCATCCATGTCTGTTTTCGACGCCATCCTGCTCTTCCTGGCGGGCTTTCTGTCAGGCGCCGCCAATGCGGTCGCCGGCGGCGGCACCTTCATCACCTTCGGCGCCATGACACTGGTCGGCGTCCCCCCGATCGTGGCCAACGCCACCTCCTCGGTGACGCAGTTCCCCGGCTACATCACCTCGACCCTCGCTTACTGGGCCGACATCAGGCACTTCTGGCGCGGCGCGCTGCTGCTCTGCCTGATCTCGGCCGTCGGCGCGCTAGCCGGCGCCCTGATCCTGCTGGCGCTCGACAATCCGTCCTTTCGCGTCCTGGTGCCGTGGCTGCTTTTGGGCGCGACGGCACTGTTTGCCGCCGGGCCCTGGCTGAAGCCGGCGCCGAAACCCGGACACGAAGCGGCTGTCGGCTCACTCGCCGGTTCGCTGGCGCAATTCGTCACCGCCATCTATGGCGGCTTCTTCGGCGCCGGCATGGGCGTGATGATGCTGGCCACCCTCGGCCTGACCCAGGCCGGCGACTACCACCGGCTGAACGCGCTGAAGAACATGCTGGCCGTGGTCATCGCGGCCGTCGCCATCGTCGTCTTCGTCTCGGGCGGCGTCGTCGCCTGGCCGGAGGCCATCGTCATGATCCCCGGCGGCGCGCTCGGCGGCTATGCAGGCGTCTGGATCGCCAAGCGCGTACCGCAGAACGTGGTGCGCGGCTTCGTCATCGCCGTCGGCCTGTTTCTGGCCTTCTACTATTTCACCAAGGGCTGAGAGTCTGACTCGGAAATAGATAGGGTATCGTAATGGCGACGGAGAAAATCGAAAACCCAGAGAATTTCATAAATTCTTTTTCATTCCACGATGTTAATTTAGATCGGATAAATATCGATTTTGATATTCAAACCGCAGAGCTGGTTACTCCAGATATGAATTGGAATTACGAAGGAAGATACGGATATGTGAAGCGACCTTGCAGATTGATATTTGGATGCGTGACTGGATATTTAATTAATGTTACTGACTTGGAAGGAGTGAGAATAGATTCCATGTCAGCGAATATTAATGAAGGATATATTTTGGCAAATATCAAACTTAATCTTGGAAGAGGCGACTTTGGTTCGGAGTTGGATCACATAAGTTTTAAGTTTAAAACTCTTGAAGTGGTCGACATGTGACGGTGCACCATTATGTCTGAGAGGCGGCAAGTAAGTCCGGCCGCCGCTCCCGCGTGAGCTTCTCGGCTTCCGCGCGGCGCCAGGCGGCGATCTTCTTGTGATTGCCGGAGATCAGCACTTCCGGAATCTCCCGGCCCTCGAATTCCTGCGGTCGCGTGTAGTGCGGATGTTCGAGCAGGCCGTTTTCGAAACTCTCTTCTTCCCCGGAGACCGCATTGCCCATCACCCCGGGCAACAGCCGCACCACGGCGTCGAGCAGCACTAGGGCCGCCGGCTCGCCGCCGGACAGGATGAAATCGCCGATCGAGACTTCCTCCAGTCCCCGTGCATCGATCACCCGCTGGTCGACGCCTTCGAAGCGGCCGCACAGGATGACGGCACCCGGCCCGGCGGCGAGTTCGCGCACGCGAGCCTGCGTCAGCGGTTTGCCGCGCGGGCTCATCAGGAGGCGCGGACGCAAATCGCCCTCCGGCGAGGCATGGTCGATCGCCTTCGCCAGGACATCGGCGCGCATCACCATGCCGGCGCCGCCGCCGGCCGGCGTGTCGTCGACGGTGCGATGCCGGTCGGTGGCGAAGTCGCGGATATGAATCGCATCCAGCGACCATGTGCCCGCCTCCAGCGCCCGCCCGGCCAGCGACAGGCCAAGCGGGCCCGGAAACATCTCGGGATAGAGCGTCAGCACCGACGCGGCAAAACTCACCGGTTGCCCCCGGCGTCGCGCGGTCCGCGCGGCCGGCCCTTCGGGTCGAAATCCTCCTCGCGCGGCGCGTCCGCGTCCGCGTCCTCGTCCTCGTCCTCGACCAGTCCAGCCGCCATCGGATCGACGCGGACAAAGCCCTCGGCGATCGACACGGCAGGCACGGCGGCTTGCGTGAACGGGATCAGCACGCCCTTGCGTCCGGCGAGCGTCACATCGAGGATGTCGCCGCCGCCGAAATTGTGCACCGCGACGACCTTGCCGATAGCGGCGCCGGTATCATCCCGGATTTCCAGCCCGATCAGGTCGGCATGGTAGAATTCGTCCTCCTCGCCATCATCGGGCAGCATCGAACGGTCGACGAACAGCTCCGTGCCGGCGAGCGCCTCGGCCGCATTGCGGTCGCTGACACCCTTGAAGCGCACCACGACAACGGTGTTGGCAGGCCTTATGTCGGTTATCTGAAAGGCTCGTCCATCCCTGGCGTAGAGCGGCCCATAATCCGCCAGCGCCATTGGCTCGCCGGTGAAGGTTTTTACCCTGAGTTCGCCCTTGATGCCGTGCGCGGCGCCGACTACGGCCATCTGGACGGGGTTCTGCGGCTTGCTCATGGGCGAAAATCCTTTGTCCCTGCTCTAGCGCTGCCTCGCCATCATTTCAACAACGGGCTCTTCACCGCTTCCTAACCCGGCTGCCGGAAAATGACGGCGAACCGGAACAGACCCGATGCAGGAATTCCTCATACCGGCAAAAGCCGATCTCCAGGCCGCGCGCGAAAGCTGGCTGAAGATGCTCGCGCGTGAACGTCGCCTGTCACCCGAGACAGTGGAAGCCTATGAGCGCGATTCGCGCCAGTTCCTGCACTTCCTCACCGGCCATCTCGGCGGACCGCCCGGCATTTCCGATACCGCCGACCTGCGCCCAGCCGATTTGCGCGGCTTCCTCGCCGCCCGCCGCAATGCCGGCGCCGGCGCCCGCACGCTTGGCCGTGGCTTGGCCGGCATCCGCTCGCTGCTGCGGTTCCTCGAGCGGCGCGGCCTCGCCAATGCGGCAGGTGCGGCGGCCTTGCGCGCGCCGCGCCAGCCCAAATCGCTGCCCAAGCCGCTGACGGCGAGCGATGCCAGGCACGTGGTCTCCGTCGAGGGTCAACTGGCGGAAGAACCCTGGATCGCCGCCCGCAACGCCGCCGTGCTGACGCTGCTCTACGGCTCGGGCCTGCGCATTTCCGAGGCGCTTGGCCTCAACGCCGCCGATCTGGCGTCGGAAGCCGACACCGTGCTGCGCGTCACCGGCAAGGGCGGCAAGACACGGCTGGTGCCGGTGTTGCCGGTGGCGCTCAGGGCGATCGCCGAATACCGCCGGCTCTGCCCCTATCACCTCGATCCGAAGGGTCTGCTGTTTCGCGGCGCGCGCGGCGGCCCGCTCAACCCGGCCATCATCCAGCGTGACATGGCGAAGCTGCGTTCGGCGCTCAACCTGCCGGACACGGCGACGCCACATGCCTTGCGCCATTCCTTCGCCACCCATCTGCTCGGCCGAGGCGGCGATCTGCGCACCATCCAGGAACTCCTGGGCCACGCCAGCCTGTCGACGACGCAGATCTACACCGGCGTCGACACCGCAAGGCTGCTCGAAATCTACGAATCGGCCCATCCCAGGGCATGAACGTCGGTAAAGCCATGCAGTATCGGTGGCCCATTATAAACATTCGCGATTGGCCGAAGCCTTCCCAACTTCGTCATCCTAGGGCGAAGCAGGAGCGAAGCTCCGTCGCGGAGACCCTGGGATCCATGCCGTGACATCAGCCGTGGAATGCAGCGGAGCTGAATTCTGCACCGTGGGCGGTGCTCTGAAGTCGCGGCATGGATCCTCGGGTCTGCGCCGCGTCGCTATGCTCCTTGCTCCGCCCGTGGATGACGAAGAATGGGCGGTTAGGACAATTTCATAACCCCGATTAACGGTTTTGCCGCTTTTCAGTCCTAGGAATGGGACCATGAAACGTGTCATTGCCATCGCCGACCGTGCGGCTTCCGTCTCGCTGAAACTGCTTGTCGCGCTCAACGTGCTGTTTTTCCTGTCCTTCCTTGCTGTCCTGCTGTTCGCCGCCGGCAGGGCGCACGCGGAAATCCCGACCTGTACCGGCGCCGACATGCTGTCGGCCTTGCAGAAGAACAATCCCGCCACCTACGGCAAAATCGAGGCCGAGGCGGCTGCCACGCTGAACGGCAAGGGACTGCTGTGGAAGCTGGAAAAACCGGGCGAACAGCCATCCTACCTGTTCGGCACCATGCACATGACCGATCCGCGCGTCACCACGCTGCCGGCCTATGCACAGAAGGCCTTCGATGCAGCCGGCACGCTCATTATCGAGACCACCGACGTGCTCGACAAGCAGAAGATGATGACGGCGATGCTGAAGGAGCCGGACCTGATGATGTTCACCGACTCCACGACGCTTTCGTCACTGCTGTCGCCGGACGAAGCGGCGGCCATGAACGCCGCGCTCGATGCGCGCGGCATTCCGCCGGCGACGGTCGCAAAGATGAAGCCATGGATGCTGTCGGCCATGATGGCGCTTCCGGCTTGCGAACTCGCCCGCCAGTCCGGCGGCGCGCCGGTGCTCGACGTCAAGCTGGCCGAGAGCGCCAAGGCGGCCGGCAAGCCGGTGGAAGGATTGGAAACGGCCGAGAGCCAGCTGCGCGCCATGGCCTCGCTGCCGCTCGCGTTTCACATGAAGGGTCTGGTCGACACGCTGAAGCTGGGCGACAAGGTCAACGACATTAACGAAACCATGATCGTGCTCTACCAGCGTGGCGACACCGGGATGTTCTGGCCGCTGTTCCGCGCCGCCATGCCCGAGGAGCAGGACGACCCCGCGGGCTACGCCGCCTTCGAGGAAACCATGATCACCAGCCGCAACAAGGTGATGGTCGATCATGCAGGACCGATCCTGGCCAAGGGCAACGCCTTCATGGCGGTCGGCGCGCTGCACCTTCCCGGTCCAGAGGGACTGGTCGAGGATTTCCGCAAAGCCGGCTATACTGTCACCGCCGTCAATTGAGTCGGATGGCAGCGGAGGCACGCAAACGCCGCGTTTCCGGCGTTTTCCTCCGCTAGCGTGAAACCCATTCAACGGTTGCGCGTTGATGGATGTTGATTGACCTTTTTCATTTTCCCGGAGGACACATTTATGGCGAACACACCAAACCCAAACGACCCGTACAATTCGACCACCAATGCCCCTCGGCCGAGCGGCGGTGGCGGCAGCCCCTGGCTGATTGCACTGGTCGTCGTTATCCTGGCGATTGTCGCGTATTATGTTTTCGGAAGAAGTGGTGGCGAGCACCCGGCACCCGCCGAGCCGCCAGCGGCCAGCACACCGGCTCCGGCGCCCGCACCGGCTGAACCGATGAAGCCCGCCGAACCGGCCAAGCCAGCCGAACCAGCTCCTGCACCCGCCCCGGCTCCTGCACCAGCGCCAGCGCCAGCGCCAGCGCCGGCTCCCGCACCAGCGCCCGCCCCGGCACCAGCGCCGGCCCAGTAAGGGGCTCGATATCAAAGACCAACGGCCTGCTGAAAGGCGGGCCGTTTTGTTTTGGGTGATGACCGTTGGGGGCCTTGGCGCCAAGCCACTCCGCCCGTTCGTCATCCTCGGGCTTGACCCGAGGATCCATGCCGCGACCTCGGCCGGTCTACGCCGCGTCGCTTCGCTCCTTGCTCCGCCATAGGACGACGAAGCGTTGGGCACCCTTAGATGTGGATCGGCTTGAAGAAGGTGGCCAGCGCCGCTTCCTTCACCGCTTCCGACATCGTCGGATGGGCGTGGCAGGTGCGGGCCAGATCTTCCGACGAGCCGCCGAACTCCATCAGTACCGCCGCCTCATGGATCATCTCGCCGGCGCCGAAGCCGACGATATGGACGCCGAGCACGCGGTCGCTCTGCTTGTCGGCCAGGATCTTCACGAAACCGTCGGTATGCAGCATGGCGCGCGCGCGGCCGTTGGCGGTGAAGGGGAATTTGCCGACCTTGTAGTCGATGCCGGCTTTCTTCAGCTCTTCCTCGGTCCTGCCGACCGACGCGATCTCCGGACTGGTGTAGACGACGCTCGGAATGACGTCATAGTTCACATGGCCGGCCTGGCCGGCGATGGTCTCGGCCACCGCCACGCCCTCGTCCTCGGCCTTGTGGGCGAGCATCGGCCCTGCGATGACGTCGCCGATGGCGTAGATCCCGGGAACATTGGTCCTGAGATGCCCGTCGGTCTTGACCCGGCCGCGCTCGTCGACCTCGGCGCCGGCCTCCTTCAGCCCGAGGCTGTCCGAAAAGGCGCGGCGTCCCGTCGAGATCAGCACGGCATCGGCCTCGATGGTTTCGGCTGCACCCCCCTTGACCGGCTCGAAGGTCACGGTCGCGCCCTTCTTGGCCTTGGCGACGCCGGTCACCTTGGCGCCGAGCTTGAATTCGAAGCGCTGCTTGGAGAGCAGCCGCTGGAACTGTTTCGACACCTCGCCGTCCATGCCGCCCAAAATGGTGTCGAGGAACTCGACCACAGTGACCTTAGCGCCAAGCCGTGCCCAGACCGAGCCAAGTTCGAGGCCGATGACACCGCCGCCCACCACCACCAAATGGCCAGGCACCTTCTCCAGCGACAGCGCGCCGGTCGAGGACACGATGATCTTTTCGTCGAAGTCGACCTTGACGCCGGGAATGCCGGCGACGTCGGACCCGGTGGCGATGACGATGTTCTTGGTCTCGATCTCGTCGACCTTGCCATCCTCGCCGGTCACCGAGACCTTGCCTGCGGCAACCACCTTGCCGGTGCCGCGGAAGGCATCGATCTTGTTCTTCTTGAACAGGAAGGCGACGCCATTGACGTTGGACGACACCGTCGCGTCCTTGTGCGCCATCATTTTCTTCAGGTTCAGCCTGGGTGCCGGAATTTCGACGCCGAGCGTGTCGAAGGAATGGCCGGCCTCGGCGAACATTTCCGAGGCATAAAGCAGCGCCTTGGACGGGATGCAGCCGATGTTGAGGCAGGTGCCGCCGAAGGTCGCGTTCTTCTCGACCACCGCGACCTTCAGCCCAAGCTGTGCCGCCTTGATGGCGCAGACATAGCCGCCGGGTCCCGAGCCGATGATAACCACGTCATAAGCCATGTTTGTTTCCCTTTTGCTTGGGGTTCAGCGGCCGCCGCTGACATTCAGGATCGCGCCCGTCGTATAGGACGCGGCATCGGATAAAAGATAGAGGACCGCACCGGCGACTTCATCCGCCGTGCCCGCCCTTTTCATCGGCAGCAGATCGCGGAACCGTTCTATCCGGTCCGGCTGGCCTCCGGAGGCGTGGATGTCGGTGTCGATGATGCCCGGCCGCACCGCATTGACACGGATGCCTTCCAGCGCCACCTCGCGGGCAAGCCCGATGGTGAAGGTGTCGATGGCGCCCTTGGAGGCGGCATAGTCGACATATTCGCCCGGCGAGCCCAGCGTCGCCGCCGCCGACGAGATGTTGACGATCGCACCGCCCGACCCGCCATGCCGCGTCGACATGCGCTTCACCGCCTCGCGGGCGCACAGGAACGAGCCGACGACATTGATGCGCATCATGCGTTCCAGCCGCGCGACATCCATCTCGTCGACGCGCGCCTTGACGTCGACGATGCCGGCATTGTTGACGAAGGCGTCGAGCCGGCCAAAGGCGCGGTCGACGGCGCCGAACATGGCCACGATATCGGTTTCCTTGCCGACATCGCCCCTGACGGCAACGGCTTCGCCGCCGCCGTCCTTGATTTCGGCGACCAGCGCATCGGCGGCGGCCTTGTTGGAGGCGTAATTGACCGCGACGCGATAGCCCGCCTCCAACCCCAGCCGGCAGATGGCGGCGCCGATGCCGCGGCTGCCGCCGGTGACCAGCAGCACTTTTTGCGCCGCGCTCATTCCTGGCATCCTTTCATCGCGAACACATCCGACGGCACTTTCGAAAATCCTCCGCCGCCATACGCTCGGGATTGCCTAAGCACCGGCCCGAGATCGGGCAGGATCAGCGTTTTCGGCGCCTCGACGGCCTCGGCCGGCAAAAGCCCGACAGTGCCCTTGTCGTCGGACGTATAGATGACGCCGTTCCACAGCGTGCAGGCGGCGAGCTCCTCGCCGGTCACGTCGCCTTCCGGGCACTTATACATTAGCGCGCCGTTCGGCCGCGCAACATCCGCGGTCCACATGACGATGCCGTTCAGCACCACATTGTTGTCGAGGATCAGCCGGAAACTGTTGGTGACAACAGCCGATGTGCCGGTCGGGGTAAAATCGATCTCGCTGCCGCTCTGGCTATCCCCATAGACGGCGAGTTCGATCGGGCAGGCGGCTTGGGCGGCTGCGGTAGCCATCACGATACCGATCATCAGCACAACCCGTTTGGTGGCTCCGAGCAAGCGAGCCATCATTGGCCGCTCTTTGCCGCAAGCCGCCATCCGACCGCCTCACAGATCGAGCACCAGCCGCTCCGGATCCTCCAGGCTTTCCTTGACCCGCACCAGGAAGGTCACGGCTTCCTTGCCGTCGACGATGCGGTGATCGTAGCTGAGCGCCAGGTACATCATCGGCCGGATCACGATCTGGCCGCCGACCACAACCGGCCGGTCCTGGATCTTGTGCATGCCCAGAATGCCCGACTGCGGCGCATTGAGGATCGGCGTCGACATCAGCGACCCGTAGACGCCACCATTGGAGATGGTGAAGGTGCCGCCTTGCATGTCGGCGACCGACAGCTTGCCGTCGCGCGCTGCGATGCCCAGCCGGCCGATATCCTTCTCGATCTCGGCGATCGACATCTGGTCGGCATCGCGCACGACCGGAACCACGAGACCCTTTTCGGTGCCGACCGCGACACCGATATGGGCATAGTTCTTGAAGATGATGTCGGTGCCGTCGATCTCGGCATTGACCGAGGGGATTTCCTTCAGCGCGTGGGTGACCGCCTTGGTGAAGAAGCCCATGAAGCCGAGCTTCACGCCGTGCTTCTTCTCGAAAACGTCCTTGTACTTCGTCCTGAGCGCCATCACCGCCGACATGTCGACTTCGTTGAAGGTGGTCAGCATGGCGGCGGTCGACTGCGCCTCCTTCAGGCGGCGCGCGATGGTCTGGCGCAGCTTGGTCATGCGCACGCGCTCCTCGCGCGATGCATCCTCGCCCGACGACGGTGCCCGAACCGCGATCGGTGCCGGCGCTGCCTTTGGCGTCTCGGCCGGCTGCGACGGCGCACCCTTGGAGATGGCATCCAGCACGTCGCCCTTCAGCACTTGGCCGCGCTTGCCCGAGCCGGAGAGCTGGTCGACCGACAGATTGTTCTCGGCGATCAATTTTGCCGCCGCCGGCGCCGGCGGCATGGTGCGCGGCTCGACCGGTCCGGCATCGCCGGCAACCTTGGCGGTCTCGGCCGCGGCCTGCTTGGTGGTGGATGCCGCGTCGGGGCTGGACGCCTGCGCGACCGCTTGCGGCTTGGTCGCGGGAGCAGCCGCGCCACCGGCCGAAATCGACCCGAGCAGGGCGCCGACGCCGACCGTCTCGCCTTCCCCAACCGTGATTTCACCGAGCGTCCCGGCGGCGGCGGCGGGCACCTCTATCGTCACCTTGTCGGTTTCGAGCTCGACCAGCGGTTCGTCGGCGGCAATGGCATCGCCGACCTTCTTGAACCATTTGCCGACGGTCGCTTCGGTGACGGATTCGCCGAGTGTGGGAACGCGGATTTCGGTAGCCATTGTGCCTGTCCGTTCTTTCGGTTCTGTTCTGCTTATTCGCCGAGCGCGTCTTCGAGCAAGGCGGCGAGCTGGGCGAGGTGCTTCGACATCAGCCCGGTCGCCGGCGAGGCGGCCGCCGGACGGCCGGTGTAGCGCACCCGCTGATGTTTGGCGTCGATATGCGCCAGCACCCATTCCAGATACGGATCGATGAACGACCAGGCACCCATGTTCTTGGGCTCCTCCTGGCACCACACCATCTCGGCGTTGCGGAAGCGTGACAGCTCGGTGATCAGCGCCTTGGCCGGGAACGGATAGAGCTGTTCGACGCGCAGCAGATAGATGTCGTTGATGCCGCGCTTCTCGCGCTCTTCATAGAGGTCGTAATAGACCTTGCCCGAGCACAGCACGACGCGGCGGATCTTGGAATCCTTGGTCAGCTTGATCGCCTGGTTGGGCAACAGCTGGGCGTCGTCCCACAGCAGCCGGTGGAACGAGCTTTCGCCCGAGATTTCCGGCAGCGTCGACACCGCCCGCTTGTGGCGCAGCAGCGACTTCGGCGTCATCAGGATCAGCGGCTTGCGGAAGTCGCGCTTCAGCTGTCGGCGCAAGATGTGGAAGTAGTTGGCCGGCGTCGTGCAGTTGGCGACTTGCATATTGTCTTCGGCGCAAAGCTGCAGGAAGCGCTCCAGCCGGGCGGAAGAATGTTCCGGGCCCTGGCCTTCATAGCCATGCGGCAGCAGGCAGACGAGGCCCGACATTCTGAGCCACTTGCGTTCGCCCGACGAGATGAACTGGTCGAACACGACCTGGGCGCCGTTGGCGAAGTCGCCGAACTGCGCCTCCCACAAGGTCAGCGCCTTCGGCTCGGCCAGGCTGTAGCCATATTCGAAGCCCAGCACCGCTTCTTCCGACAGCATCGAGTTGATGACTTCGTAGCCGGCCTGCGCCGCCGACAGATTGTTGAGCGGGATGTAGCGGGTCTCGTCGCGCTGGTCGTAGAGCACGGAATGGCGCTGCGAGAAGGTGCCGCGCTCGGAATCCTGTCCGGACAGCCGGATCGGATTGCCGTCGAGCAGGATCGCGCCGAAGGCCAGCGCCTCGGCCGTCGACCAGTCGATGCCTTCGCCGGACTCGATCGCCTGACGCCGGTTTTCGAGGAAGCGGATGATCGTCTTGTGCGCTTCGAAGCCCTTCGGCACCTCGGTCAGCTTCTTGCCGATTTCCTTCAGCGTCTTGACCGGTACCGCGGTCTTGCCGCGCCTTGTCTCGTCCTGGTTGTCGGCCGTGCGCAGGCCTGACCAGGCGCCGTCGAGCCAGTCGGCCTTGTTGGGCTTGTAGTGCTGGCCGACTTCCCATTCGGCTTCCAGATGCGCGCGCCAGTCGGCCTTCATCTGATCGAGCTCGGCCTGGGTGATGTGCCCTTCGGCGATCAGGCGATCGCCATAGATCTGCACCGTCGTCTTGTGGGCGCGGATGTTGCTGTACATGAGCGGCTGCGTGAAGGCCGGTTCGTCGCCCTCATTGTGGCCGAAGCGGCGGTAGCAGAACATGTCCACGACCACCGGCTTATGGAACTTCATGCGGAATTCGATCGCCACCTTGGTGGCGTGCACCACAGCCTCCGGATCGTCGCCATTGACGTGAAAGATCGGTGCCTCGATCATCTTGGCGACATCGGACGGATAGGGCGATGAGCGCGAGAAGCGCGGATTGGTGGTGAAGCCGATCTGGTTGTTGATGATGAAGTGCAGCGTGCCGGCGACGCGGTGGCCACGCAGGCCCGACAGGCCGAGGATCTCGGCGATCACGCCCTGGCCGGCGAAGGCGGCGTCGCCATGCAGCAAGAGGGGCAGCACCTTGGCCCGCTCTTCCAGCGGAACGATCTCTTCGCGGCCGCGGCCGAACAGGGAATCCTGCTTGGCGCGCGCCTTGCCCATCACCACGGGATCGACGATCTCCAGATGCGAAGGGTTCGCCGTCAGCGAAAGGTGAACCTTGTTGCCGTCGAACTCGCGGTCCGACGAGGCACCGAGATGGTACTTCACGTCGCCCGAGCCCTCGACCTCGTCGGGGGCCGCCGAGCCGCCCTTGAATTCGTGGAAGATGGCGCGGTGCGGCTTGGCCATCACCTGGGAAAGCACATTGAGGCGGCCGCGATGGGCCATGCCGAGCACGATCTCCTTCATGCCGAGCTGGCCGCCGCGCTTGACGATCTGCTCCAGCGCCGGGATCAGCGATTCACCGCCGTCGAGACCGAAGCGCTTGGTGCCCTTGTACTTGACGTCGATGAACTGCTCGAAGCCTTCCGCCTCGACCAGCTTCTGCAGGATCGCCTTCTTGCCGGTGGCGGTGAACGAGATCTCCTTGTCGGCGCCCTCGATGCGCGCCTGGATCCAGGCCTTTTCCTCGGGATCGGAAATATGCATGAACTCGACGCCGAGCGTCGAACAATAGGTGCGGGTGAGGATCTCCAGCATCTGCCGGATGCTGCCGAATTCGAGCCCCAGCACATTGTCGAGGAAGATCGGCCGGTCGTAGTCGGCTTCGGTGAAGCCGTAATTTTCCGGCGACAGTTCGTTGTAATCCTCGAGCGTGTTGATGCCGAGCGGATCGAGATTGGCGTGCAGATGGCCGCGCATGCGGAAGGCGCGGATCATCATGATGGCGCGCACGGAATCACGTGTCGCCTGGTGCACATCGGCGTCGGACAGCACGACACCGTTGGTGACGGCCTTGTCCTTGACCTTCTTTTCCAGGTGCTTTTCGACGATGCCCCAATTGCCGTCCAGCGCCGACACCAGCTCGCCATTGGCCTGCAGCGGCCAGGATGGTTTCGCCCACGAAGCGCCCTTGGCGTTCCTGCGCACATCGCCGGCATCGTCCTTCAGTCCGGCGAAGAACTCCTGCCACTCGGGATTGACCGAGGCGGGATCGTCCTCATACGCCGCGTAGAGAGCGTCGATGTAATCGGCATTGCCGCCATAGAGGAAAGAGGTGAGCGAAAATTGGTCGTTGGCCTGATCTTGTCTTGCCATGTCGTTTCAGCGGAGCCTGGCTCCGTCTCCTTTCGAGGGAACGGTGAGTAGCCGGTAGTGAGTGGAAAATGGAATTTTCCACTCAGTTGCTACTCACCCGTTCTTCCCTTCTTCACTACTGACTACCTGCTACTCACTACTGGCTTAACCCTTGATCGCCTCGACCAGCGTCGTGCCCAGCCGCGCCGGCGACGGCGAAACTTTTATCCCGGCCGATTCCATCGCCGCGATCTTGTCTTCCGCCCCGCCCTTGCCGCCGGAGATGACCGCGCCCGCATGGCCCATGGTGCGTCCGGCCGGCGCCGTGCGCCCGGCGATGAAGCCGGCCATCGGCTTCTTGCGACCACGCTTGGCTTCGTCCTTGAGAAACTGCGCGGCGTCTTCCTCGGCCGAACCGCCGATCTCGCCGATCATGATGATCGACTTGGTCTCATCATCGGCCAGGAACATCTCGAGCATGTCGATGAACTCGGTGCCCTTGACGGGGTCGCCGCCGATGCCGACGGCGGTGGTCTGGCCGAGGCCGACATTGGTGGTCTGGAACACAGCCTCATAGGTAAGTGTTCCCGAGCGCGAAACAACGCCGACCGAGCCCTTGCGGAAGATGTTCCCGGGCATGATGCCGATCTTGCATTCGTCGGGGGTAAGCACGCCCGGGCAGTTCGGTCCGATCAGCCGCGAGGCCGAGCGATCGAGCCGCGCCTTGACCTTGATCATGTCCATCACCGGAATGCCTTCCGTGATGCAGACGATCAGCGGGATCTCCGCCTCGATCGCCTCGATGATGGCTTCCGCGGCGCCCGCCGGCGGCACGTAGATGACGGAGGCGTTGGCGCCTGTTTTTTCCTTGCCTTCGGCGACAGTGGCGAAGATCGGCAGGCTCTCGCCTTTCGAGCCCGTCCAGGTCTCGCCGCCCTTCTTGGGATGGATGCCGCCGACCATCTTTGTCCCGTGATAGGCCAGCGCCTGCTCGGTGTGGAACGTACCGGTCTTGCCGGTCAGGCCCTGCACCAGCACCTTGGTATTCTTGTCGACGAGAATGGACATGGTCGCCCTTTTTAAAAACCGTTGATCGAGGAAGGCGAGACGCGCCGGTAGACGCCGCTCACCATGTCTTGCCAGCCATCGCTGCCGGCGGGTTTGAAATGCAATCGCATGCGGTAGGTGTCGGCGTCGTCGAAAACATACGTCACCCTCGCAAGGCCGCGCGGCGACGACCGCTCCAGCACCAGCTCGCTGCCGTTCCATGTGCCCGTGGCGGGCGAGGACGGAACAAAGCCCATCGAATTCGAACTGGTGCATGGTGACGACGCTGTTCTGCTGGTCGAAGCCGAATACATTGTGCGCGCCGAAGGAGACCGTGCCATCGCGGCGCTGTTTATAGCGCTGCACCACGAACAGACCGCCGAACTGTGCTTCCGCTGTCACTTCGCTCGTCGCCATGCCGCCATCGGCCCACTGCGTATCCGCCACCTCCTCCTCGCCGCGCCAAGCACCGACCAAAGCCTGCAGGAGCTGGTGATCGGCCGAGAGCGAAGAGAAGGATGAGGCGTTCATCGGTCAGAGCCGCTTCAGATGGGCGACCGTCAGATCGCTCTTGGCATTGCCGGTGTTGAGTGTCGTCGCCGGTTCGAACATCAGCACCACCGGCTCTGATGTCAGCGAACGCGGCCGATGCTCGACGCCGCGCGGTACGACGATGAAGTCGCCCTCGCCGAGCTCGATCGGCCCGTCGCGGAAATCGATGGCGATCCTGCCGCGCAGCACGAGGAAGGCTTCGTCTTCATTGTCATGCGCATGCCAGTCGAAGACCTCGCCGAACTTGGCGACCTTGGCCTGGCTGTCATTCACGTCGCCGGCGATATGCGGATCGAAGACCTCAGTGATGGTCCGATCCGCCGCCTCGACCAGGTTTATCTTGCGTGGAGGCACCGGCTCAGCCCTTCACCGCCGCCACGATCTTCTTGGCCGCGTCGTCGAGATCGTCCGCCGAGACGACGTTCAGGCCGCTGTCGTTGATGATCTTCTTGCCAAGCTCGGCATTGGTGCCTTCCAGGCGCACGACCAGCGGCACCTTGAGCCCGACTTCCTTGACCGCGGCAATCACACCCTCGGCGATGATGTCGCACTTCATGATGCCGCCGAAGATATTGATCAGGATGCCCTTGACCGCCGGATCCCTGGTGATGATCTTGAACGCCGCCGTCACCTTCTCCTTGGAAGCGCCGCCGCCGACATCGAGGAAGTTGGCGGGTTCGGCGCCATAGAGCTTGATGATGTCCATCGTCGCCATGGCAAGGCCGGCGCCGTTGACCATGCAGCCGATATTGCCATCGAGCGCGACATAGGCGAGGTCGTATTTCGACGCCTCGATCTCCTTCTCGTCCTCTTCTGACGTGTCGCGCAGTTCGAGCACATCTGGGTGGCGAAACAGCGCGTTGTTGTCGAACGACACCTTCGCGTCGAGCACGCGCAGATGCCCATCCTTCATGACGATCAGCGGGTTGACCTCGAGCAGGCTCATATCCTTCTCGACGAAGGCCTTGTAGAGGATCGGGAACAGCGTGCCGCCATCCCTGGCCGCGTCGCCGTCGAGCTTCAGCGCATCGTTGAGCGCCTTGACGTCCTCAGCCGTAACGCCCTTTTCCGGATCGATGGCGACGGTGATGATCTTTTCCGGCGTGTCGTGCGCGACGCCCTCGATGTCCATGCCGCCCTCGGTCGAGACGACAAAGGCGATGCGGTCGACCGAGCGGTCGACCAGGATGGAGAGATAGAGCTCACGCTCGATGTCGGCGCCGACCTCGATATAGAGGCGGTTGACCTGCTTGCCGGCCGGGCCGGTCTGCTTGGTCACCAGCGTATGGCCGAGCATCTCGTTGGCGTTGGCGACCACCTCGGCGACGGACTTCGCCAGCCGCACACCGCCCTTGGCGTCGGCGCCGAGTTCCTTGAATTTGCCTTTGCCGCGGCCGCCGGCATGGATCTGGCTCTTCACCACATAGAGTGGGCCGGGCAGCGCCTGTGCAGCGGCTTCCGCCTCGCTTGCCTTGAAAACCGGCACGCCTTCGGCCACCGGCGCGCCAAAGCTCTTCAGCAGCGCCTTGCCTTGATATTCATGGATGTTCATCGGGAACTATCTCCAGGTCGTTTTGCCGGGGTGACGTTTGGGCGGGTTATTTCGAGGCGAGCTGCGGCGCGATCTTGACGCAGGCCTCGGTCAGGCCCTGCACGGTCGCCACCGATGCCTCGAACATCTTCTGCTCGGCCTTGTTAAGGTCGATCTCGATGACGCGCTCGACACCGCCGGCGCCGATCACCACGGGCACGCCGACATAGGTACCCTTGACGCCATACTGGCCGGAGAGGTGTGCCGCGCAAGGCAGCACGCGCTTCTTGTCCTTGAGATAGGATTCGGCCATCTGGATCGCCGAGGCCGCCGGCGCGTAATAGGCCGAGCCGGTCTTCAGGAGGCCGACGATCTCGGCGCCGCCGTCACGGGTGCGCTGCACGATCTGGTCGAGCTTTTCCTTCGAGGTCCAGCCCATCTTGATCAGGTCGGGAAGCGGAATGCCCGACACCGTGGAATAGCGGATCATCGGCACCATGGAATCGCCGTGGCCGCCGAGCACGAAGGCGGTGACGTCCTCGACCGAAACCTTGAATTCCTCGGCCAGGAAGTAGCGGAAGCGCGCGCTGTCGAGCACGCCGGCCATGCCGACGACATGGGTCTTGGGCAAGCCCGAAAACTTCTGCAGCGCCCACACCATGGCGTCGAGCGGATTGGTAATGCAGATGACGAAGGCCTTCGGCGCGTACTTCTTCAGCCCTGCGCCGACCTGCTCCATGACCTTCAGGTTGATGCCCAGCAGGTCGTCGCGGCTCATGCCCGGCTTGCGCGGCACGCCGGCGGTGACGATGCAGACATCGGCGCCCTCGATGCCGGCATAGTCGTTGACGCCGGTCAGCCGGGAATCGAAACCATCGACCGGCGACGACTGCGCGATATCGAGCCCCTTGCCTTGCGGGATACCCTCGGCGATATCGAACAGGACCACGTCGCCGAGATCCTTGAGGCCGATCATGTGGGCGAGCGTGCCGCCGATCATGCCAGAGCCGATAAGCGCTATCTTGTTGCGTGCCATGTGAGGATGATTTCCCTTTGTCTGTGACGCGCCAACACGGCGTCGAGGAAGAGCCGGACTGCTGCGGGGAACCGCGAATTTCCCGCACCCAATAACTCTGGTGCGGGATAAATTCAAACGATTATTTCGACCCCTGCATTTTCAATCGGTTAGTGTCTTTGGGATTTACGTAAACGTCAAAGTTTGTAAGCCGACTTGGGAGAATTTACACAATGGCGATTGAGATCAGAAGGCTTTATCCCGGAGATGACGCCCTTGTGATGCGGATTGCCGACGACGTGTTCGACGAGCCGGTGCGGCCCGATCGCCTGGCAAGCTATCTCGCGCAATCGGGCCATTTCATGATCGTGGCCCTGGCCGAGGACGTTGTCGTCGGCCAATGCGCGGCGGTCATGCACCGCCATCCGGACAAGGCGCCCGAACTCTATGTCGACGAGGTCGGCGTCTCGCCAGCCTTCCAGCGCCAAGGCATCGCGCGCGGAATGCTCGACGCCATGTTCGCGCTCGGTCGCGAGCATGGCTGCGAAGAGGCCTGGGTCGGCACCGAGCCGGACAATCTGCCCGCCCGCGCACTTTATGGCGGGCGCAAGGAGGCGCATGGCGAGGCGGAGACCTTTGTGATGTACGTCTATCGGCTGTAGCGATTGGCCGACGCCTCCGGTCCTTCCAGGACGACGACACGATGGCGTCCGCTCAATTTGGCGCGAGTCCGCTCAAATTTGGCGCGAGCGGATGAAGGCCGCGAAGGCTGACAGGCCATCGCAAATTGTCCGCACGTTTGCCGGCTCTCGCAGGATACTTTCAACCTCCGCCGGCTTCTTGCCGAGGAGCGAAACCTCGAGCATGGCCTCTTCGCAAAGCGCGAACGACATGGTGCGCATGATCTCCGCCAGCGCCGCGCGGGCGTAGAGAGAGCGTGGCGACGCGTGCGCCAGCATCGCCGGCTTGCCCACGGCGGCGTCACGCGAGACCAGCCAGTCGAGCGCATTCTTCAGCCCGCCAGGCACGCCATGGGCATATTCGGGACAGGAGACGACGACACCGTCCGCGCCGGTGACGGCCTCGATCAGATCGGAGGCCTCGCGCGGCGTCCGCTCGCCCTCGTCGTCGGGGTTGAAGATCGGCAGCCGGCCAAGCCCGTCATAGACGGTGACGCGACAGCCCGCTGGCGTGTTCAGCGCCAGTGCCGCGACTAGGGCCGAATTGGTGGAGGCCGCCCGCAGGCTGCCGGATATCGCAATGAGGTTGAGCAAGGCGGACCAGTCCAGACGAATCGGGGGGCGACAACCCTACCACATCGTCTGTTTGTACTCGCCGTCGAGCCAGCGGTCGGTCGCCTCGGCCGAATCGGCCAGTGCCAACTGGTCGCGCAGGATCTGGCCGAGCGTCGGCAGCGTGGCGCGATCATGCCAGCTGTCGGGCTTCCACAAATCGGAGCGCATGAAAGCCTTGGCGCAATGCATGTAAGCGGCCTTGACTACGATCACGATAACGCTTTGCGGCTCCTTGCCGTCGACCGCAAGGCGCTCGCGCAAGGTGGCATCGACGGTGATGCGGGCATCGCCATTGACGCGCAGCGTCTCGTTCATGCCTGGTATGAGGAAGAGCAGCCCGACCGAGGGATTGCGGATGATGTTTTCCAGCGTATCCAGCCGGTTGTTGCCGGGCCGGTCGGGGATGGCGATGGTGTTCTCGTCGAGAATGGCGGCGAAGCCGGGCTTGTCGCCTTTCGGGGTCACGTCGGCATTGCCTTCGCCATCGGACGAGCCGATCAGCACGAATGGGCTCTTGCCGATGAAGGAGCGGCAATGGGCGTCCAGCGCCTTCAATTCCTTGCGGATCGAGCCATCGGTCGGGCGCGGCGTCTTGTAGATCGTCCGCAGCTCGTCCTGGGTGGTGACGAATTCCATGGCTCTCCCCTTTACAGCCTTATTTGCCGACTTTCTCTTCGCCGCCGGCCTTGTCGTCCAGCGAGTGGCGCAGGATCAGCGGCATCTGGCTGAAGGTGAAAAGAAGCGTGATCGGCATGATGCCCCAGACCTTGAACGTAACCCAGGCGTCGGTGGAAAAATTCCGCCAGACGACTTCGTTGACGAGGGCCAGGAACAGGAAGAACAGGCCCCAGCGGAAGGTGAGCTTGCGCCAGCCTTCGGCATCGAGCTTGAATGCGGACTCGAAGACATAGCCGAGCAGCGAGCGGCCGAAATACAGGCCGCCAAGCAGCACGCCGCCGAACAGCGTGTTGACGATGGTCGGCTTCATCTTGATGAAGATATCGTCCTGCAGATAAAGCGTCAGCGCGCCGAAGATGAAAACGACGACCCCCGACACCATCGGCATGATCGGCAAGGTGCGGGTGAGCAGCCATGAGGCGATCAGCGCGATGGCGGTCGCGGCCATGAACAGGCCTGTGGCGACGAAGATCGGGCCGCCGAATTCAGCCAGCACGGGCAATTTCTGCGTCAGCCACTCGCCGCGCGCATTGGCGAAGAAGAAGACGAGCAGCGGCCCGAGCTCCAGCGCCAGCTTGAGCACGGGATTGATGCCTTCCTTCTTCTCTTTCTGCGGGTCGGACGGATCGCGTTCGAGAATGGGTGGGTTCATGGTTTCCTTCTAACGCACGATCCAATCCGGAAGCCTCACTTCCGGCATCGTGCCTTGTTCAAGCCACTCCAGCGATCGCCCTGGCGAATTCGCTTGCGGAAAACGGTTCGAGGTCGTCGACCTGTTCGCCGACGCCGATGAAATAGACCGGCAATTTATGTTTTGCCGCGATCGCCACCAGAATACCGCCCCGCGCCGTGCCGTCCAGCTTGGTCATCACCAGGCCGTTGACGCCGGCGATATTGCGGAAGATCTCGACCTGGTTGAGCGCGTTCTGGCCGGTCGTGGCGTCGACCGTCTGCAGCACGGTGTGCGGCGCTTCGGGATCGAGCTTGCCCAGCACGCGGACGATCTTTTCCAACTCCGCCATCAGTTCGGTCTTGTTCTGCAGCCGGCCGGCGGTGTCGATGATCAGCACGTCGGAGCCGGCTTCCTTTGCCCGCTCGAAGGCATCGTAGGCGAGACCGGCGGCGTCGGCGCCGAGCTTGGAAGCAATGACGGGCGATTTCGTGCGCTCGCCCCAGATCTTCAGCTGCTCGATCGCGGCGGCGCGGAACGTGTCGCCGGCGGCCAGCATCACCGACAGGCCGCCATCGGTCAGCTTGGCGGCGAGCTTGCCGATGGTCGTGGTCTTGCCGGTGCCGTTGACGCCGACCACCAGGATGACATGCGGCTTGTGCGAGAGGTCAAGCTCGAGTGGTTTCGCGACCGGGGCGAGCACCTTCTCCACCTCGGCCGCCATGACGGCGCGCACTTCGGTATCGGAAACATCCTTGCCGTAGCGGCTGGCGGCCAGTGAATCGGTGACGCGCAGCGCCGTTTCGACGCCCAGATCGGCGCGGATCAGCACGTCCTCCAGGTCCTGCAGCGTCTCCTCGTCCAGCTTGCGCTTGGTGAAGACGCCGGCGATGTTGCCGGTCAGTTCGCGCGAGGACCGGGCTAGCCCGTCCCGCATGCGCTGGAACCAGGATTGCCTCGGCGCCGGTTCCGGCGCCTTCTGTGGCTCGGCCTTCTGCTCGACCTTCCTGGCGACCGTCACCTTGCCGGGAACGGGTCTTGGCTCCGGGGTGGGCCGCGGGACCGATTGAGTCTCGGGCGCGACCTCGGCAACGACCGGCTGCGTCTCGACCGGTGCAGGCTGGCGAATGGGAGGGGCGATTTCAGCTGGTGGCGCTTCGCGCCCCGCTTCGACGGCAGGTCCGCCCTTTCCTTCATGCTCTCCCCGCAAACCGGGCGAGGACGGTGCTGGAGCCCCTTCCTTCGCCTCGTCCCTATACGGGGAGAAGGTGCCGGCAGGCGGATGAGGGGCAGCGCCGGCCTCTGAAGGCTGCCCGACGGCGGCCGCCGACGGAGGCACTTCAACCGGCGACGCCGGCGGCACCTCGACCGGTGCGGGTATCTCGGCCGGCACTTCGACTGGCGGCGTCGGCACTTCGACGGGCGCGGGTTCCGGTCGCCTCTCCGGACGCGAGGGAACGATCTCCGGCTCCGATGGCGCCGGCGGGATCTCCTGCGGCTGGGGTTCGGGCGTGGGCTCGGGAGCAACCGGCGGCGGCGGGACCTCTTCGGGCGCGGGCGGTTCAGGTGTCTCGGGCGCGGGTGCCGGTTTCTCTTCCGGCGCAGGCTCCGGCTGCCGCTCCGGTTCTGACGGAACCGTCGGCTCCGGCGCGGGCGGAATGGTCGGCGCAGGTTCGGGTGTGGGTTCCTCGGGTGTGGGTTCCTCGGGCTGCGGCCCGGGCGCGGCCTCGACCGGAGCAGACACGGTCGCCGGCACGGCTTCCGTCACAGGCTCCTCGCGCTTCAAAAACTCCGGCACGGCCTGCTCGGCCGCCGGCTTCAGCGCGTCGAGCTGGTCCCATTTGATCGGCGGCAGCGGGGCGGTCTCGTCGATGCGCTCCTCGACCACCTCCTTCTTGCCGAACGAAAATATCTTCTTGAAAAAACCAGCCATGCTTTTGTGTTCTCAGGCGGCGCGGGCGGCAAGGGGAGTGGCTATCAGCCTGATCCCGTCGTGGCCGGTTATATCAGCCTCGACGATCTCTCCCGGCGCGCCGGTGCCGAGTGCGGCAAGCGTGAACCCTTCGGTGCGGCCAAGGCCGTCGCGCTCGATCAGGACTGACTGACGGCTGCCGGCGAGCGAGGACAGATGGCGCTGGTAGACCGCTTCGCCGGCGGCGCGCAGCCGGGCGGCACGCTGCTTGACCAGCTCTCGACGCAGCTGCGGCATGCGCGCGGCGGGTGTGCCCTCGCGCGGCGAAAATGGGAAGACGTGGAGATGGGTCAGGCCGCACACGTCGACGATCTCCAGCGAATTCTCGAACATGGCTTCGGTCTCGGTCGGGAAACCCGCGATAATGTCGGCGCCGAAGACAATGCCGGGCCGCAGCTTGCGCACATCCTCGCAAAAGCGGATCGACTGATCGCGCAGATGCCGGCGCTTCATGCGCTTCAGGATCATGTCGTCGCCCGACTGCAGCGACAGATGCAGATGCGGCATCAGCCTGGGTTCTGTGGCGAGCGCATCGAGCAAGTCGTCGTCGGCCTCGATCGAATCGATGGAGGACAGCCTGAGCCGCTTTACGTCGGACACCTGCCTGAGAATGGTCTTCACCAGCTTGCCGAGCTTCGGCGCGCCTGGCAGGTCGGCGCCGAAAGACGTCATGTCGACGCCGGTCAGCACGATCTCGGCATAGCCGTTGCCCGCCAGCCGCTTGACCTGCTCGACCACGGCGCCCATTGGCACCGAGCGCGAATTGCCGCGGCCGTAGGGGATGATGCAGAAGGTGCAGCGATGGTCGCAGCCATTCTGCACCTGCACGAACGCACGGGCCCGGCCCTCGATGGCATCGACCATGTGGCCGGCGGTCTCACGCACCGAAAAGATGTCGTTGACGCGCGCCTTCTCGGTATCGTTGACGCCAAAATCGGGCAGCGCGCGATAGGAATTGGCCTTCAGCTTCTCTTCATTGCCCAGCACGAGATCGACCTCGTCCATGGCGGCGAATTTTTCGGGCTCGGTCTGCGCGGCGCAGCCGGTGACGATGATGCGCGCGGCCGGGTTGTCGCGGCGCGTCTTGCGGATCGCCTGCCTGGCCTGGCGCACCGCTTCGCCGGTGACGGCGCAGGTGTTGAAGATGACGGCGCCGCCATCCAGCGCGCCGAGGCCGGCATTTTCGGCCTCGCGCCGCATCACTTCGGACTCATAGGTGTTGAGACGGCAACCGAAAGTCACCACGTCGATGCGGCCGGCCTCCTTCGCCACGTCGACGTCCTTGGCAAGGGGGGACATCACGCCGCGCTTTCGGTGTCGCGGGCCCATTGTCCGGTCGACGGATCGAAGCTGCCGGAAAATTCCCACTCGGCCGCGCCGGTCAGGATGACGTGGTCGTCCTCGCGCCACTCGACATGCAGCGTACCGCCGCCGGGGGTCAAAAGGTTGACGCTGCGGCCCGTGCGCCTGGTGCGCGCGGCGGCAACCACAGCCGCGCACGAGGCGGAGCCGCAGGCCTTGGTGAGCCCGGCGCCACGCTCCCAGGTGCGGATGATCATCGAGTCGGGCGAGGTCACCTGCGCGATGGTTATGTTGGCGCGCTCGGGAAAGATCGGATGGTTTTCGAGCAGCGGGCCGAAACGATCGAGTTCATAAGTCCAGACATCGGCGTCGACCCAGAAGATGGCGTGCGGGTTGCCCATCGAGACCGCCGAAGGCGAATGCAGCACCGGCGCGTCGATCGGGCCGACCTGCAATTCGATCATGCGGGTGTCGCGGAACTCCTCGGCCAGCGGGATGTCGCGCCAGCCGAAGCGCGGCGTGCCCATGTCGACCGAGATCGAGCCGTCCGCGTGTTCGCGGGCGTTCAAGATCCCGGCCACGGTTTCGAAGGTGAAGGTCTTCTCGCCGGTCTCGGCGGCCAGCGCCTGGACGACACAGCGCATGCCGTTGCCGCAGGCCTGCGCGCCCGACCCGTCGGAATTCAGGATGTCGACGAAATAAGCGGTGCCCGGCGTCCTGGCGTCGTGGATCGCCATGATCTGGTCGAACCGCGTCGAGGCATCGGCGTTGAGCGCGATGGCAGCCGCGGCCGTCACCCGATCCGCACGGCCACGCATGTCGGCAACGATGATCTCGTTGCCGATGCCGTTCATCTTGGCGAAAGGGGCCGTGCCTGCCATTGCTCCGAAATTTCCATGTCCGTTCGGCGCTATATGGCGGAAACGGGCAGGAATTACCAGTGCGCAGCCGCTTTCACGGCGAAGGTGCGGGACTTACGTCACCGCAAAGACCCCAAGCAAGATCAACAGGAAGATGATGAGCACGATGCCGATGAGAATGCGCGCGCCAGTGGCGGCCGCGCCCGCCAGCGCCGGCATGCCGAGCAGGCTCGCCGCGGCGGCGATGATCAGGAGAATGATGATCCATTTGAGCATGGGAACGCCTCGCAAGCCGGACACATTGAAACCGGTTGAAAAACGCGGCTGTCGTGCTTGGGTTCCCGAGGCCGGGAGATAGCGTCGGCGATGTCGAGGCAGCCGAGGTCGTAGAAAGTGCAGTTCTGATTGATGAAGACATTACGCCCGACGCGGATTTCGTCCCCGCCGGTGCCGTCTCCATCGGACATCGGTGGTTTTCCCGGCATCGCCTCAGCCGGCGATCTCGATATCCGTGCTGAAGGGGGCCGTCTTGCTCGAATTCTCGTCATGCATGACGAAGTTGCACCGGTATTTGCCGGCCGGCAGGCCGTCGAGGGAGAGGTCGAGTTTGAAGAACAGTTCGCGATTGTGCGAGCGAGAGGCGATCTGAACACGGCCGACTTTTTCCATTGTGCCGAGCGTTTCGCCGGCTGCGGACACGACGGTGATGTCGACAGAGAGCGCGATCATGCTGTTGCCGAGGCCGTCCTTGCCGTAGCCATAGCCGACCGGCTCCATGTACAGCACGATTTTCTCGCCGGGCTTGTAGATGTGGTTGGCGCGCTCGCTGTAGATACCGAAGCCGGAGGCCGTGTCGACTTGCTTGACGTTCAGGACGCCAAGCGGCATCGCTTGCCAGAGCGCTTCCTGGGCGCTGCTGAATTTCTCCAGCGCACCGGCGCCATCACCCGACTGGAGCAGCTTCTCGGCCTCGGCCGCCCGATCGCTGATCTCGCCCGCGAAAGCCGCCGGCACAGAGACCGCCAGCGCCAAAAGACCTGCCATGATTGACTTCATCTGATTCCCCTATCCTGTCCGCGGATGACCATCAGCGAAAACCATGGCAGCGTAAACGGTCATTCCAGCCATCGAGGCGATCATATCCGGGGCACTTCCCAGATCTCGCCGGGCCGCAAGGCGCGAAAGCGCTCCTGTGGGATGCCTCGGCCGTCCAGCGCCTCGGCCAGCTTCCGCACCGGTTCGTCGAACGGCTCGTCGGTGAGCTGGAACGTGCCCCAATGGCAGCCGGCGGCGAAGGCTGCGTTGCACAACGACATGCCCTGGACCGCTTCCTCGGGGTTCTGGTGCTGCGGCGCCATGAACCAGCGCGGCTCGTAGGCGCCGATCGGCAGGATGGCGAAGCGGAAGCCGCCATGCCTCTCCGCCATCAGCCGGTAGTTGATGCCGCCGTGGAAGCCGGTATCACCGGCGAAATAGATTTTTCCGCCCGGCGTCTCGATGACGAAGCCGGCCCACAGCGCCATGCGCCGGTCGCGCGCCCCGCGCGCCGACCAGTGATGCGCGGGCTCGACGTGGATAGCGGTGCCGTCGGAGACATCGACCCTGTCGCCCCAGTCATGCGCGGAAAGCCGCGTCCCGGGCACCGCGGCGGCGATGATGGCATCGTTGCCGAGCGGCGTCACCACCAGCGGATCGTGCTTCTCCTGCAACTGCCTCAGCGTGGCAAGGTCGAGATGGTCATAGTGGTTGTGGCTGACCAGCACGAGGTCGATCGCCGGCAGATCGCCAAGGGCGATACCCGGCGGATTGACGCGCCTGGGTCCGGCAAAGGAGAACGGCGATGTGCGCTCCGACCAGACCGGATCGGTAAGGATGTTCAGCCCGGCTGTCTGGATCAGCAAGGTCGAATGGCCGACCATGGTCACGACCAGATCGGCGCCTTCGACCGCCGCCGCCGGCTTTGCCTGCGCAAAGGGGCTCGGGCTGGCAGCCGGCCATTTCGAGCGCTGGCCGCTGAACTGCCATTTCAGCAGATCCTTGAAGGGGCCGGGCATCCGGCCGCCGGGATTGAAGAACAGGCTGCCGTCGAAATGGTCGCTGGGCGGGCCGCTGTAGTAGCGGTTGGCGGCTTTCTTTCTGGCGGCCAAGGTCTGCGCTCCGGCGGGTTTCGGTGAACTCTTTGTTTTCACTCAATTCCCAGGGGGAAAGTGCTGCGCGTTTTCCCGGGGAAATCGCCACACACCTTTCCTGGAATTGGCCATAGACATAAGCCCTGACGCGGCTGGCGCAAGCGTTTGCCGGCCGAAGGCCAAGGGCGGCAAGGCGGTCTCGGCTAGGATCGCGGCATCAGGAGGAAGACGCCATGGCGATGAAGCGGACCAAGACACCCTGGATGAAGGCCGAGGATTTCGGCCGCTCGCTGCCGCGCGGCATCGGCGTCAATCTGCTGGTATCGGACATGGCGGCGATGGAAGCCTTCTGCGGTGACGTGCTTGGCGCCCGCATCGTCTATGCCGACGAGGATTTCGCCGCGCTCGAGCTTCTGGGATCGGTGTTCATGCTGCATGCGGACCATTCGTATCTCGACAATCCCATGACGGGCTCCATCGCGGGTACGGAGACGCGCGGTGCCGGCATCGAACTACGTCTCTATGGCGCGGAGCCCGACGCGATCGAGGCGGCGGCGCTGGAGCATGGCCACATCGTGCTGGCCGGCGCGATCGACAAGCCGCATGGTCTGCGCGAGTGCTATATCGTCGGACCGGACGGATATGTGTTCGTGCCGAGTGCGCCGCTCGCCGGGTGAGTGCGATAAATTTGCAACAATTCATCCCACAAACCCTATTTTAACCATATCGGGTTGAAATTTCGCCACCTTCTCCATCTTGGTGGAGGTGAGATTGCGCGGACGGTTTCCCCCCAGCCGGATCCGACGGAGGTTGTAATGAATTTTTCGAAAGGCGGCCTGGTGGCCGTATCCCTGGCGGCACTCGTTGCGAGCGGCTGCTCAACCTCACGCTTCTCGTCGATGGACGACCAGCAACCGGCGCCGCTGCAGCCAGCCCCCGCTGGCCAGGTGAGTTCCAACCAGCTGCCGCCGCCGGCCTCACCCGGCACCACCGACCCGTCGCGGTTCCCGACCGCGCCGGCTAACACGCAAGTTGCTTCGCTGCCGCCGGACGGCGCGGCGCCCGCGGGTGCCGCCGATCTCAGCGCGGCGGCCGTCGCCGGTGTCTGGAACGTCAGCGTCTCCGGCCAGAGCTGCAAGGTGGCGACGCCGCAGACCAAGTTCGGCGCCGGTTTCCGCGCCGGGCCGCTGCATTGCCCGGCGCCGATCGACGGCATCAAGTCGTGGAACGTCGCCGGCAAGCAGCTGACGCTTTATGACGAGAATGGCGGTTCGCTGGCGCGGCTCTATTCGTCGGGCGGCTCGAAATTCGACGGCCAGACTTCCAACGGGCAACCGATCTCGCTTACGAGGTAGGAGATGCCGACATTCAGGTGATGCCGGCGGCGTGACCTCAATCTCGGCGCACCCTTTCTCTGGGCATCCTGCTCTGAACAATGACGTGATCGATGCATCTGCGTGACGGCCTCCAGACCCATCCGACCGTCCGGCAGCGCTACGACCATCTGGTGGTATCAGGCGCGATCGAGCGCGATGCTGCGCAGGAAGCGATCGCCGCCGCGCTCGACCGGCTGACCGTCGAGATCTCGGCTAAGCGGCTGGCGCACAAGTCCAGTGCACTGGGCTGGCTGTTTGCGCGCAAGCGCGAGACGCATGAAGCTGTCAAGGGCCTCTACATCCATGGCGGCGTCGGCCGCGGCAAGACCATGCTGATGGACATGTTCTTCGAGCTCCTCCCGGTCAGGCGCAAGCGCCGTGTGCATTTCAACGACTTCATGGCCGATGTGCAGGACCGTATCCAGAAACACCGGCAGGCGCGCAAGGAAGGCACGGTCAGGGAAGACGATCCGATCCCGCCGGTGGCCAAGGCGCTCGCCGAGCAGGCCTGGGTGCTGTGTTTCGACGAGTTCTCGGTCACCGACATCGCCGACGCCATGATCCTGTCCAGGCTGTTCTCGGCACTGTTTGCCAACGGGGTCGTACTGGTGGCCACCTCGAACGTGGCGCCGCAAGACCTTTACCGTGACGGGTTGAACCGCCAGCTTTTCCTACCGTTCATCGCCATACTGGAACGCCACGCGCAGGTGCTGTCGCTGGACAGCGACAAGGATTACCGGCTGGAAAAGCTCGCCCGTACGCCGGTCTATGTCACGCCGGCCGATGCGGCGGCCGACCAGGCGCTCGACGAGGCCTGGCAGGCGATGACGCGCGGTGCGCCGACGGCCGAGACCTCGCTGACGCTGAAGGGACGCAAGGTGGTGGTGCCGGCCGCCGCTGGTGACGCTGCGCGTTTCACCTTCGCCGACCTCTGCGAAAAGCCGCTCGGCGCGCGCGATTACCTGGCGATCACCGGGCGGTTTTCGACTGTTTTCATCGACCGTGTGCCGGTACTGGGCGAAGGCAAGCGCAACGAGGCCAAACGCTTCATCCTGTTGATCGACACGCTCTACGACCATCATACGCGGCTGGTGGTGAGCGCCGAGGCGCCACCGCACGCGCTTTATGTGGCCAAGCGCGGCGTCGAGGTGTTCGAATTCGAGCGAACCGCATCGCGGCTGATCGAGATGCAAAGCCGCGACTGGCTGGAGAGCTGGGCGAAGCGCCGGCCGGGTGAAGGTACGGCCGGCGCGGACACGGCCGCCGCACCTTCACCTTCCTGAGCAGAGCCCAGGATTTACGGCGCTCATCGCGCCTTGGGATTATTTCTTGCCTCTCAACGTCTCCACGTCGGTCTTGCCGACGTACCAGTCGCGGGCATTGACCTCCTCGAAGACCACCCAGACATCGTCATTGCCCAGCCCGGTGGCGTCCATGATGGCCGCCGTGACTTTCCTGGCGATGTCAGCCTTCTTGCCGGCCGGATCGGCGGCGATCACTTCCTTGACGATGCGGATGTTGACGAATGGCATGACGCCCTCCCCTTGAATTGTGTCTGATACCGCCGACAGGCGGCTTCGAACTCCGCTCCGGCGAACTGCAGGATCGTGGCTCCGGAAGCCGCGGCGAAGCGGGCGCTGTGGCTACCCGCAAAACGGCCAATAAGGGACGCCAGAGAAGCGTTTCCAGCAGGCTCAATAGGTCTTGGCCCCATTCACCATCAGGCGCACCGAATAAAGCGAGGTGGTGCCTGCGATGTAGAGACAGTTCAGCTTGGCGCCGCCGAAAACGCAATTGGCGGTCACCTCCGGCACCTTGACCTTGCCGATCAGCGTGCCGTCGGGATCGTAGCAATGGATGCCGTCGGCGGCACTCGTCCAGATACGCCCATCGGCGTCGAGCCGGAAGCCGTCGAACAGTCCGGCCGTGCAGTCGGCGAACACCTTGCCTCCGGAAACCTTCTTGCCGTGCTTGCCGACGTTGAACACCCGCATATGCGCCGGGTTCTCGGCGCCATGCGTGCGGCCGGTGTCGACGACATAGAGCAGGCTTTCGTCGAGTGAGAAGGCAAGGCCGTTCGGCCTGACCATGTCGGTGATGACAGCCTCGATATCGCCCGTGTCGGGATCGACCCGGTAGACATGGCAGGCGCCGATTTCACTCTCGGCTTTGTCGCCCTCATAGTCGGTGTCGATGCCGTAGGTCGGATCGGTGAACCAGATCGAGCCGTCGGACTTCACCACCGCGTCGTTGGGCGAGTTCAGCGGCTTGCCCTTCCATTTGGCGGCGATGGTGGTGATCGAGCCGTCATGCTCGGTGCGGCTGACGCGCCGGCCCGAATGCTCGCAGGTGACCAGCCGGCCTTGCCGGTCGACGGTGTTGCCGTTGGAATTGCCGGACGGCTGACGGAAGACACTAACGCTGCCGTCCGTCTCGTCGTAGCGCATCATGCGGTTGTTCGGAATGTCCGACCAGACGACATAGCGGCCGGCGGCGAACCAGGCCGGCCCTTCCGCCCACCGGCAGCCGGTGAACAGCTTCTCCACCTGCGCGTTGCCGTTGAACAGGCGCCCGAAACGCGGATCGAGAACTTCATAATAATCTGCGGCCGCCATGTTTCCTCCAGGCATCAGGTGACATTGGATCAAGCCAGCCCGCAATCGATCTGGCAAGACGGGGTAACGCTAATTTGTAAGACAAAATAGAAGGCGGCTCGTCTGCCGGCCCGGGCCGCGCGTCGTGCGGGAGCTTAGGAAGCCATTAACCGGCTATGCGCTGGCTGCAATGGTGCATTGCAACATCTTCTTTTTGCAACGCACCATTCCTATGTCATGATCCGTACCGATCAAGGGAGGAAGAAACGGCCGCGCCGAATGCGGCACAGAAGGAACCTTGCTATGATCTTCAACGACCTCGTGACCCGCGCTCGCACCAGCATCGCCAAGCGCAAGCACTACAATCGCCTCATCGCCGAAATCGACAGCTTCTCCAGCCGCGATCTGGCCGACATGCGCGCCGACCGTTCGGAAATGCTCTACCAGATCCACAAGCAGATCTACGGCTGAGCAACCCATCACGTTTGTCGTCCTCGGGTCGCCGCGACGGAGCTTCGCTCCTGCTCGCCCGTGGATGACGAAGGTGGGTCGGGCCTACTGAAAATTACGCCCTTTGGGCATGACCCTCTCCGCCTCTTCCGACAGCGTTGCGAGATCCCGTCCGTCTTTCAGCATCGCGGGCCGAATTGCGGGTTGGCCGGAGCGGTCCGAAGGATCGGCGGCCGGCAGTGCGGCCGCACCGACCTTCTCCAGCAGCACGGTCAGCCAGGGCGTCAGGTCCTCGATCTTCTCGGCGACGATATGGACGACACCTGATTCCGACTGCAGTTTTCCGGTGACCTTCACAAACCGGGCACCCATGACGATGGGCCGGAAACGGGTGAAGGTCCTTTCCCAGAAGATGACGTTGGCGACGGCCTTGTCGTCTTCCAGCGTGAGAAAGATCGCGTTGCCCTTGCCGGGGCGCTGGCGCACCAGCACCAGCCCGGCAACGGAGACCCGCCTGCCGTCGCGCACGGAAGGCAGGCTGGCATTGGGAGTGATGCCGGCGCGGTCGAGCCGCTCGCGCAGGAAGGCGACCGGATGCGCCTTCAGCGACAGGCCGAGCGAGCGGTAGTCATGGATGACATGCTCGCCGAGCGGCATTTTCGGCAGCTTCGTTTCGGGCTCCAGCTCGCGCAGGCTGAGCGCCGGCTGGTCGAACAGCGGCAGCTTCTCGGCGGCACTCTTGCCGTCGAGCGCGCGGACCTCCCATAGTGCCGCGCGGCGGTCGAGGCCGATGGAACGAAAGGCGTCGGCTTGCGCTAATTTCTCGATCTCGTCGACATTGAGGCCGGAGCGCAGCCAGACATCCCGGACCGTCGAGTAGCCGGCGCCGCGCCGCTCGACGAAAACCTCCATGCGTTCCTTGGAAAGTCCCTTGATCTGCCGGAAGCCGAGCCGCACCGCATGCTGAGTCTCGATGACACCGCGCATTTCGGCATGGCGCGGCAGGATGCGGGCCGGGTCGAAAAGCGCCTTTTCCAAAGTGCAGTCCCAGACGGAGAAATTGACGTCGACCTCGCGGATGTCGACGCCATGGTCGCGGGCGTCGCGCACCAGCTGCGCCGGCTGATAGAAGCCCATCGGCTGCGAATTCAGGATCGCGGCGCAGAACACGTCCGGGTAGAAGGTCTTGAACCAGCAGGAGGCATAGACGAGCAGGGCGAAGGAGGCGGCGTGGCTTTCGGGAAAGCCATACTCGCCAAAGCCCTCGATCTGCTTGAAACAGCGCTCGGCGAAGTCCTTTTCATAGCCTCGTCCTGTCATGCCGTCGATCATCTGCTGGCGATAATTGCCGATCGTGCCGGTGCGCTTGAAGGTGGCCATGGCACGGCGCAGTTCATCGGCCTTGCCCGGTTTGAAGCCGCCGGCGACGATGGCGATCTTCATCGCCTGCTCCTGGAACAGCGGCACGCCCAGCGTCTTGCCGAGAATCTCTTTCAGCTCCGCCTTGGGATATTCGGGTTTTTCCTTGCCTTGCCGCCGGCGCAGATAGGGGTGCACCATGTCGCCCTGGATCGGGCCCGGCCGTACGATCGCCACCTCGATGACGAGGTCGTAGAATTCGCGCGGCTTGAGACGCGGTAGCATCGACATCTGAGCACGCGATTCGATCTGGAAGACGCCGAGCGTATCGGCACGGCAGATCATGTCGTAGACACGGGAATCCTCCTTGGCGATCGTATCCAGGGTCAATGGCCTGCCATAATCGTCTCTCACGCCGTAATGGGTCTCGAGCAAAGTGAAAGCGCGCTGCAGGCAGGTCAGCATGCCGAGCGCCAGGATATCCACCTTGAGGATTTTCACCGAATCGAGATCATCCTTGTCCCATTCGACCATCTTGCGCTCGTCCATCGCCGTCTTGACGATGGGGACGATCTCGTCGAGCCGGTCCCTGGTGATGACGAAGCCGCCGACATGCTGGGAGAGGTGGCGGGGAAAGCCCATGATCTCGTTGGCGCGTTCCATCACATGCCGTGACACCGGATCCCTGCGGTCGAGGCCGCCGGCCCTGGCTTCCTTCTCGCCGAGTTCCGAGGTCGACCAACCCCAGATCGAGCCGGAGAGAGACGCCCTGACATCCTCCAAAAGGCCCATCGCTTTCGACACTTCGCGCAGCGCCGAACGGCCGCGATAGCTGATGACGGCGGCGGCGAGTGCCGTGCGTTTGGAGCTGTATTTCGTATAGATGTACTGCATCACCTCTTCGCGCCGTTCATGCTCGAAGTCGACGTCGATATCCGGCGGCTCGTTGCGTTCCTCGGAAATGAAACGCTCGAAGAGCGTGTCGATCTTGTCCGGCCCGACCTCGGTAATGCCAATGCAGAAGCAGATAATCGAATTGGCCGCGGAGCCGCGGCCCTGGCAGAGAATGCCTTCGCCTCGGGCGAATTTGATGATGTCATGGACGGTCAGGAAATAACGGGCGTAATTCAGCCGCTCGATCAGGGCGAGCTCTTCCTGGATTCGTTTTATCACGCTGGCGGGGATACCGCCGGGAAAGCGCCGGGCCGCACCTTCCCGAGCCAGTCGCTCCAGCTCCGCCTGCGGTCCGAGACCCGATTCCGTCGGCTCGTCGGGATAATTGTACTGAAGGTCGCCGAGCGAGAAGGTCAGCTCTTGCGCAAACCGCAGCGTCTCCGCCAGCGCTTGCGGATACCGGCGGAACAGGCGCGCCATTTCCAGCGGCGGCTTCAGATGGCGTTCGGCATTGGCGGTCAGTTCCAGCCCCACCTCGGCGACCGGAACATTGAGGCGGATCGCGGTCAGCACGTCCTGCAGCGGGCGCCGTTCGGCCGTGTGGTAGAGCACGTCGTTGGTCGCCATCAGCGGGATGCCGGTGCTCTCGGCGAACGCCGCCGCCTGCTCGATCCGGAAGCGATCATGGCCGGCATAACAGGGTGAGACGCCGAGCCGCAGGACCCTGCCGAAGCGATCCCTGAGTTCACGGAGCAAAGCCAGACTGTCTTGCGCGCCGGCCGCCAGATCGGGCAGGACCGCCAGCGACATCCGGTCCCCCCATTCGAGCAGGTCGTCGCGCCGGAGCAGGGTGGCGCCCTTTTCGGTCTCGTCACGCAGATTGGCCTGGGTGAGCATGCGGCACAGATGGCCCCAGCCCGCACGGTCCCTGGGATAGGCGAGAATGTCCGGCGTGCCGTCGCCAAAAACCAGCCGGCAGCCAGGATGGTAGGCAAGCTTTTCGACCTTGGCCTGCTGCCAGGCGCGCACCACGCCGGCGACGCTGTTGCGGTCGGCGAGCCCGATCGCGGAGAAGCCCATGAGCTTGGCCGCGACCACCAGCTCCTCGGGTTTGGAGGCGCCGCGCAGGAAGGAGAAATTCGACTGGATGCCGAACTCGGCATAAGGAATGACGGTCAGCGCGTTCATGCGAAGACCCCATGCATGAACCAGCGCGGCGGGGTTTGCGAGACGCCGCCGTAAAGGCCTTGCCGGTAGAGCCAGTAGCGGCGGCCACCGGCATCCTCGATGCGGAAATAATCGCGTGTCGACGCCGCCGCGTCGCCCGGCGCCTCGCGCCACCATTCGGCGGCGATGCGCTCCGGCCCTTCGGCGCGCGTCACACGGTAAAGCGCGCGGCGCCAACGAAAATGCAGCGGCGGTCCCTCCGGCATTTCGGTGGCCGGCACCTCGATGGGCTCGGGCGAACGGAACAGCCGGATCGGTCGTTCCGGCGGGAAGATGGTCATCGGCGCCTGCATCCTGTCCGGCTTCTTGGGTGGTGTGGTCCGGCGCGGGGCTTCGGTGAAGGGAATGACGGCGACGGCGCGTTCCGGCAGGTGGCTTTCCACGGGAACCGGCTGCAGAACCGCGCCCTCGCCGAGGCGGGCGCGGATACGGTCAGCGAACAGGGCGATGTCGGCGCCGTCATCGGCCGCTTCGCCGGTCAGATCGGCCTGCTGCATGTCGAAAGCGGCGACGGCCAGCACCGAGAGGCGCACCAGGTCGAAGCCAAAGCCGGCATCGATATGCTGCTCGAGTGCCGCCAGCCTTTCATGGAACAATTTCCGGATCAGCAAGGGTTCGCGCATCGGCCGCGAGGTGCCGAGCGCGATGCGGCTGACGGCGCCGTCGACGCGAAAAAGCAGCAGCGCCAGGCTCCTTGCGCCTTCGCCGCGGCGTTCGAGGTCGGTCTTCAAGGTCGTCGCCAGCATGCCCACCAGCCGCTCTATCTCCTCCGTCAGCGTGACGGGCTCGGCGAGATGACGCTCGACCGAAAGCGGCGCGACGGGAAGACGCGGTGAGATCGCCTCGTCGAGACGGCCAAGCGCCTGGTCGAGGCGCTGGAGCAGCAAAGCGCCGAAGCGGCGGGCGAGCGGCGCGCGCGGTGCCGCCATGACGGCACCCGCCGTGCGCAGCCCCACGCTTTCCAGGCTGGTACGGGTTTCCGGCGCTATGCGAAGGGCGGCCAGCGGCAAGGGCGCGAGCAGGGCTTCCTCCTCGCCTGATGGAACGATGCGGTCGCCGCAAAAGCGGGCCGCCGCCCAGGCCGCCCCGGGCGTGCCGGCAAGCCCGGCGCGGACGTCGAAACCCTGCTGGAAGAAGCGCGACAGGATTTCGTCCAGCATGGCGCGTTCGCCGCCGAACAGATGGGTGCAGCCGGTGACGTCGAGGAACAGGCCGTCGATGCCGTCCAGCGCCACCAGCGGCGTGTAGCGGTCGCACCAGTCGGCAAGGCCCTCGAGCAGGCGCCGGTCGGCCTCCGGATCGGCTTCGACGATGTCGATCGACGGATGCATGGCGCGCGCATCGGCAATCCCCATGTCGCGCTTCAGGTGCAGCGCCTCAGCCCGCGCGTCGAGGGCCGAGATGCGCTGCGCGTTGCCCTGGCGATGGCTGATCACGAGCGGTGGATGAGATGGCTGCGGATGATCCGGCGGCCGGGAACGCCAGGATTTCCCCAGACGCTGCCGCAGGATCCTTTCGGTCGCGAGATAGGGAAACCACAGGGACAGGATTCTCTGCCCATTCGTTGCTTGCCCTGCTTCTTTCCTCGCCCCTTCTTTCATCGAATCTGCGTTCATCGGGGTTCCACTCCAGTGTGAATTGTCCAGGCAGGGCCGTGCGGCTCTTGCCGATGCTGATGGTGAAGGCCGGGTGGCCGATCGAGCCGGCGAGCGGCCCGGCGACTGTTTCGCGCGGCACGGCCGGCGCCGAAGCGACAATCAGACGAACAGGCGCCGCTGTCGGTTCGGGCTCGGCCGCTTGTCGCAGCAGGAACACCGGCCGGCCGGCACCTTGCGCCCGCGCATGCAGGCGGCGTGTCGCGGTCAGGTCCAGCCGCTGCGGATTGCCGCGGATCTCCAGGATGACGGCTGCAAGCGCGGTCATGCGGGCCGCCTCCTCGGCGATCCACAGCGCATCGACAAGCCTGGGCGCCTCGGAAAACAGCAATTGCTGGGGCTCGATGCCGAACGAGGCATGCAGCCCCCTGGCATAGGGAAAGCCGGCCTCATGGAAAATTTCCGATGTCCCGATCCACAGGATGGGCAGCCCCTGCGCCTGGTTGAGGATCAGGCTGACGATCGACAGAGCGAAACCGGCGACGGCGCCCGCATCGCGGGTTTCCAGGCCATGGATTTCGGTCAGGGCGGCTTTCGGCAGGCCGCCGCTGAGCGCGGCATCGAGCCGCTCGATGCCGATGGGCAGGCAAGCATCCGGCAAGGCCGCGGCAAGGCCGCGCCGGACGATCGTCAGATCGCTGCCGGCGTCAGCATCAAGGGGCGCGCCAGCCGGCGCCTGCAGGCGCTCGGGCAGTGTTCCCTCGATCTTCGCGATCTGGCGGCGCAGGGCAAAAACAGTCTCCCGCGCCACGGCGGTCATCGCCATGACGGTCAGCTTTCACTCACAATTGTTCCTGTTATGTTCCTATAGATTCCAGAGGGGATCGGAAGAGTCAAGCAGGCTCATCAAGGAATTTATTCCTCTTCTTGCGCGACACCGGCGTACAGGCGTCATTTGCCTCGACCAGCGCGAACGCCTATATGCCGGGATCAAAGGACAAAGCATGGCCCGCATCTACAAGACCCGCACCTGGCATGGTGAACTTGCGCCCTCGATGGAGGAATTGGAGTTCCTGGCCCTGGAGGCCTACGCCCACCTGCCGGAGGATTTTCGCAAGCTGACCGGCGAGATCGTCATCCAGATCGCCGAATTCCCGACCGACGAGATCATGGACGACCTGTCGCTGGAAACGCCGTTCGACCTGCTCGGCCTGTTCGAGGGGCGCGGTATCGCCGAACGCTGGAACCCGCAGACAGGCGAAGGCCCGAACCGCATCACGCTCTACCGCCGCGCCATGCTCGACTACTGGGCCGAAAACGAGGAAACGCTGGGCGATATCGTCACCCACGTACTGGTCCACGAGATCGGCCACCATTTCGGCCTGTCGGACGATGATATGGAGAAGATCGAAGAGGCGGCTGAATAGCCCGTACCTTCGTCTTCCTGCTCTATGCCGCTTCGCTTCTTGCTTCGCCCTAGGTGACGAAGAGAGAGGTTACCGCGCTTCCCTTCTCAGTCGATATCCCTAACCATGTTGGTCTCAGCATGGTCGGTGAGCCGCCGCTATGGTCGATTGGCCGGATCACCGCCTTGCGCAATTATACAAGTTTTGATATAAATCCACCAATCCCAGTAACAAAGCGCTTAGAGTTTCTCGGAGATTCTCTTGCCCAGCTCCGGGATTTTCCAGAGGCGGCACGCAAGGAAACGGGCGTTCAGCTGCATAAGGTGCAGCTCGGACTAGAGCCAAGCGACTGGAAGCCGATGACGACGGTCGGCCCAGGTGTGCGGGAATCCGCGTCCGCGACGCCACCGGCGCGTTCCGGGGTGCTTTACGTCGCGAGCATAGGCGACGCTGTCTATGTGCTGCACGCCTTCCAGAAGAAGACGCAACAGACAGTGAAACGAAACTTGGATCTTGCCGCATCCCGGTTCAGACAAATCTAGTGGAGGTAAGGACGATGGACCGTCAGAGTTTTGAAAACGTGTGGGACGCACTGGAGGAGACTCCGGCCGAGTCCGCCAACATGACCATGCGCTCCAACTTGCTGATCGCTATCGAACAGCGGGTGCGGAGTTGGGACGTTACCCAGGCCGAAGCAGCCAACCGGCTTGGGATTACCCAGCCACGCCTTAGCGACCTCCTGCGGGGCAGGATCACGAATTTCAGTCTGGACACGTTGATCAATCTTGCCGCGCTGGCCGGACTTACCGTGCGTCTTGATATTGTCGAGGCCGCCTGATGCTCTCCTTGCCAGCGGCTACCAGTCGCTGAGCTTCGTATCCGGCCCGTATTCCTGGCCATCGACATCCTTCACCACGGCCTGGCCGCAGCGCATGGTCTTGGTCTTCTTGTCGTAGGCGTAGGTCGGCGAGCCGAACAGGTGCCAGCCCTTGTTCAGCGCCGCCGTCACCTTATGGCAGAAGCTGGCGTCGTCCGGGGCGGTGAGAAAGCGGTAGAGTTTCATCGTCCAATTCCTGTCGTGTATCCCAAATCGGCGAATATCATGCGCCGATGGCGGCCGCTTTCGCCAGAAGTTTTTCAGCTTGCGCCAAGTGCAACCGCTCGACCATCCTGCCATTCAGCGCGATGACCCCCTTGCCACTGTTTTGCGCAAGCGCGAAGGCATCCTTCACCGCGCGCGCCTCGGCCAGCGCCTGCGCCGACGGGGCGAAGGCACGGTTGGCCGCCTCGACCTGCGATGGATGGATCAGCGTCTTGCCGTCGAAGCCCATGGCGGCGGCCTGCGTGCACTCACGCGCGAACGCATCCGGGTCGCGGAAATCGTTGAACACCCCATCGAGCATGTCGATCCCGCCGGCGCGTGCCGCCAGCAGCATCTGCATCAGCCATGGCAGCAGATAGGCGCGATCCGGCGTCGCCAGCACGCCGGTATCCTTGATCAGGTCATTCGTTCCGGCGATGAAACAATCCAGGCGCGAGGCGGGGTCGCGGCCGAGTTCGGCGATGGCGCCGATGTTGAGCATGGCCTTGGGCGTCTCGATCATCGCCCATAGTTTCACGCTGTCCGGGGCAAAATTATCGTCCAGCACATCGCCGACTTCGAGCACGTCACGCGGCGTGTCGACCTTCGGCAGCAGGATGCCGTCCGGCTCCGCCTTGGCCACGGCCGCAAGATCGTCAGTGCCCCATTCGCTGGACAGCGCATTGACGCGTACCACCATCTCGCGTCGCCGGCCATTGGCATCAGGGCGGTTGGCGAAAATGCCGGCCAGTTTTTCGCGCGCGGCGATCTTGTCGGCGGGGGCGACGGCGTCCTCGAGGTCGATGATGACGGCGTCGCAGGCAAGCTGCGCGATCTTGGCCAGCGCCTTGTCGTTGGAGGCCGGGACATAGAGCACGGAGCGGCGCGGGCGGTAGATTTCGGTCATGCCAGATCTATGCCGTGTGTGATTGGTCGAGGCAAGCCGCCAGCCCTGCACGAAAACTGCACGCGCCTGCCGAAAACCTCCTCCGATCCGCCGCATCGCTTTCCCGCAGGCCTGCGACACAGGCGGCATGCACAAGCGAGCAAAACCCCGTCTGCCTTACCGACTTCGCAGCGAAGGCTGGTGGCTGGTCGACCCGCAACGCGCCAACCCCGCTGCAATTCCCATCCCATTTGTCCGCAAGAGCCCGCCGCCATCGCGAAGGAACGCCATCAGGAAGATCAGGCCGTGACCTCTTTCTTCCGCGCCGCGCCAAGCTATTGCAGCCGCTTCGGCGTCGCCGTGCTGCTGGTCGCGCTCGCCGATTTCCTGTTCTACGGCCAGCCCGCCGGCATCACGGTTCTGCTGTTCGCCATCCTGATTGCCGCCGCGATGGTTGCCGTGCATCCCGCCGCCTTCAGCGACGGCAAGGTGTGGCTCAAGTCGGCCACCTTGCTTGTCGCGCTGTTGCCGCTCGCCGAGACTGTCAGTCCCTTGTCCGTCTCGGTCGCGCTTGCCGCGCTGGTGGCCTTCGCGCTTTCGCTGCGCGGCCGCCCGTGGCACGGCATGGCGCGAATTGCCGGCCAGATCGTGCTGTTCGGACTGGCGGCACCGGTCCGGTTCCTCGGCGATTTTCTCCAATGGCGAAGAGCGGCGCGGCGGTTCGGCGGACATCGCATAAGGCTGGCGGCAATCGCGGTCTGGGTAATGCCGCTGACGCTGGGCGCGGTCTTCGTCGCTTTGTTCGGCACTGCCAATCCGGTCATCGAATACTGGCTGTCGTTGATCGACATCTTCAAGCTGCTCGACCTGATCCAGCTGACGCGGATTGCCTTCTGGCTATTCGTGCTTGCCGGCGTCTGGGCCTTTCTGCGGCCACGCCTGCCGCGCTTTCAGCGCCGCATCGCCAGGCCAAATCACCCTCCTGCCGATGCCCAGCCAGCGGCCGACAGGCACGCCGTCGAGGATATCGTCTTCGGCAAGGCCGCCATCCTGCGCGCGTTGATCGTCTTCAACATTCTGTTTGCGCTGCAGAGCGGACTCGACGCCACCTATCTGTGGGGCGGGGTCGCGCTTCCCGATGGTTTGAGCTACGCCGCCTACGCGCATCGCGGCGCCTATCCCTTGATCGTCACCGCGCTGCTGGCCGCCGGCTTTGTCCTTGCGGCGCTGAGGCCCGGCAGCGAAACATCGGCCGACCCGCTCATCCGCCGGCTGGTCTATGCCTGGGTGGCGCAGAACATCATGCTGGTCGTCTCGTCGATCCTGCGGCTCGACCTCTATGTCGGCATCTATGCGCTGACCTACTGGCGCGTCGCCGCTTTCGTCTGGATGGGACTGGTGGCGGCCGGCCTTGCGCTGATCGTCGCCCGTATCGCGCTCGGAAAATCCAGTGAATGGCTGCTCTCCGCCAATCTTCTGACGTTATCCCTAACGCTTTATGCCTGCTGTTTCATCAACTTCGCAGCCATGATCGCCACCTACAATGTCGACCATTCCCTCGAAATGAGCGGACAAGGCATCCCGCTCGACGCCTGGTATCTCCGATCGCTCGGGCCGGACGCGTTTCCAGCGCTCGATCGCTTCTTCGATCCTCAGCGCGGGACGGCCAATGCCGGTGCCGTCGGCGAACTGGCAAGGTTGCGCGGTGTCGATGAAGGCTGGTATCGCGGCCTGCAGGAAAACTGGCGAAGCTGGAGCTTCCGCGACTGGCGCCTGCTTCGCTATCTCGACAACAGGCGGCCTATTGTTCCCAGCGCCGCGGAACCCGTGCCGGATCGCTAATCCATGCCGCATCACATCCTCGTCGCCGACGATGACCCGCATATCCGCGAAGTGATCTGCTTCGCGCTGGAAAAGGCCGGCATGAAAACGGCTGCCGTCTCCGATGGCGCCGCCGCCCTGCAAGCAATCGAACGAAGCACACCCGACCTTGTCGTGCTCGACATCGGCATGCCGGAGATGGACGGGCTGGAGGTCTGCCGGCGGCTGCGTCACACATCAGACGTGCCGGTGTTGTTCCTGTCCGCGCGCGACGAGGAGATCGACCGCATCCTCGGGCTCGAAATGGGTGGCGACGACTATGTCACCAAACCGTTCAGCCCGCGCGAACTCGTCGCCCGTGTCAACGTCATCCTGCGCCGCGCCCGTCCGGCGGCGCCGGAACCGGCCGACGACAGGCAGTTCGCGCAGGGAAAGCTCACCCTGGCGTCGGCCAGCCACGCGGCCGCCTTCGACGGCAAGCCGCTCGCCCTGACGGCGATCGAGTTCTCGATCCTGAAAGGGTTTCTGGCGCGGCCCACCCATGTGCTCGACCGCGACGCGGTGATGGCCAACGCCTATGCCGGCAAGATCCATGTCGCCGACCGCACCGTCGACAGCCATATCCGCAACATCCGGGCCAAGCTGGCGGCCGTGGGGTGCCCGGAGGTCATCGAGACCGTGCATGGCGTCGGCTTCCGGCTCGGCCGATGCGGCTGACGACATCAAGCAAATCGATTGGCAGCAAATGGATCGGCCGCAAATGGCGGCCACGCCTCGCCACGGTCGTCGTCGCCATCCTGATCCTGGTGATGGCCCTGCCGCTGGTCGGCCTGTTCTTCTTCCGCCTCTACGAGAACCAGCTGATCCGCCAGACCGAGGCGGAACTGATCGCGCAGGGAGCGGCCATCGCCGCCATCTATGCGCAGGAGGTGCGCGACGCCGGCATTTCGCCGGATAAGCTTGGCGCGCCTGTGCCGCCGGCCAATGGTTATGCGAGCCGAAGCGCCAACCCCGATTCGCCCTATCGGCCGATCGAGCCGCGGCTCGATCTCGCCTCGGACTACGTGCTTGCGACCCGGCCGGCGGGGACCCCTGCAACGGCCGATCCAGCTTTCGCCGCGATCGGCGCGCGGCTGGCGGGGATTCTCGATGCGACGCAGAAGACCACGCTCGCCGGCTTCCGGCTGCTCGATCCTCGGGGTGTGGTGATTGCCGGGCGCGACGAGACCGGGCAGTCGCTCGCCGGGGTCGAGGAGGTGCGCGCAGCACTTGCCGGGCGCTATGCCAGCGCGCTCCGGCTGCGCATCCCCAACCAGCCGGCGCCGCCGCTCTATTCGGTCAGCCGCGGCACCAAGGTGCGCGTCTTCGTCGCTTTGCCGGTGGCCGTCGACGGCAAGGTCGCCGGCGTGGTCTATGTCTCGCGGACGCCCAACAACATCATAAAACATCTCTATGGCGAACGCGGCAAGGTGACGGCGGCGGCGATCGCCATCCTAGGCGGCACGCTGCTCATCGGCCTCGTCTTCCTGCGCACCGTCAGCCGTCCGATCTACGCGCTGATCGACCGCACCCAGCGCATCGCCGCCGGCGAGCGCGACGCGATCCGGCCTCTCGACCACCATGGCACGCGAGAAATGGCGGAGCTTTCCGCCGCCTTTCTCGATATGGCCGAAAAACTGCAGGCGCGCTCGGACGCCATCCAGACCTTCGCCACCCATGTCTCGCATGAACTCAAATCGCCGCTGACGGCGATCCAGGGCGCGGCCGAACTGCTGCGCGATTCAGGCAGCGCGATGGGCGATGACGAGCGGCGGCGCTTCTCCGACAATATCGTCACCGATGCAGGGCGGCTCAACCTTTTGGTCCGGCGGCTGCTCGACCTGGCGCGGGCCGAAAACCTCGCACCCAGCGGCGAAAGCACCTCGGTCGGCGCGGCGCTGGCCTTGCTTCCCGTCGACACCAGGTTGGCGGTTGAAGTCAAGGCCGGTGGCGACCTGGCCTTGCGCATCTCGGCCGAGAACGCGGCGATCGTGCTTGCCAACCTCATCGACAATTCCGCCAGGCACGGCGCGACGCTGGTTTCGATCACCGCCGCAAGCGCCGGCGGCAAGGCGACCGTGCTGGTCAGCGACGACGGCGCCGGCATCTCGCCAAGCAACCAAGCGCGCATCTTCGAGCCGTTCTTCACCACGCGACGCGATACGGGCGGCACCGGCATGGGGCTTGGCATCGTGCTGGCCCTCCTGAAAGCGCATGATGGTACGATCCGGCTGGTTGACTCCGAGCGCGGCACGCGCTTCGAGATCACTTTGCCGGTCGCGTAGATTGCGGGCGGCGGATCGGAGAAAAAAGTGCGCTACGACATCGTCATTATCGGCGGGGCCATCGTCGGGTCCTCGATCGCCTACTATCTGCGCGAGGAAGGGTTTTCCGGCTCGATCGCGCTGATCGAGCGCGACCCGCAATTCGCCCATGCGGCGACGACGCTGTCCATGGCCTCGATCCGCCAGCAATTCTCCATTCCGCAAAACATCCGCCTGTCGCAGTTCACGCTAAAACTGTTCCGGCGGCTGAAGGAAGAATTCGGCACCGACGCCGATATCGGTTTTCGCGAGGGCGGCTATCTCATCCTTGCCGGCGAGGCCGGGCTGCCGATCCTGAAAGCCAACCACGAAGCGCAGGTCGCCGAGGGAGCCGACATCCTGCTCGAGGACGCCGACCAGCTGACGCGCCGCTTCCCCTGGCTGTCGGCCGAAGGCATCACCGCCGGCGCCTATGGCCGGACCGGCGAGGGCTGGTTCGACGCGCATGCGATGCTGATGCTGTTTCGCAAGGCGCTGCGGCAGAAGAAGATCGACTTCATCAGCGCGTCGGTCACCGGCGTCGAGCGGCAGGGTGACCGCGTCACCGGCGTCAGCCTCGACAATGGCGATCGGCTCGAGGCCGGCACCGTCATCAATGCCGCCGGGCCGAATGCCGGCAAGGTCGCCGCCCTTGCCCAGCTTTCGCTGCCGGTCGAGCCGCGCAAGCGCAACGTCTTCGTGTTCGACGCGCGGGACAAATTCACTGACATGCCATTATTGGTCGATCCCTCCGGCATCTATGTCAGGCCGGAAGGCTCGGTCTACCTCACCGGCGGCGCCGAACCGGAAGAGGGCGACGGTCCGGCCGACCCCGGGGACTTCGACGTCGACTGGCCGCTGTTCGAAGAGGTGATCTGGCCGGTGCTGGCAACCCGCATCCCGGCCTTCGAGGCGATCAAGGCGACGCGCGCCTGGGCCGGGCACTACGACTACAACACGCTGGATCAGAACGCCGTGATCGGCCCGCACCCGCAAGTGACGAATTTCCTGTTCGCCAACGGTTTCTCCGGCCATGGCCTGCAACAGGCGCCGGCGGTCGGCAAGGCGCTGGCCGAACTGATCGTGCATGGCGGCTACCGGACGATCGACTGCTCGGCATTTGGCTACGCGCGCGTCGCCGAAGGGCGGGCCTTCCGGGAATTGAATGTGATTTGAGTCAGGGGCTGCCTCGCGGGTTTGCCAGGCGCTCAGTTTCTTCGTCATTCCAGGGCGGAGCAGGAGCGAAGCGACGTCGCGGAGACCCTGGAATCCATGCCGTTACCGTTGTCGTAGTGTTCTAACGGCGCAGAACGAAGGGGGTGCCGATTGGCGCGTATTGTCGCGACAAGTCGACGTCGCGGCATGGATTCTAGGGTCTGCGCCGCGTCGCTGCGCTCCTTGCTTCGCCCTAGAATGACGAAGTCTGGGCCTTGAGCGCGTTGCCCAGCGCATTGCCTCCGGCCGTGTTGTCGAAGATTCCCCAGACCTCGGCACCCGAAGCGGCGGCGGCCTCGACTTGCCGGCTGAACCGGTCGAGACTGTCGGCATCGTAGTCGGAATAGTAGACGCGCGGCGCGCCGTGCCAGCGGAAATAGGCGATGCCGGGCCAGCCGCCCGGCATCGCCGCAGGTGGCACGGGAGCGGGATCGGCGGCAACGCGCGCGATCCGGCGATCGGCCAGAAGTGCTTCAGCACCTGCTTCGAACCAGCTGGGATGGCGCGGCTCGCAGACCACCCTGGTTTCGGTTCGGGTGCCCACCATGTCGAAGAAATCGCTCGCGACATCGGGCTCGAAGGGCAGGCTCGGCGGCAGCTGCACCAGAAGCACGCTGAGCTTTGCGCCGAGACCTTCGACCTCTTGGAGAAAGCTTTGCAAAGGGTCGTTGCAGTCCACGAGACGGCGCTCATGGGTGATCGCCTTCGGCATCTTGACGGCGAAGCGGAAATCCTGCGGCACGGCGCGTGCCCAGCGCTCATAGGTCTCGCGGCGGTGCGGCTTGTAGAAGGACGTGTCGATCTCGACGATCGGAAAGTGCCGGGCGTAGCGTTCGAGATGCGATCCCGGTTGCGGGAAATTATTCTTGTATCGTGTCGGAATGCCCCAGCCAGCCGTGCCTATGAAACATGCCTGTTTTCCCATGCAAGGGATGTGGACCAGAACAGGCGTGGGTCAAGGCGTGCGGAGGGGCGTGACGTCGCTCCGCACGCCGATCAGGCCGCAGCCAGCCTTCCAGCCTCGACATGCGCCTGCAGCCAGGCCAGCACCCGGGCCCAGTCCTCGGCATGTTCAGCCGCCGCCTCTTGCCGCCCGCCAAAGCCGCCATGGCAGATGGTGACGCGCGTGCCGTCGGCGATAGGCTCCAGCAGCCAGGCGACCCTGGTTTGCCGCCGGCCAAGCGTGGGATGGTCCCAGCCATGGGCCCACGTCTGCACGATCCGGCGCGGTGTTTCGATTTCGAGGAATTCGCCGCCGGCCGGCAGGTCCCTACCGCCGGCCGTGCGCACTACAACAGTCCAGCGGCCGCCGACGCGAAGGTCGGCCGACCAGTCGACCATCCGGTAGGTATCGGCTGACCCCCACCATTGCTCGGCTTCGCCGACCAGCGCCCCGAAGACGCGTTCGGGAGGCGCGCCGATCTCGGCCGATGCCATGATCGTCTCGCCATTGGTCATGCTCCGCACCCTGAGAGCGTGCATCATCGATGCCTCCACGTGAAATTTGTTCCGCTAGCGAAACGAGTTCAAGCTTTCGATGGCGGACGCTCGAATCCCTTGCCGGTCTCGAGCAGGCTCTTCAGGCTGGCCAGCACCAGCGGCCAGCCCTTGGCGACATTGCCGATCAGCCTGTGCGGGCCGTCCGCCTCATGGGTGACGGCAAGTTTCATCAGCTCGCCGTCGGGCTCGATGGTGAAGGTGCAGCGCGTGTAGCCGTCTTGCCTGATCTCGGGCATCCATTCATTGCGCCATTTGATGACCAGGCGTCGTGGCGGGTCGATCTCGAGAATCTCGCCACTGTCGGCGACACGGCCGTCCGGGAAGATCAGCTTCCAGCTGGAGCCCACTTTCCAATCGCTCTCCTAATAGGAGCAGAGGAAAAACTGCCGGTTGAACTCCGGGTCGGTCAACGCCTCCCAGAGTTTCTTCGGCGTGGTGCGGATATAGGTCACGTAAACGAAGCTGTTGCTCATCAGTCTTCCCTTTCGAGGCGTTTCTTCAGATCACTCAATGCATCAAGCCGGTGGCGCTCGAATTTGCCGATCCAGCGTTCGGCGATCTCATTGATCGGAACCGGGTTGAGGTAGTGCTCCTTCTCTCGGCCCCGGCGGATGGTGGTGACGAGGTTCGCCTCTTCCAGGATCGCCAGGTGCTTGGTCACCGCCTGGCGGGTCATGGCCATCTCCGCGCACAGCGCATTGAGCGTCTGTCCGTTCCTGGCATGGAGGCTGTCCAGCAATTGCCGGCGTGTCGGGTCGGCCAGGGCGCGAAAGACGGCATCCATGCTCATGGCTTTAATATGCAACCATCTGGTTGCATGTCAAGCGACAAGGTCGCTCACCGTTGACGATGGATGGATCACAGAGGAAAAGTCAGCGCTGGCGGGAGATCCAGAAGGCGTCGGGCACGCGCTTCATGCCGATGCGTTCATAGAATCCGACAGCGTCCGGCATGGAAATCAGGCTGATGGCGACCGACGGTCCGAGCTGCCGGGCCACCTCGTCCATCAGTCCCTTGCCGATGCCCAGGCCTTGCGCCTTGGCCGAGACGGCAAGATCGCTGATGTAGCAGACCCAGGAAAAGTCGGTCAGGCAGCGGGCAACGCCAATCAGCGGCCTGCCTCCCATGTCGAGACCGGCCATGTCGAGACCGGCCCTGTCGAGACGGGCCATGTCGAGACGGGCGGTCACGATCAGGCTGGCGCCCTCCAGCATCGCCTTCAGCCTTGCCTCGTCATCGACGGGCCGGACTTCGCCGAGACCGGATTCCACCAGCACGCGGCGGAATTCGGGAATGCCGAGCGCCAGTTCGCGCGCATAGAGAACGTGGGAGTTTTCCACCATTGGACCAGACTGCACCATCGGGCGGTGAATTCGAAGCTGTTTTGCACAGCGCCCTTGTGCCGGCGCGCACGAACAGTTGCCTTTTATTTGCCCGCGGCTTTGTGTAAACCGAGCCTCAGCAAATCCCCCCGCAACGAAAACACGGGCCAAAGCCATGGAAAAATTCACCAAGCTCACCGGCGTCGCCGCTCCCATGCCGATCGTCAATGTCGACACCGACATGATCATCCCGAAGGATTATCTCAAGACGATCAAGCGCACCGGGCTTGGCACCGGCCTCTTCGCCGAGATGCGCTACAAGGACGACGGTTCGGAAAATCCGGATTTCGTGCTCAACAAGCCCGCTTACCGCAAGGCGCAGATCCTGGTTGCCGGCGACAATTTCGGCTGCGGCTCGAGCAGGGAACACGCGCCATGGGCGCTGCTCGATTTCGGCATACGCTGCGTCATCTCGACCTCGTTCGCCGACATCTTCTACAACAACTGCTTCAAGAACGGCGTGCTGCCGATCACCGTCAGCCCCGAGGACCTGGAGAAGCTGATGGACGACGCATCGCGCGGCTCCAACGCCACCCTGTCGGTCGATCTCGAAGCCAAGGAAATCCGTGGCCCGGACGGCGGCGTGGTCACCTTCGACCTCGACGACTTCAAGCGGCACTGCCTGCTCAATGGGCTCGACGATATCGGCCTGACCATGGAAAAGGCAGGCGCCATCGCCTCGTTCGAGAAGAAGAACGCCGAACTGCGCCCCTGGGCCTGAGCGGCCGCCAGGACCGGCCCTTTCCGGGCCGGGTCGAGGGAGGGACAGTCATGAGACATCAGCTTCTTGCCGGCGTTTGCGGGCTGGCCTTGTTGCTGGCGCCCGCCGCGAGCGGGCTCGCGCAGACCCAGACGCCCGCCGCGCAACAGGCGCCGGCGGTGGAAAAGCCGGCCACCGATCAGGATGCGGGAGCCAACGCCGCCGACGCCGCCGATGACGACAAACAGGCGCCGGTGCCGTTCGAAGGCGGCCACCTCACCATCACGCAGCCGGAGCAGGACGGCGAGAAGGTGCTTGCTTATGACGGTAAGCAGCTGGCCAGCAATTACGATCTCTTCTTCGACAAGATTGTGGAGGTTGGCGGCATCAAGGTGGCCCTGTTCGATGTTGGCGATGGCGGCAATCAATGCGGCCCGGCGACGGTGATCGTCTGGAAGCCGGAAGGCGGCGCCATCCAGAGCACCAAGGTCGAGCAGGACGAGTGCGGAGCGCCGCCCGCGGGAGTGTCCGACAACGCCATCTATTTCGTGCCCTATCTCCTGCCGGGGGACCAGAAGCCGGCCCTGCAGTGGTCGCCGACGGATGGGCTGACGATTTCGGGCAATCTCACCTACATGCCCGAACCCGGCACCGACTGGAAAGACATCGATCCGGAAAAGTACCAGAACATCATCGACGCCTTCCACAATGAGGCTGTCTACAAGGAAGCCGAAAAGCTGCTCGGCAAGGACATGCCCGATATGGCGACCAGCCTGCTGGTCGGCGGCGGCACGGAAAAGACCGCGTCCGGCGCCTTCTTCGCCAGCGGCTGCGTGCCGCATGATTGCGGCGGCAATGACGGCTTCATGGCCGTCGACCCGGCCAAGCACCAGCTCTATTTCGCCCGCCGCGGCGACAATGGCCAACCGAACGCCTGGCCGGCGCTGGCGACATGGCCGGCCGATGTGAAGGAAGCGCTGGACAAGGCGCTGGGGTCGGCGAACTAGCCAGGGCATTTCCGGCGAAAGGGCGGCGCCTCCAGGGCTTTGCCCCTTTGTTTCGCGCAGGACCGCGTCAACCGCGATATTCGCTGGGACAAATGGAACCAGATCGGCCGCGCGGCGTCATAGAAGCAGTTTCGCGCGGCAGTGCCTGGAGTAACATCAATGGTCAGGCTCGTTCTTCTGGCGCTTGTTCTGTTCGCCCTCGCGGCTGGCGCCACAGAGGCGGCAAAGCTGGACGCAGCCGCCGTCAACAACGCCCAATTCACCGACGCCGCAACGAAGGGCGTCGACACGAGCGTGTTGAAGGCACAGGTCCTTCTGGATCGCGCGCGCTTCTCGCCTGGCCTGATTGACGGCCGCCAGGCGGAGAACTTCACCAAGGCGGTCCGGGCATTTCAGGCGGCCAACGCCCTGCCCGCCGATGGCAAGCTCAACCGGGAGACCTGGGACAAGCTGGTCGCAACCTCAACAGGCGCGGTTCTTGTGAACTACGAGCTGACGCGCAAGGACGTGCGTGGACCGTTTACCAAGCGCATTCCGGCCAGTATGGAAAGAATGGCTCGCCTGCGCAGGCTCGGCTACCGCAGTTCGCTGGAACGGATCGCGGAGCACTTCCACATCAGCGAACAATTGCTGCGCAGGCTCAACCCGGGCATCAGCTTCAGGAAGGCGGGCGCAAAGGTGCTGGTGCCGGCTATCGACCGAGGCGATCCGCCCTCAGCCATTGTCAGCGTCGAGGTCGACAAGGCCGCGCGCCAGGTTCGCGTTCTCGACAATTCCGGCAAAGTGGTTTCGGTCTACCCCGCCTCGATTGGAAGCGAAGAGAAGCCGGCGCCGAGCGGCGAGGCACAAGTCACACGCGTGGTCCACAATCCCACCTATCACTACGATCCCCGCTTCGCGTTCAAGGGCGTGAAGACCAAACGACCCTTCACCATCGCTGCCGGACCAAACAATCCTGTCGGATCGATCTGGATCGATCTGTCCATTGAAAGTTACGGCATTCACGGCACGCCCGAACCAGGCAAGATCGGGAAGACCTTTTCGCATGGCTGCATCAGACTGACCAATTGGGATGCCGAAGACCTCGCCCTTGAGGTGCACAAAGGCACAAAGGTTGTCTTCACTGGAGAAACGGCTGAATCGGCCGAGGGCCAACCCGGCTGAGGCATCGCGGGAAGAGGGCTGGCCCGTCGGGACCATAGATTCTGCACCGCCGATCCATCCGCATTGGCCCATGGCAGGATCGGGTTTTCGCTCCAAAGTAGCTGCAACAATGCGAGGCTTCCCCATGCGCAAGCTCATCTCAACCGGCTCGCCGTTCGAAAAGACCGCCGGCTATTCACGCGCCGTGGTGCAGGGCGACTGGTGCTTCGTGTCCGGGACGACCGGCTACGATTACGCCACCATGACGATGCCGGACAGTGTCGAGGCGCAGACGCGCAATTGCCTGGCGACGATCGGCAAGGCGTTGCAGGACGGCGGCTTCGAGATATCCGACGTGGTGCGCGCGCACTACTACATCACCGACCAGGCCTTCGTGGATGTCGTCTTCCCGATCCTTGGCGAGACATTCGGCGACATCAGGCCGGCGGCGACGATGATCGTCTGCCAGCTCAACAAGCCGGAAATGAAGATCGAGATCGAGGTGACGGCGCTGCGGCGTACCATGTGAGGAGACTTCCGCCATGAAGGTCCGGCGTATCGTGGCCAATATCGAAACGCCGGACGTGGCCGCGGCGAACCGTTTCTACCACGACGTGCTTGGCCTCGACATCCTGATGGATCAGGGCTGGATCGTAACCTACGGTTCCGAGGACATGATGGAGCTGCAGGTCAGCTTCATGACGCAAGGCGGGTCCGGTACGCCGGTGCCGGATCTGTCGATCGAGGTGGACGATGTCGATGCGGCATTCGAAGCCATGAAGGGCGCCGGCTTCGCCGTCGAATACGGGCCCGCCGATGAACCCTGGGGCGTGCGGCGCTTCTATGTGCGCGATCCGTTGGGCCGGCTGGTCAACATTCTCTCGCACCGGTGAGCGCATCTTCCGTGGCCACTAACTTGGACATGCCGGCGGGACAGCGGCGACAGGTCCTTCGTCCTCCCCTTGCGCTGCAACCGCTTGGCGTTTAGCAAGGCCGCGTCGCACAGCGCCGCGCGCCTCTTTGGCGCGCGAAGGACGCTGCAAACCGAAACGCATTCTTTCTGGGACGGCTCACCATGGCAACGAAGCATCTTTTCCTGCTCCCCGGCGACGGCATCGGCCCCGAGGCGATGGCCGAGGTCAAGAAGCTGATCTCGGCCATGAACGCAAAGCTCGGCAGTGGCTTCGTCATCGACGAGGGCCTGGTTGGCGGCTGCGCCTTCGATGCGCACGGTGCGGCGATTTCCGATGCCGACATGGAAAAGGCGATGGCTGCGGACGCGGTGCTGTTCGGCGCCGTCGGCGGACCGAAATGGGATGCCGTGCCTTACGAGGTGCGCCCCGAAGCCGGCCTGCTGCGCCTGCGCAAGGACATGGAGCTGTTCGCCAATCTCAGGCCCGCCATCTGCTATCCGGCGCTGGCCGCATCGTCCTCGCTGAAGCAGGAAGTCGTCGAAGGCCTCGACATCCTCATCGTGCGTGAGCTGACCGGCGGCGTCTATTTCGGCGAGCCCAAGCAGATCATCGATCTCGGCAACGGCCAGAAGCGCGGCATCGACACCCAGGTCTACGACACGTTCGAGATCGAGCGCATTTCGGGCGTCGCTTTCGAGCTCGCGCGGACCCGCAAGAACCATGTCACCTCGATGGAAAAGCGCAACGTCATGAAGTCGGGCGTGCTGTGGAACGAGGTCGTCACCCAGACCCACAAGGCACGCTATTCCGACGTCAAGCTCGACCACATGCTGGCCGATGCCGGCGGCATGCAGCTGGTGCGCTGGCCAAAGCAGTTCGACGTCATCGTCACCGACAATCTGTTCGGCGACATGCTGTCCGACATCGCCGCCATGCTGACCGGCTCGATCGGCATGCTGCCGTCGGCCTCGCTCGGCGCGCCTGACGCCAAGACCAAGAAGCGCAAGGCGCTGTACGAGCCGGTGCACGGTTCGGCACCCGACATTGCCGGCAAGGGCATCGCCAACCCGATCGCCATGATCGCCTCCTTCGCCATGTGCCTGCGCTATTCCTTCGGCATGGTCGACGAAGCCGACAAGCTTGAAGGCGCTATCGCCGCCGTGCTCGACCAGGGCCTGCGCACCAAGGATATTTTCTCACCCGGCATGACCGAGGTCGGCACGGTCGAAATGGGCGACGCGATCATCGCCAAGTTCCTGGGATAATCAGCGGATCTCGCCGGCAAGCTGCCGCAGCAGACCGACGAGCCGCGCCTCGTCCACCGGCTCGAAAAACGCTGAGTCGGCGGCCTCGACGGCGACGATCGCTTGCTGGGCGGCCGCCGCCCCGGCGGCGGTGACGCGGATCACCTTGGCCCGGGAGTCCCGGGAATCGGCTTCGCGTGCGATCAAACCCTTGGCCTCCAGCCGGGCGACGACGTCAGAGGTCATCTTCACCTCCGTGCCGGCCTGGGCGGCGAGCTGCACCTGGTTGGGCGGTTCGCCATTGCGGCCAAGCCACATCGCCGAGGCGAGCAGCACGAACTGGACATGCGTCAGGTCGAGCGGCGCCAGCGCCGCCGTCATGACGCGCTGCCAGCGCATGGTGGTTCGCCAGAGCAGTAAGCCGGGGCTCTCCGACGGCCCGCCCTTGAAGCGCGTGTCGAGTTCAGCCATGGTTCGCCAACGCCTCCGCCTGCTCGAACAACTTGGCCATCGACACGTCGAAATCGCCACTGATCTGGGGCCCGAGTTCCGGGCCGACCTCGGCGGCCGAAGGACCTGAGATATCGAGCCGGTGCGTCACCTGCGTGCCGCCTTCGACAGGCACCAGAGTGTGCCGGAACAGCAGCTTGGTGTCGCCGAACGAAGTTTCATCGGCATAGGTCACGTTTTCGACGAGATCGACGATGGTCGATTCGAACGTGTCCTGACCGACCGGCGTCACCGAGACGCGGGTCCCCTTGGCGAATGGCCCATGCAGCACGAAGGTATCGGAGCCTTCATAAGTCAGGCGGCCTTCATGCAAGGCCTTGAGCGCGTTCCAGATGGCTTGCGCAGGAAGGGGGGAAGTCGCGGTGTATTCATTGGTCCACATCGTCTTGCTCCATTCACCTATTTAATCTGCACACAGACTATCTGTGCGCGGATTAAATTGCAAGCGGAATCTTCGTCTGTGATACGACGATCGGCTGAACCGTCGTTCTTTGGAGTGACTTTTCGAGGGATCTGGCTCCTAAACCCTGACTCCCGCCGGTATCGGCCCCCACTGGTTTTCACGCGCCTGGGTCGGGATCAGCGCGAAGACCAAGATGATCAGGCTGCCGATGCTGGGGATCAGGATCACCAGATAGAGCCAGCCCGACAGGCCGATATCGTGCAGCCGGCGCACGGTCATGCCGAGGCCGGGCAGGAGCGTCGCCAGCAGGAAGGTGCCGCAGAGGCCGACCGTCACCACCGCCGAGACATCTGTGTCGAAATTGCCCATTTCGATATCGGTGAAGATGCCGATGCCGCCGACGATCAGCAGGCAGACCACCCAAAACAGGCAATAGCCCCAATATTCCTTGCGGCGGGCGCGGCCGGCGAAGTTGAAGTAGTTCTGCGTCAGTCCACGCCAGAAATAGCCCCAGAGATCACTGGGTTCCGCGGTTGCGCTCTCGCTGGATCGGCCGAAATGCTGCGCCCACCCGCCCGCTGTGGATGCGATGCCGGCTTGGGCCGGTGCCGCATCTATTGCTGCGCCAACCGTCGAGTTCACGGCCGGGCCTGCGGTGGTTTGGCCAGCGATCGAAAAGACGTCGCGCGCCTGGCCGCCGCCCGGCTGGAACTCGACCGCCGTCCCGTTGGGCATGGCGGTTTGCCGACGCAGGTTCTCGCGGGTGAAAGTGTAGCTGCTGCCGTCGGCTCCGGTGATGAAGCCGAAGCCCTGGTTCTCGTCATAGTGAAGCACTTCGCCGCGCATCCGCCCGCCCCTTATAGCCCGTTCCCTGCCAAGATGTGGCACAGGCCCAAGCCCATGGGCAAGCCGCCCATAGCTATGGCAGCCAAGCGTTCCGATGCCTGCCGTGCGTCCCTGGCCGGACACATCGCCAGGCAGCACCGGCCGACACTGGCGTCGGCAAGCTGGGCGGCGGCCATCCGGGCCGGCCTGAAGCAGAGCGCGGCCAGTCTGGATTCCTACGAAGGCCGCTTCTTCGTCTTCTTGTTTTTTGGCGGACCGGCGTTGTCGAATTTCGGCTTGCCCGGCTTCTTCGCCCACGGCTTTGCCTCATGCGTGGTGGCCGGACGCTGGTCGACTGAAGCCGGTGCGCGCTTCTCGAATTTGCGCTTCGGCGCGTTCGGGTCGAACGGCGCCTTGCCGCGATGCGGCTTCTTGTCCGGGCTCGGCGGCTGATAGCCGGCCCGCGACAGGTCCGGCGTGCCGTCCAGCCGCTTGACCACGATGTTGCCCTGCAATTTGCGGTCGGGACCGATCGCGGCGAGAAAGCGCTCCGCCCAGTCGGCGGCGATCTGCACGAACGTCTCTTCCGGCTGCATCTTGATGGCGCCGATCTCGCGCTTGGAAATGCTGCCGGCACGGCACAGCATCGGGATCAGCCAGCGCGGCTCGGCATTCTGGCGGCGCCCCACCGACAGCGAGAACCAGACGCTGTCGCCGAAATCGTCGCGGCGGCTGGGCGCCTCGTCGCGATGAGCGAACTTTTCGCCCGCCGCTCTTTCACGCGATGGCGTGAAAGGCGCGACGTCCATGAGATCCTCGGGCGCCGAGCGGCTGGCGCGGCATTGGCGCACGAAGGCGGCCGCCACCTGTTCGGCGCCATGCCGGCTAAGAAGCGCATCGATGAACTCGCGCTCGTCATCCTTGACCGGTTCGTCGAAAGCCGGGTCGGCAAGAATGCGCTCGTCGTCGCGCCGCATCACGTCGTCGGCCGAGGGCGGGCTCGCCCAGGTCGCCGTCAGCTTGGCGCTTTGCAGCAGCCGCTCGGTGCGCCTGCGGGCGCTGTTAGGCACGATCAGCGCGCTGACGCCCTTGCGCCCGGCACGTCCCGTGCGGCCGCTTCGGTGCAGCAGCGTTTCGGGATTGGTCGGCAGGTCGGCGTGGATCACCAGCTCGAGATTGGGCAGGTCGATGCCGCGCGCCGCGACGTCGGTGGCGATGCAGACTTTCGCGCGGCCGTCGCGCATCGCCTGCAGCGCGTGGCTGCGTTCGTTCTGGCTGAGTTCACCCGAGAGCGCCACGACGGAAAAATTGCGGTTGTTGAAGCGTGCGGTCAGATGGTTGACGGCGGCGCGCGTGTTGCAGAACACCAGCGCGTTCTTGGCCTCATAGAAGCGCAGCACGTTGATGATGGCGTTCTCGCGGTCGGCCTGGGCTACATTCAGCGCCCGATACTCGATGTCGAGATGCTGCTTTTCCTCGCCGGCGGCCGAGATGCGCACGGCATCGCGCTGATAGCCCTGTGCGAGCGTGGCGATGGAGCGCGGCACGGTGGCCGAGAACATCAGCGTCCGGCGCTCGGCCGGTGCGGCATCGAGGATGAATTCGAGGTCCTCGCGAAAGCCGAGGTCGAGCATCTCGTCGGCCTCGTCGAGAACCACGGCCTTCAGCGTCGACATGTCGAGCGAATGCCGCGTGATGTGGTCGCGCAGCCGGCCGGGCGTGCCGACGACGATATGGGCGCCGCGCTCCAGCGCGCGCCGTTCGGTGCGCATATCCATGCCGCCGACGCAGGACGCCACCGTGGCGCCGGTTGGCTCATAGAGCCATTCGAGCTCGCGCGTCACCTGCAGCGCCAGTTCGCGTGTCGGCGCCACCGCCAATGCCAGCGGGGCCGCTGCCGGGCCGAAACGTTCCGCGCCGTCGAGCAGCGTCGGCGCCATCGCAAGGCCGAAGGCGACGGTCTTGCCCGAGCCGGTCTGCGCCGACACCAGCGCGTCGGCCTGGCCGAGCTCCAGCACCGCCTTCTGCACCGGTGTCAGGTCGGAATAACCGCGTTTTTCCAGCGCTTGTGCCAGCGCGGGAACAATACCATCGAAGTTGGACATCTCGTTCTTTCGGAATTCAGGGTTCTGCGCTCATCATGGAGCACATGCCGGGGGGCTGGCGGCGCCAGCCAAACAATCTTGGCCGTTCGTACTTCCTGCCGCCCTTCTTGTACAGGGTGCCGTGAAGGCTATGCGGCGTACCGCCAATTGACTCCTGCCGCAAACCGCGTAAAAGCCCGCTTCGAACGGGATCGTTTTTCGATGCGCGGCCTTTTGATGGCTCTTCTTGCATTCGATGCCCCCAGCCTCAATGCGAACCATTGGGCCGGGCGCGTCTCTGCGTCGCCTCGTTCCGGCAAAACCCCATTCTTGGCCAAGAAAACCACCAAAACCACCACCAAAACGGTGTGATTCCCTTGGCCTAACCACCCTCTCCCGGGTCCGGCCCGGGGGACGGAACCCGCACTTGGCCGGCGGGTTTTCTCCAAAAACCAAGCGGAGAGGGACAGGAGATTTTTATGAGTTTCAAGGTTGCGATAGTCGGCGCCACGGGCAATGTGGGCCGGGAAATGCTCAACATCCTGGAAGAGCGCGGCTTTCCAGTGAGCGAAGTCGTGGCGCTCGCCTCGCGGCGCAGCATGGGCACGGAAGTGTCGTTCGGCGACCGCACGCTGAAGGTCAGGCCGCTCGACCAGTATGATTTTTCCGACACTGACATCTGCATCATGTCGGCCGGCGGCAATGTCTCCAAGGAATGGTCGCCGAAGATCGGCAAGCAGGGCTGCGTCGTCATCGATAATTCGTCGGCCTTCCGTTACGACCAGGACGTGCCGCTGATCGTGCCCGAGGTTAACCCGGACGCGATCTCGCTGTTCACACGCAAGAACATCATCGCCAACCCGAATTGCTCGACGGCGCAGCTCGTCGTGGCGCTGAAGCCGCTGCATGATTTCGCCACCATCAAGCGCGTCGTCGTCGCCACCTACCAGTCGGTGTCCGGCGCCGGCAAGGAAGGCATGGACGAGCTGTTCACGCAGACGCGTGCGGTGTTCGTCGCCGACAGCGTCGACGTCAAGAAGTTCACCAAGCGCATCGCCTTCAACGTCATCCCGCATATCGACGTCTTCCTCGATGACGGTTTTACCAAGGAAGAATGGAAGATGGTCGCCGAGACCAAGAAGATGCTCGATCCCAAGATCAAGCTGACGGCGACCTGCGTGCGCGTGCCGGTGTTCATCGGCCATTCGGAAGCGGTCAACATCGAGTTCGAGAAGCCGATCACCGCCGATGAGGCGCGCGACATCCTGCGTGATGCGCCGGGCTGCCAGGTCTTAGACAAGCGCGAGGATGGCGGCTACATCACGCCGCTGGAATCGGCCGGCGAGGACGCCACCTTCATCTCGCGCATCCGCGAGGATTCGACCATCGACAACGGCCTGTCGATGTGGATCGTCTCCGACAATCTGCGCAAGGGCGCGGCGCTGAACGCCGTGCAGATCGCCGAGCTCCTGGTAGAGCGCGGCCTTATCCAGCCGAAGAAGAAGGCGGCTTAATCCCGCTCACGGGCCGTATCGCCGCTGCCGCGGCTGGCCCTCCGCGAGGGCGCCGGACGACCGGCGGCCCGCCGTCGCGGGCTCGGCCTCCGGCCGTTGGCTCTCTTCACCCCGTCACCATACGGGGAGAAGGTGCCGGCGGGCGGATGAGGGGCGGCGCCGGCCTTGCTAATTTTGGCGCTGCCGACTCATGAGATTAGCCGCTCTGCCCCATTTTTCAGCCCGCGCTATTCCTGGCCAGTTCGCGCAGCACCGCCATCGCCTCCTCCGCCCGCCCAGCCGGCACGAACAGATGGTCGTGGTAAAAACCCGAGACCGGATTGACGCCCATGCCGGCGGCGGCGAGGCGCGCGGTGATGGCGGCGAGGAAGCCGACGGCTTCCAGCGATGAGTGGACGTTCAGCGTGATCATCCGGCAGCGGAACGAGGCGGTCAGTTCCGTGCTCCGGGCGGCTTCCTCCGTCACGATCAGCGTCGTGCCTTCGCGCTCCCGAAACGCCATGACCGGTTCGAGGCCTTCGGGCTGTGGAACGCCAGGCGGCAGCGTGGCGAAGACATAGATGCCATCGCGCAGTTCCGGCGTCATCGACGCCAACAGAGTGCTCAGATCGGTCTCGCCCGTCATTTTTTCTCGCCTGCATCGGGACGGCAGCAGCTTCTCAATATCCGCAAACAGCACACACCGGTAGTCGACACACGGACGACATGGCAATGTCGGCGGCGGCCGGGCTTGCATGACGGCCGCATCGCACAATACAGGAGCTGAGGGCCGACGCCGGTCCGTGAAAGGCTCCCGAATGATCGTTCGTCCGCGCCCCACCTTCCTGCAGCTGTTCTTCATCATGCGCGGTTCGGTGGTGCCACGCATCCTGCCGCAGATTTTCGGCTTCGCGATCTATTCGGCGGTCATCCTCGTCGTGGCACGCCGGTTCCAGCTCGATCTCGGCGTCTTCAACATCACGCCTTTCGGACTGGTGGGCGTGACCTTGTCGATCTATCTGTCGTTTCGCAACAACGCCGCCTATGATCGCTGGTGGGAGGCGCGCAAACTGTGGGGCGCGCTGGTCTTCGAAATCCGCAATCTGGCCCGCGCCACGACAAGCCTCATTCCCGATCGGGCCGAGCAGCGCGCCCTGCTGATGGAAGCGCTGGCCTTCTGTCATTTTCTGCGCGGCCAGTTGCGCAAGATCGACAGCGTCAAGGAGGTCCATGCCTTCATCGAGGCTGAAGCCGGGACGGCCGCTAGTTTCGCCAATCCGGCGGACGAGATGGTCAGGCGCATGGGCCGCCGTGCCAATGCGCAGCGCCGGGCTGGCGACCTCGACACGATCGGTTTCCGCATTCTGGATGAGAGGCTGGCGTCAATCACCGCCATCCAGGCCGGCTGCGAGCGGATCGCCGGCACGCCCTTACCCTTCGCCTACACGCTGCTGGTGCACCGCACGGCCTATATCGTGTGCCTGCTGCTGCCGATTGGCCTGATCTCGACCACCGGTTGGGCAACGCCATTGTTCACGGCGCTGATCGCCTACACTTTCTTCGGCCTCGACGCGCTTTCGGAAGAGCTTGAGGATCCGTTTGGCACCGAAGCCAACGACCTCGCGCTCGACGGCCTGTGCCGGGTCTGCGAAATCTCGGTGTTCGAGGCCTTGGGCGAGACGCCACCAAAGATGCTGTCGGCCGAAAAGTTCTATCTTTCGTAACGCCGCATCGTCAAAAATCCGAACATTTGTCGGATCGACGCCTCATGGAACGTCCTTGGTTCGACCCACCGAAAAAGGGGCTGACCATCAGGAGGACACCCAATGAGCATTTCTCAAACCGCGCCCGTCTCGGCTGGCGCCCTGTGGACCGGCCGGGCGCTCAGCGGCCTCATCGTCCTGTTCATGATCTTCGACGGCGCCATCAAGCTGCCGCCGCTCGACGTGGTCACCCAGACGATGGTGCCGCTTGGGTGGCCAGCCGATCCCAACGTCGCGCGCATGCTGGGCGTCATCGGCCTGGTCTCGACCGCGCTCTACGCGCTGCCGCGCACCTCCGTGCTCGGCGCCCTCCTGCTCACCGCCTATATGGGCGGCGCCATCGCCACCAATGCGCGCATCGGCAATCCGCTGTTCTCGCACATGCTGTTCGGCGTCTATCTCGGCATCATCCTATGGGGCGGCCTCTATCTGCGCGACCCCAGGGTTCGTGCGCTGATCCCGTTCAGCCGATAGCTGTTCCGAGCCAAGAACAGCGTCCACTTCGCCTGCACGCCATCGGGTGGCGATACCGCCGATGCGGTCTGTTTGGGCGAGCGGCGTCGCGATCTTCGTTCTCCTCGGGATCAAATTAGCCGTCTGAGAGTTAAGCACTTGGCGGCAAGACGGCGATCCGCGTGTGAGAGGAACGACAAATGAAGAAAATACTGACCATTCTGGTGCTGACGACGGCACTGGGTGCATGTTCGCAAACGGAAAAAGGGGCTGCCGTGGGCGGCCTGGGCGGTGCTGCGGTTGGCGCGGCCGTGGCCGGAGATCCGGTGCAGGGCGCTGTTGTCGGCGGTGCGGTCGGCGCCGTGGCCGGCGCGCTGATCGGCCATGCCAGCGAAAGCGGCCAATGCCGGTACCGCGATCGCCATGGTCGGGTCTATGTCGATCGCTGCCCAAGCGGTTATTGATCGGCCTCAGTCCAAACATGAAGAGCAAAACGGCGGGGTTTTTACCCGCCGTTTTCGATCGATGAATTGACCGCGACTCGCTTGAGACAGCCGCCGCCGCGAGCCGCGCTACAACAGATCCTGAATGTATCGCCAGGCGTCCCGTCCCAGATCCGCATCGGCGCGGTCATTGCCGCCATGCGCATGCGAGCTTGAGCGCGGGGTGGTTTCGCCAGGCAGGACGATGCGGTGGCCGGCGCCGGGGGCCGAAACCAGGCGCGTGGCCTTTCCGGCGTCTTGCCGACGCTGGACAATCGACGCGGCAAATTCCAGGGACGGCCACAGCGCGTCGTCGCCGCCCGCGATCAGCATGACCGTCGCCGAAATTTCCTCGACGGGAATGGCGGCCCTGTCGGCCTCCTCCTTGAAAGCGGTCAGGCAGTGTTCGAAAAGCCCTCGGTAGGACACGAGGCCATCGACGTAGCTTGCTTTCCAATTTGGGTCGGCTGGAACAAAGGGGCACGGCAGTCCCTTGAGTGTCCACGACGACCGCTCGGGCCAGCTGACGCCGTCGCGGCCCGGCCCGATGTTTCCCCAGACCACCGATGTCGGGCTGATCGCGACAACGGCGTCGATGCGCGGGTCATGCGCCGCCACGAGCAAGGCCGCCTCGGCACCTTTGGACGTGCCGACATAAACGATACGCCGGCATCCCAAACCGACAAGACGGTCGGTCGCGGCGAAAAAAATCTCCAGGGGGATTCGCATATGCCTGGGATCTGGTCTTGGCCGCCAAACCACCGGAGGGCAAGGGCAGAGACGCCCACATCGGCAAACAGCCTGGCGCGCCCGACGTCGACGCGGCCGCTCGATCCGCTCAGCACCACGACACCTGTCGTGGCCTCGGGGCATCGCAACAGGGTTCCGGCGACGAAGCCGGACAGGATTTCCTCCGCGACTGCCCGTTCGTCCATCCGATCCTCAGCCGGAAATCAGAAGCTTTCCAATGAAACAGCAAAGGGCAGGTGAGTGACAAATGCAAACAACAAAACGGCGGGCTTTTGACCCGCCGTTTTGTTCCCGCAATGAATAGGAAGCGATTACTCCGCGGTAGCGGCTTCCGCTTCGGCCGGTGCGGCAGCGGCCGAGGCGACGGCGGCAGCGGCGTCTTCCTGGGCCTTCTTCAGCAGGGCGGCGCGTTCCTGCGCCTTCTTGCCGGGCTCGGCCTTCTTCGGGTTGGAGCGGGCTTCGCGCTTGGCGAGGCCGGCCTCATCGAGGAAGCGCAGCACGCGGTCGGTCGGCTGGGCGCCGTGCGACAGCCAATGCTTGACGCGGTCGGCGTCGACCTTGATGCGCTCGCCGTCCTTCGGCAGCAGCGGGTTCCACGAGCCGAGCGACTCGATGAACCGGCCGTCGCGAGGCGAACGGGCGTCGGCAACGACGACGTGGTAGTAAGGACGCTTCTTCGAGCCCGCACGGGCCAGTCTGATCTTCAGTGCCATTTCTTTTCTCCTAAAAGCTCTGATTTCGTTTGATAAGTCAGGGTTTCTTCAACCCGTTTTCGTCACGCCGTTGGCAGCGGCGATCTGTTCGTGGTGCCGGATCACTTCGCGGACGACGAAGTTGAGGAATTTCTCCGCGAAATCCGGGTCGAGATGCGCGTCATGCGCCAGCTGGCGCAGGCGGGCGATCTGCTGCTGCTCGCGCGCCGGGTCGGCCGGCGGCAGGCCATGCTCGGCCTTCAGCACGCCAACCGCCTTGGTGCAGCGGAAGCGCTCGGCGAGCATGTGGATGAGGGCCGCGTCGATGTTGTCGATCGAGGCGCGGTAGCCGGCCAGGATGGTGCGGGCGTCGGCCATGTCCTTTTCTTCGTTCATAGCGTCCTCACTTTTTCTTGCCGAGACCGGGCAGGCCGCCACCGCCGCCAAGGCCGGGAAGCTTCATGCCGCCGGGCAGGCCGGGCAAGCCGCCGCCGGGAAGACCGCCGGGCAGGCCCTTCATGCCGCCGAGGCCGGCGGCCTGCGCCTGCTTCTGCAAGGCTTCGAGCTGCTTGGGGTCCATCTTCGACAGATCGGGCATGCCGCCGCCCATCATGCCGCCCATTCCGCCACCGGGCATCATGCCGCCGAGGCCCATCTTGGAGGCAAGGCCACCCATCATGCCACGCATCAGGCCACCGCCTTTGCCCTTGCCGCCCATCGCCTTCATCATGTCGGCCATGCCGCGATGCATCTTCAGGAGCTTGTTGATCTCGGCGGCATCGGTGCCGGAGCCAGCGGCGATGCGCTTCTTGCGCGAGTGCTTGAGAATGTCGGGATTGGCGCGCTCGGCCTTCGTCATTGAGGAGATGATGGCGAGCTGGCGACCGAACATCTTGTCGTCGAGGCCGGCGGCGGCCATTTGGTCCTTCATCTTGCCCATGCCGGGCATCATGCCCATGATGCCGCCCATGCCGCCCATCTTCGACATCTGCTGAAGCTGCTGGGCGAGGTCGTTCAGGTCGAACTTGCCCGACTGCATCTTCTTGGCCATCGCCGCCGCCTGCTCGGCATCGATGTTCTCGGCGGCTTTTTCGACCAGGCTGACGATGTCGCCCATGCCCAGGATGCGGTCGGCGATGCGCTTGGGGTGGAATTCCTCCAGCCCGTCCATCTTTTCGCCGGTGCCGATCAGCTTGATCGGCTTGCCGGTGACGGCGCGCATCGACAGCGCGGCACCGCCACGGCCGTCGCCGTCCATGCGGGTCAGCACCAGGCCGGTGATACCGACGCGCTCGTCGAAGCTCTTCGCCAGGTTGACGGCGTCCTGGCCGGTCAGCGAATCGGCGACCAGCAGGATCTCGTGCGGGCTCGACACCTTCTTGATGTCGGCCATCTCGACCATCAGCGGCTCGTCGATATGGGTGCGGCCGGCGGTGTCGAGGATGACGACGTCATGGCCGCCGAGCTTGGCCGCCTGCACGGCGCGCTTGGCGATATCGACCGGGTTCTGGCCTGCGATAACAGGCAGCGTCGCCACCTTGACCTGCTCGCCGAGCTGGCGCAGCTGCTCCTGCGCGGCCGGACGCCGCGTGTCGAGCGAGGCCATCAGGACCTTCTTGTTCTGCCGCTCGGTCAGCCGCTTGGCGATCTTGGCCGAAGTGGTGGTCTTGCCGGAGCCCTGCAGGCCGACCATCATGATGACGACCGGGGCCGGTGCGTTGAGGTCGATGGCGACACCCTCGGCGCCGAGCATGTCGACCAGCTCGTCATGGACGATCTTGACGACCATCTGCCCCGGCTTGATCGACTTCAGCACCGCGGCGCCGACGGCCTTCTCGCGCACCTTGTCGGTGAAGGATCGCACCACTTCCAACGCCACGTCGGCCTCGAGCAGCGCACGGCGCACCTCGCGCAGCGCTGCCGAGACATCAGCCTCCGACAGCGCGCCGCGGCCGGTCAGGCCGTTCAGGATGGAGCCAAGACGCTCCTGCAGCGATTCAAACATTCGTTTTCCTTTTCCCTGGCACCGGATGGTGCCCGAGAGGTAATGCGTTCGCGCCCAGTCTCCAAGCAAAAGCCAGTCCAAGCAAAAGCCCAAAACCAAAAAGCACCCGGGGGCGCACAGCGCTGCCGGGTGTTGGCCTCCAGGATCTGTTTACAGCACTCGGCCTCAAAGAGGTTTCGGCATCCTGGTCGGCTTGCTCGGAGGGATACTCGTCGCGGAATTGGTGGGCTGTAGACAGGAATTTGGCGCGAGAGTCAAGGCAAGGCCGGTGTTGCGATGTTTTCCGGGCAGCGATCAAGCAGCACCCACGGCGTTTGGAACCTCGGCCGTGACCTTCAGCGGCGAGCGCGGATGCAGCAGCAAGACAATCGTCAGCAGGCTGCAGGCAATACCGATGAGCGCAATGAGGATCGCATCCGATATCATCCAGCCCGGCCCTTCGAGCGGCTTTGCGGTGAACAAGGCGAAGGAATTGTAGCTCTCCTGATGCGAGATCAGCAGGAAGCCGGTGAGGTTGTTGCCAAGATGAGCGCCAAGGGCCGCGCCGAGATTGCCGGTGGCGTAGACCACGAGCGTCAGAAGCAGTGCGAAGGCAGCGATCGACACCAGCACGCTGGCGTTGATGGCGGCCGACGAACCGCCGCTCCAGTGCAGCGAGGTGAACAGCAGGCCGGGCAGCAGCGCCCAGACGCACGGGCTTCTGAACCGATTGGCCAGGCCACGCAGCAGGTAGCCGCGAAACAGCACCTCCTCCGACGAAGTCTGCAGCAAGGTGAGCGCGGCGATCGGGATCGCGAACAGCAGCCATGACGACAGGCTGATCGTGCCGCGCGCAATGCCGGGCTGCAGCAGATAGAACAGGATTTCGGACAAGGCCGAGGTGATCAGCACCGCGATCAGCCCCTTGAGGAAGTCCGGTCGCGCTACGCGGCGGCCGGCGCCAAGCAGCGCCGACAGCGGCTCGCCATGCACCCAGCGCATCACGATCCACAGGCCGATCCAGATCCCCGCGAAAGAGGCGAGCGCGCAGAGGATGCCGATGGGCGAGGCGAGAAAACCTTCAATGCCGTATGGCGAAGCCGCCGCCCCCTGCCAGGCGAAGTAAACATGGGTGCCACCGAACAGCACGGCCGCGGTGGTGGCGCCCCAGAACAGGACGACGATCAGCGTTCCCAGCAACAGGCGCGGCAAGGTCGTCCTGGCGGTCGGCGTGTTGCGATAGCGCTCGAAGGCAGTGTCGTCGATCGTCACGCTTGTCCTCGATCCCAATCCATCGCTGCTTGATCCAGCTGATGGTTTCGGGAACCGGAATCGATATCAGCAGGAATACGCGCACTCCGATTGCCCCGGAACGCAGGCGCGGGCCAGCCTGCCGCGGTCGCCAATCCAGGTTTCGCCGGCGGCCGCTTCGGCGACCGCCGGCATCGCGTCAACGCACGACGTACATGATGCGCCGTGTCTGCGGATCGATCAGCGCCCGCTGGCCGTTCACATAGACGTAGCGGTAGTTGTAGTCAGGAATTTCGCGCAGCTCGACCGTATCGGGCAGGGTCGCGCCGGTGACCACCTCGCCGTCGAGATAGACGGGGTCGAGGCGATGGGTGTCGACATAGGTCCGTACCGCGGCCGGCGGCGCTGGAAAGTCGCCAACCACCGGATCGCTGGAAATGATCGCACCGGTATAGTCGGTCGAATAGTTGCCGATGTCGTCCGGCGGCGAGACCACGGCAACGGCGGAGCGGCGCTGCGTCAGCACCACGCGGCTGCCGCCGAAATCGGCGGTGACGTAGTCGGAATAGACCCAGCCCTGGCCGCCAGCTTCGGCGATGGTGCACCATTTGCTGTTTTCGATGCAGCCGTTGAGCGTCGCCGACTGGCCTGCGGCGAGAACGCCAATGACAGGATATTGCGGGCCGGGACCGGCACGCACGTTGAGATCGGTGACTGCCGAGACAGCGGTATCGGCCAATGCCGCGCCCGACATTGCGGTCAGCATCCCGGCTATTGCGGGAAACAATAAGGATTTCATGGGTTCTCTCCGTTTCACAGTCCCTCGGCGGTGACAACGGGACAGCAGCGCATGCGTTCCGGCTAAAATGCGCGAGCCAACTCACGATTTGTTCCGGCCTCCATCGGCAAGCCGGTCAGAAGATCGTGTACGAACGCCAGTTTCCGCGCGGTCGCGTCCGAAATGACGAAGGGGTAGAGGTCGGGTAGGCCCATGCAGCGGTTGATCGAATTGGAGGCTTCCGACAGCACCAGCCAGCGGGCAAGGATCTTGTCGAAGGGCTCGGGTGTGTTGGCGGGCTCCGAGGGTGCTGCCTGCGGCTCGCCCCCGGTATCGCCCCGCGGCAGTTCGTTCGTCTCCACCGTCTCCAGCCGGCCGAGCGGGAAGTTCAGCGCATGGACCATCTCCAGCGTGTCGGTAATGTGCAGGTGGTGGGCCCAGGTCTCGGCCCAGTCCTCCCACGGATGCGAGGTGGCGTAGGCCGAGATGTGGTCTTGCTGCCAGTCGGGTGCCGCGCCATTGGCGTAATAAGCCTTCAGCGCCTGTTCGTAGTCGGCACGCTCGTCGCCGAACAAGGCGCGGAACGCTTCCAGCCTTTGCGGATCGTCGCGGATCAGGCGGTCCCAGTAATAGTGGCCGAGCTCGTGGCGGAAATGGCCGAGCAGCGTGCGGTAATTCTCACCCATCTGGACGCGACGTTTTTCGCGCTCGGCTGAATCGGCTTCGGCGACGTTCAGCGTGATCAGGCCGTTGTCGTGACCAGTGAGAATCCGTTCGCCGCCCGGGCCGCCGCCGATCGGATCGGCGAGGAAGTCGAAGGCCAGCCCGATCTCGTCCGTCGGGCTCTGCTTGGGCGCCACCGGCAGGCCGAAGGCGAGCAGCGAATAGATGGCGCGCTTCTTCGCCGCCTCGACGCGAATCCAGCGGCGGCGATTGCCATCGACCGAGAGATCCGGGATCAGCTGGTTCAGCACGCAGGCCCGGCAGAAGACCTGTCCCGGCTCGGCCATCCAGTTGCAGGCGCATTCATCGGCATTGGTGCACTGGATCGCGCCGTCGACGCCGGACAAGACAAAGCGCGCGCCCTCGGGATCATAGAGCACGAGACTGCTGCAGTTCAGGCACTGGGCATTCTCGAAATAGAGACGGTGGCCGCAATGCGGGCAGTCGAAAAGTTTCATCTCGGTCTCAATTCGTCAGAAGGGATGTATGATTCATCTGAAAGGGATGCATGATTCATAGGAAGGGATCATGGCGGCCCGTGCCCAAACGCGAACCACCGGCCGGTGTTCCGCGGTCCAGCGCGACTATTTTGCTTCGCCGGTCCAGGCGCGCCTGCCCCGGTCCATGGGCGGCATCAGCGTCTTTCATGCCTGACACTCGCCATAATAATCACTTGATCGTAGGCAAATTCCCCGGCATTCGCCAGCATCGCGCCACAGACGGTGACAAATGCGCGTTTCGCTGGCAAATTCGCAAACGGGACGTGAATCAGGCAACCAGGAGAACAACATGGCATTTCGTGCCAAGGGTAGGATTTTAGCGGCGGCGGTGGTGGCGGTGCTGGGGCTGGCAACCGGCGCGCAAGCGGCGGCCAGCTGCGGCAAGACCGGCGCCGGCTTCGACGCCTGGAAACAGGACTTCGCCGCCGAGGCCAAGTCCGAAGGTGTCGGGTCGAGGGGTCTGGCCGCTCTGGCCGGCGCGACCTACGCAACAAGGACGATCTCCGCCGACCGCGCCATCCACAAGGCTTTCAGCGGCTCGGTGGACGATTTCATGAAACGCCGCGGCGGGTCGGCGATCATCTCCAAGGGCCGTTCGCTGAAGAAGTCGAACGCAGCGCTGTTCAACCAGATTGAAGCCAACTACGGCGTGTCGCCGGGCGTGCTGCTCGCCATCTGGGGCATGGAAACCGGCTTCGGTGCTTCCATGGGCAACCAGAACACAGTCTCCGCCATTGTGACGCTTGCCTATGATTGCCGCCGGCCCGACTATTTTCACCCGCATGCCATCGCGGCCCTGAAGCTGGTTGATCGCGGAGCGTTGACCGCCTCGTCGGTCGGCGCCATGCATGGCGAGATCGGCCACACGCAGTTCCTGCCCGGAAATGTCTTGAAGTATGCGGTAGGCAGCGGAAACCTGCGCGACAAGGCGATCGCTTTGGCCTCCACCGCCAACTTCCTCAAGGGTCACGGCTGGCGGGCTGGCGCCAGCGCGCAGTCGAATATGGGCGCGATCGCCGGCTGGAATTCGGCAAGCGTCTATCAGCAGGCCATCGCCCGCATCGCCACCGCGATCGACGCTGATTGATCGATCCGCACGGCCATTGAACGAAAAACCCGGCCACCGCGCCGGGTTTCATTTCACGTCGAGCGCATAGGAACAGCCGGCCAGCGTCCTGCCGGGGTGGGACTCGACGGTCGAGACGTTGAGCGTGATGCGCGTGGCAAGGCTCACGCCGCCGGCGTCCTCGCTGCTTTCGGCCATGACCTTCTCGCCGAGGAACTTGTCCGGCGTCGAGACCGTCGCCGGGACGTCGAGCTGGCGGGCGAGGTCCGGCGCGGCGATGCCATCAAGCACGGCCATCGGCCCTGTCGCGGTAAAGACGATCGTCGCGGTCTCGCGCCCGAAGACATGGACCGGGGCCGACAATCGATACTGCCGCAGGAAGGGATTGCCGGAAGCGACCTCCTTCCAGCCAAGGGTCTGCGCCGCGTCCGGCTCACCGCCCAGCCAGAGGGCAAGACCATTATACGCCGGCAGATCGGCCCTGCATTCGATGAGGGCGGCGAGGTCCAGGGAGGTGGGCGCGAAGTCCCCAGCCATGACCGGCGCCGCCAGAAAGAGCAGCGGCACCGGGCATCGACCGAGACAGCGCATTCCGTCTAGCTGTTGCGGTTGCGCGCGGCCAATGTCCGCAGCCTCAGCGCATTGAGGCGGATGAAGCCGGCGGCGTCCTTCTGGTCATAGGCGCCACGGTCGTCCTCGAAGGTGACCAGCGCGTCGGAATAGAGCGTCTTCCCAGACTTGCGGCCGGTGACCATGACATTGCCCTTGTAGAGCTTCAGCCGCACCGTGCCTTCGACGTCTTCCTGGCTCTTGTCGATCATCGCCTGCAGCATCAGGCGCTCGGGCGAGAACCAGAAGCCGTTGTAGATGAGCTCCGCGTAGCGCGGCATGAACTCGTCCTTGAGGTGCGCGGCACCCCGGTCGAGCGTGATCGATTCGATGGCGCGATGGGCCACGATCAGGATGGTGCCGCCCGGCGTTTCATACACGCCTCGCGATTTCATGCCGACGAAACGGTTCTCGACCAGGTCGAGCCGGCCTACGCCATTGTCGCGGCCGAGATCGTTGAGCGCCGCCAGCATGGTGGCCGGCGACAGCTTCTTGCCGTTGAGCGCGACCGGGTCGCCCTTCAGGAATTCGATCTCGATCTCGGTGACGGCATCCGGCGCGTCCATCGGCGACACGGTGCGCTGGTGCACGAATTCCGGCGGCTCGCTCCATGGGTCTTCCAGCACCTTGCCCTCGGAGGACGAGTGCAGCAGATTTGCGTCGACGGAGAACGGTGCGTCGCCCCTCTTGTCCTTCGGCACCGGGATCTGGTGCTGTTCGGCGAAGTTCATCAGGTCGGTGCGCGATTTGAACGACCAGTCGCGCCACGGCGCGATGACCTTGATGTCGGGGTTGAGCGCATAGGCCGAAAGCTCGAAACGGACCTGGTCGTTGCCCTTGCCGGTGGCGCCATGCGCGATGGCGTCGGCGCCGGTTTCCCTGGCGATCTCGACCAGGTGCTTGGAGATCAGCGGCCGCGCGATCGAGGTGCCCAGGAGATAGGTGCCTTCATAGACGGTGTTGGCGCGGAACATAGGGAAGACGAAGTCGGCGACGAATTCCTCGCGTACGTCGACGACGCGGATGTCCTTGATCCCCATCATCTCGGCCTTGCGGCGCGCCGGCTCCAGTTCGCCGCCCTGGCCGAGATCGGCGGTGAAGGTGACGACTTCGGCGCCGAGTTCGGTCTGCAGCCATTTCAGAATGATGGATGTGTCGAGGCCGCCGGAATAGGCGAGCACGACCTTCTTGACGTCTTTGATCTTGGACATTTCTGCTCCGTCGAAAGGTGGACGCCTGAGGCAAGGCGTCACGGATTGTCGGAGCGCCTTTTAGCAGGAACGGCAAAGCGAGCAAGCGCACGCGGCGCAAGGTTGCTGATCCAGCGCGGCAGTACGACGCCGGGCTTGATCGGGAGGACCGATCCCGGGGCCATGCCGCCGGTTACCAGGCGCTCAAGACCGCCGCCTGTAAGCTGGCGAAATGTAAGCTGGCGAAACTGGCCGAACCGCTCCACTCCACCGGAGGACGCGCTGGCCCCATCTGGCGCCGGCGAGACGGGTCCTGTATAGCCGACGCGTTCCCCCGGGGCCTGCCATGTCCTTCATTCCCGACACCACCACGCTGATCCAGTTCGCCATCGCCACCGTGATCCTGGCGATCACGCCAGGCCCCGACATGACGCTGTTCGTGTCGCGCACGCTGAGCCAGGGCCGCGCCACCGGCTTTGCCTCGATGGCCGGCGCGCTGTGCGGCACGCTGATCCACACCACGCTGGTGGTGGTCGGCGTCTCGGCGCTGATCGTCGCCTCGCCGATGGCTTTTTTCGTGCTGAAGATCTTTGGCGCCGGCTATCTCGTCTTCCTCGCCTGGCAGGCGATCGCCAAGGGCTCGGCTTTCTCGCCGGAAAAGAAGACCGGCCCGCGGATTTCCTTGTTGCGCAGCTGGGCGGCGGGACTCGGCGTCAATTTGCTCAACCCGAAGATCATCCTGTTCTTCATGACCTTCCTGCCGCAATTCGTCTCCGCGCACGATCCGAACGCGCCGGGGAAGCTGTTCTTCCTCGGCTCCATGTTCATCGTGCTGTCGATCCCGGTGACGGTACCGATGGTGCTGGCGGCGGAAAAATTCTCGGCGGCGATGAAAGCCAGCCCCCGTGTGACGCGGGTGGTCGACTATCTCTTCGCCGGCGTGTTCTCGGCGTTCGCGCTCAAGATTCTGACGGCTCAGGCAAAGTAGAGACCTTCCGCCAGCTTCCCGCCCAGCGCCCGGCGGCAAGCCAATAGAAGATCCCACCGACCATGCCGCCACCGAGCACCGCCATGATGGCGCTGGCTTCGGTGACCGCGAAAGGGGAATCGCGGACATTGTCGACGAGGCCGAGGAAAACCCCCGCTACCACCGCGCCGGCGAGCGCGTAGAACAACCAGTCGCGCCGGCCGAGGATTTCGGCAATCAGGATGATGATCGCCGCCGGCATGAAGCCGAAATAGGCGACGAACAGGGCGACGAAGGGAATTGAAAAATAGAGCGATGCCGTTGCCGCCGGATGCGCTTGCGCCGGCGCGTAGCCGAGCGAGGCCAGGAACAGGATGTTGAGGAAGGCGCTCGCCGCCAGCGAGGCGATGGCATAACCGAATAGGATGATGGCGAAGCGCACGATGCAGGCGACGAGACGGTTCATCGGGGATCACTGCCCGTGAGACGACCGGAGCTGCGTCCGGCCAGAAGCCAGTAGACCCAGCCGGCGGCAATGCCGGCGGCGGCCAGAAAACCCAGGAAGCCCGGATTGAAAACGAAGCCTCCGGCGGAGCCCGGCACAAAAACACCAAAGGCGATCGACGTGACCGCGCCCGTGACGGCGAAGTAGAACCATCCTCGCAGCGCCAGCCGTTCGGCGACGAAGATCGCCGGGCCGACGATCAGCAGCGCGCAGATCGCCACGGTCAACACGGCGAGCGGGAAGGAGGCCAGCCAGTCGAATGTGAAAATGATCGACCAGTTGCCGTCCTCGATCCCTGCCAGAAGAACGATCAGCAGTACCGGCACCAGGATTGAGGTCAGCACGGCGGCGAGGTAGCCGACTGCGATCATGGCGAAGCGTGTGAGGCCGGCGGCGAGACGGCTCACACCTCGCCGTGCCCCGCGATCATCATGGCTTCCAGCGCCAGCCGGTCGACCTTGCGCATGCGTTCCGATTCCGACTTCAGCTGGCCGCAGGCGGCCAGGATGTCGCGGCCGCGTGGCGTGCGGATCGGCGAGGCATAGCCGGCATTGTTGATGTAGTCGGCGAACTTCTCGATCGTCTCCCAGTCCGAGCACTGGTAGTTGGTACCCGGCCACGGGTTGAACGGGATCAGGTTTATCTTGGCCGGAATCCCCTTGAGCAGCTTGATCAGCCCCTTGGCGTCCTCGATGGAATCGTTGACGTCCTTCAGCATCACATATTCGAAGGTGATGCGCTTGGCGTTGGAGAGGCCGGGATAGGCGCGGCAGGCGGCGATCAGCTCCTTCAGCGGATACTTCTTGTTGATCGGCACCAGAAGGTCGCGCAGATCGTCATTCGTCGCATGCAGCGAGATCGCCAGCATGACGCCGATCTCCTCGCCGGTGCGGAAAATCTCGGGCACGACGCCGGAGGTCGACAGCGTGATGCGACGCTTCGACAGGGACAGGCCGTCGCCGTCGGAGGCGATCAGCAGCGCCTTCTTCACCGCCTCGAAATTATAGAGCGGCTCGCCCATGCCCATCATGACGATGTTGGACACTTTCCGGCCCTCGGCCGGCACGATGGCGCCATCCGGCGTGTCGCGGTCGGGGAAGTCGCCGAGCCGGTCGCGCGCGGTGAGCAACTGCGCCAGGATTTCTTCCGCGGTCAGGTTGCGCACCAACTTCTGCGTGCCGGTGTGGCAGAACGAACAGGTCAGCGTGCAGCCGACCTGCGAGGAGATGCAGAGCGTGCCACGGCCTTCCTCGGGGATATAGACGGTCTCGATCTCGACCGGCCGGCCGGCGCCGCGGGGCGGAAAGCGGAACAGCCACTTTCGCGTGCCGTCGGCGGAAATCTGCTCCTCGACGATCTCGGGCCGGGCGACGGTGAAATGCTTGTCGAGTTCGGCGCGCAGATCCTTGGAGATGTTGAACATGCCGGCGAAGTCGGAAACGCCACGCACATACATCCAGTGCCAGAGCTGCTGGGCGCGCATCTTTGCCTGGCGCTCCGGCACGGTGCCGGATTCGACAAGAGCGGCGGCGAGTTCCGTCCGCGTGAGGCCGATCAGCGATGGCTTTTCGGTCCGCGCGGCACGGCCGCGCAAGGCGTCACGGGCGCCTTCGGCGGTAAGGTCGAGTGAAAGGGTCATGGTTGCACAGATATAAGCGGTTTGCGGCCGATTTCATCCATCGGCCCGATATGAAGCGCGGCGCATAGCACAGGTTGAGCGCGAAGTCATGCCGTGCACGCCAAACTGGGGTCCGCCGTCGGTGTCCCGATCGCCACCGTCCCCGTGAAGGACGATCGCCGCCGGGGGACGCGATGTCGTTGGCGGCGATCACTTAGTCGTGTTGGCGTAACGATCCCCATCGCGCCTTCGAACCCTGAATGGGGCAACTGTGCCCCTACAGAATGGGAGTATGCAGGATGAAATCGATCAAGCTCGCCGTCGTTGCCGGCTTCGCCGCTCTTTGCGCCTCGCAGGCGTTTGCCGAGGACACGATGGGCACCATGAGCATGATGAAAGGCGGGCAAGTGACGGCGATCATGCCCGACGGGCATATGGGCACCATGACGCCGGACGCGAAGATGGGCGCCGACATGATGAAGATGGCCAAGCCGATCAAGCACTGCATGATGATGATGACCGACGCCAAGGGCAAAGCCTACATGATCGACACCTCGACCAAGAAGACCCAGGCCGAATGTGAAAAAATGGCTATGTGACGATCCCGCAAGGATTTTCCCGCCGGCTTGGAGGCCGGCGGGGACGAGCGGCTTCCATATTCCGCGCGTCCATCCCCGCGCCTACCTGTCGATGGAGAGCGTATCGATCCCGGTGCTCTGGTCGGTTTCCGGCGGTGGCGGCGCGGCCCCGAGGGCTCGGTAGGACGGCAGGTCGGGAGCGCCGGCCGCCACGGGATTGGCGTCGAGCCGCGCGATCAGACGCTTCATTTGCGTGATCTCGCGCACCTGGGCGTCGATGATGCCGTCCGCCAGCTTTCGCACCTCCGGGTCGCGGATATGGGCGCGTTCGCTGGTCATGATCGCGATCGAGTGGTGCGGGATCATGGCCTTCATGTAAGAGACGTCGCTCACGGTTTCCTGGCTCCTGACCAGCCACAAGGCACCAGCGAATACCAGCATGCCGCCGATGACGATGCCGACATTCGCGGCCACGCTCTCGTACATCCCCCACATGAAGCCGATCATGACGATGGCCATGGCGGCGCCCATCACGATGGCCATCCACACCCGGGTCTGGCTGAAGAAAACATGATCCAGCGCATAGGTGTTCAGGTACATGAGCCCGTACATGAGGACCGTGGAAACCAGGATCATCGCGGCGAATCTGACATAGCTCATGACTGCGGGCTCCTTGTTCAAAGGGACACAACCGCGACGGTGGGCTTTTGATCCCGTCGATCGGCAGACTCACACTTGATCGGCGTCATGCCTGTGTTAGGGCTGGGTTTTCCCCCGAGGATAGACATGGCCGGCCAATCGCGAAAACACCCCATGCTGCGGCGTTCGCGCGCCATGTGGGCCTCGCGCCGCGTCTGGCAGCCACGTCTGGTGTTCTGGGCCGGTGCGATCTCGATCGGCTTGATCAGCGTGCTCTTTGCCGTGCTGGCCGACAAGGCGCAGGCGCTGTTTCATGTCGTGATCGGCAATGACGGCGGCTGGCGTTTCTATCTGCCGCTGGCCATCACGCCGCTCGGCTTTGTGCTGTGCGCCTGGCTGGCGCACGCCTTCTTCCCGGGCTCGCAAGGCAGCGGCATTCCGCAGGCGATCGCCGCCCGTCACCTGCGCGACGATGACGACCGCAGCCATATCCTGTCGCTCAGGCTGGTGGCGGGCAAGATCGCGCTCACCCTTGTCGGCCTGTTCTGCGGCGCTTCGATCGGCCGCGAGGGACCGACCGTGCAGGTCGGCGCGTCGCTGATGCTGCAGGCGGCGCGTTGGGGCGGCATGGCGCAGGCGCGCGGCCTGATCCTGGCCGGCTCGGCGGCGGGCATCGCGGCGGCGTTCAACACCCCGCTCGCCGGCATCGTCTTCGCCATCGAGGAAATGGGCCGCACCTATGAGGCGCGCACCAACGGGCTGGTGCTGACCGCGGTCATCCTGGCCGGCCTCGCCTCGCTCGGCGTGCTCGGCAACTACACGTATTTCGGCGTGTCCAAGGAGACGATCTCGTTTGCCGTCGACTGGCCGCTGGTGATCGCCTGCGGCGTCATCGGCGGCGGCTTTGGCGCCTTGTTCTCGTTGCTGGCGTTGAAGGCGACGCGGCGTATCCGACGCTGGAACGCGCTGCAGCCGCTGTGGCGCGCGCTGCTGGTGGCCGCGATCTGCGGACTGGCGGTCGCGGTGATCGGTATCGCCTCGGGCGGGCTGACCTTCGGCACCGGCTACGCGCAGGCGCGCAGCGCGGTCGAAGGCATGCCGCTGCCCTGGTTCTTCTTTGCCGAGAAATTCGCGGCCGGCCTGCTGTCGATGATCTCAGGCATTCCCGGCGGCATCTTCGCGCCCTCGCTGGCGGTCGGCGCCGGCATCGGCAGCTCGCTCGGCCTGATGTTCGGGAGCAGCGCGGGCGTCGCGGCCCTGCTCGGCATGGCGGGCTATTTCGCCGGCGTCGTGCAAGCGCCGATGACGGCTTTCGTCATCATCCTCGAAATGACCGGCAATCACGACAATGTCATCGGCCTGATGCTGGCTTCGATGCTGGGCTACGGCACGGCGCGGCTGATCTCGCACGAGCCGCTTTATCACGCCCTGTCGCGGGTGTTCATCGCCGAGGCGATCCGGCGGCGGCGGGCGGAGGCCGCACCGGAATCAGGGCTGGGCTGAAAAAGCAAAGGCCGGGCGTTACGGCCCGGCCTTCGGTTCAAAAACGAAGATAGCCTATTTGCACTTGGCGATCGAGGACAGCGCCGCCGAAATGCCCTTAAGCGAGAAGACATAGTTCGTGGGATTGCCGCGGCCCGACTTCGCCGACACCTTCATGTCGGTTCCGGTCTTCATCGCGGCGATCAGCACTGGCTCTTCCGCCGCGTTCTCGACCCAGGCCGATTTGCCGCGCGTGAACATCGAGAAGCTCTTCTTGTCGATGGTGACGGTGGCCTTGGAACCTTCCTGGAAATTGTAGCCGGCGATGAACTGAGGCTCATAGGACACTTGCTGGCCGGGCCGCTGGCTGACGAAGAAGAACATGTCGCCATGGTCGAGCGTCGGCGGCTGCTTGTCGGTCGGCACGGTCAGCACGTAGCAGACCTTGCCGCCCGAAGCCTGGTAGCTGTAGGTGCCCCAGGCATTGTGCTGGCCGATCTTGGTCGCCTGCTGCGCCAGCGCCGGCGCCGCCGAGGCCGCCAGGACCAGGCTCGAAACTAGTGCAATCAATCCGCGCATCGTTTTTCCCGTATTCCAAATGGTGCGGAGGCGGGCCGCGTGGCGTCCTGCCGTCGCTTCATTTTGATTTAATCTGGGTTACCAAACGGTGAATTTCCCAAGAGAAAAGGACCTTCACCCCAGGAAACCGCCGCCATTTCCGCGCCGCCGCCTTGTCAGCGACCGGCTCGGTGTCCCTTTGGCGACTTGGAGGCCACGAAAACGGCAAGAGTTTGACTTCTAACCCGCCGCTGAACGCCCCTGTCCAGCGGTCGAGCCGTCGCGGCGGGATTCGGCCGGCGGGACTTCAGCTCTTATCGGCGATGGCGTCCTTGGCGGCTTGCCGGTGCGCGGGCGTGATATGGGCGCTGACGGCGGTGATCGCGGCGGTCAGCACGGCGATGTCGTCGGTGAAGCCGAGACCGAAGATGAAGTCGGGGATGAGGTCGACCGGCAGGACGAAATAGCCGAGCGCGGCCACCAATATGCCCTTGGCGCGCAGCGGCGTCTTCTTGTCCATGGCGCAGTAATAGGCAGCGACGACATCTTCCATGAACGGAATCTGCCGAGCGGCCTTCCTGGCCGTGCGCCAGAACTTTTCGCGCACTTCGCCTTCGCCGGCCAGCTTGTCGCCAAAGCCGAAGAAATCAAAACCGGATTCTTGCGCCATCAATCTCTCCTTGCGGGCCTCATGCGCGTCTCAGCGCACGTCCGCCGATCAAAATGTGGTGAAAGCTTAACCCGGCTGCAAGATGCGGGCGCCGATTTGCCGGGTCCGCGCCGGGCCTGGACGTTGGACAGCCCGTGTTCAGCCGCCGAAATAGCGGTTCATCTTCTTCGCCAATTCGATGTCGAGCGCCGTCACGCCGCCGGCGTCATGCGTATTCAGGGTAACGCTGACGGTCTTGTAGACATTCGACCAATCGGGATGGTGGTCCATCTTCTCGGCGGTCAGCGCCACCCTGGTCATGAAGGCGAAGGCTTCGGAGAAATTGGCGAAGGTGAAGGTGCGGCCGATCGAGGCGCCGTCGTCCGCCAGTGCCCAGCCATCAAGCCCTGTGAGCGCTGCTTCGGCGGCCTCCCTGCCCAGTTTCTCTCTCGTCATGTCCGCTTCCCGTGCTATTGGGCTGAAGTCGTCACCATAGCGCCGGATCCATGATCGCGAAGCCCATAAATTCCATTCTTTTCGTCTGCCTCGGCAACATCTGCCGGTCGCCGCTGGCCGAAGGCATCCTTGGCGCCGTGCTGGCTGAGCGCGGATATGGCGGCGATATCGTGCTCGATTCGGCCGCGACCAGCGGCTGGGAGGTCGGCTCCGCTCCCGACCCGCGCTCGATCGCCATCGCGTCTCACCATGGCATCGACATCTCGCGGCAGCGGGCGCGCAAGATCATGCCGGAGGATTTTCACCGCTTCGACCTGATCTTCGGCATGGACCGGTCCAACGTCGCCGACCTGAAGGCGCTGGCGCCGGCGGCGGTGCGCGACCGTATCCACCTGTTCCTGGAATTCGCCGAGGGAAGGCCGCGCGATGTACCGGACCCCTACTATGAGGACCAGCAAGCGTTTGCCGAGGTCTATCGCATGATCCGCGAGGCGTCGGAGGTGCTGGCGACACGGCTGGCGGCACGCGTATCGACGCCGGACAGCGGCCATGCCTCCTCGACAATATAGGGGCCGCCACCCACCGAATCGCGCGACGACATCAGCACGAAACGGCCGATGCGGAACGGCAGCGTCGAGAAATTGCCGCGCGCCGACAGATATTGGGCGACGTCGAGCGGGCTCGAATTGCGCAGCCGCGCCAGCGTCACATGCGGCATGAACCTGCGCGGATCGGCGGGAATGCCGAGCCGCTGGCAGATGCGCTCGATTTCGGCCTGAAGAGCCGCCATATCGGGCGAGGGCGAAGCGCCGGCCCACACCGCATGCGGCTTCTTCTGGCCGAAAGCGCCGACACCGGACAAGGTCAGCGAGAAGGAAGGGCGATGCACCCGGTCGAGCGCGTTGGCGATCTCGTCGGCGACATGGCCCTGGACGTCGCCGATGAAGCGTAGCGTCAGATGGTAGTTTTCGACGTCGATCCAGCGGGCCCCGGGCAGGCCGCCCCGGAGCAGGGACAGCGAAAGGGCGGCATCACGCGGAATTTCGAGGGCGGTGAAAAGACGCGGCATGAAGAGCCTCCCTTCCTCGAATCGAAACTGTCATCCCTAGCGAATCATCGATAATCAAATGGAGCAAGTGGTTTGTTGGTCGCGGATGCAATCTACATGCAATCTAAAGCTTCCGCGGCGGAACCGGTTCCATCCGACGTCACGATCCGCCTGGCGCCGCCGCCATGGCCTTCTCGACGGTAGGCAGGATGCGTTCGACCATCAGGTCGACGCCGCGAGCACTCGGATGCAGGCCGTCCTCGAGCTGCAGGCCGGGCTGGCCGGCGACGCCGTCGAGGAAGAACGGGTAGAGCGGAACATCGTATTTGCCGGCCAGGTCGGCAAAGATGGCGTCGAAGGCGCTCTGGTAGTCGGCCCCGAGATTGGGCGCCGCCCGCATGCCGGCCAGCAGCACGGCAATCTTGCGCTCTTTGAGCCTGCCTAGCATCTCGTCCAGGTTCCGTTTCGTAATGTCGGGCGCGACGCCGCGCAGCATGTCGTTGGCGCCGAGTTCGAGGATCACCAGCTGCGTGCCCTCAGGCACCGACCAGTCGAGCCGCGCCAGGCCGCCGCTGGAGGTGTCGCCGGAGACGCCGGCATTGGCGACGATGACGTCATGGCCCTTGGCGCGAAGTGCTGCCTGCAATTTGTCGGTAAAGCCCTCGCCCGGGCCAAGGCCGTACCCCGCCATCAGGCTGTCACCGAAGCCGACGATCTTGAAAGGCGCGGCGCGCGCCGACGAAATGCCGCCGCAGATGGCGAGGAAAACGACCAGACCTGCGGCAAAGCGGCGTTTGAAAGACATGCGGCAGGCCCCATATGACAGAGAATTCTTCCGGCGATGGCTTCCGACAGGCAGAGCCTCCCTTTCCATATAGGACGCTTTCATTTTGACAGAAGCCGTCATCGCGCTGAAAGACGTATCCCTGACACTCGGCGAAGGCGCTTCGTCGGTTCATGTATTGAAGGGCGTCAGCCTCGACGTCGCGCGCGGCGAGGCGACGGGCATCGTCGGCCCGTCGGGGTCCGGCAAGTCGACATTGCTGATGGTGCTGGCCGGGCTGGAGCGGGTCGATTCCGGTACGGTGCGCATTACCGGCGAACTGCTCAACGGTAAAAGCGAGGACCAGATCGCTTCGTTTCGCGGCCGAAACATTGGCATCGTGTTCCAGTCCTTCCACCTCATCCCCAATATGACGGCGCTCGAAAATGTCGCCGTGCCGCTGGAACTGGCCGGCCACGCCGATCCCTTCTCGGTGGCGGAGCGGGAACTGGCGGCCGTCGGCCTCAGCGACCGCGTCACCCATTATCCCGGCGAGCTCTCCGGCGGCGAGCAGCAGCGCGTGGCGATCGCCCGGGCGCTGGCACCATCGCCGCGCATCCTGATCGCCGACGAGCCGACCGGCAATCTCGATCAGGCGACGGGGCGGCAGGTCGCCGATCTGCTGTTCGCCAAGGCCGCCGAACGCGGCATGACGCTGGTGCTGGTCACCCACGATCCGGCGCTCGCGGCGCGCTGCTCGCGCCAGGTTTCGATGCGCTCCGGCCGGATCGAGGCGCCGCCGCCGGTCAGGGTCACCGCCTGATGCCGCTGGCGCGGACCCTTAAGCTTGCCATCCGCTTCTCGCTGCGCGAGATGCGCGGCGGCCTGTCCGGCTTCCTCATCTTCCTCGCCTGCATCGCGCTCGGCGTGGCGGCTATCGGCGGCGTCAATTCGGTGGCCCGCTCCATCACCGCCGGTGTCGCCGATCAGGGCCAGACGCTGCTCGGCGGCGATCTTCGCTTCCAGATCAACCAGCGCGACGCCAGCCAGGCAGAACTTGGCTTTCTCGACGGGCTGGGCGTGGTTTCGCATACCGCCGGCATGCGCTCGATGGCGCGCCTGGCTGACGGATCCGACCAGGCGCTGGTCGAGGCCAAGGCTGTCGACGAGGCCTATCCGCTCTATGGCGCGCTGGAAACCGAACCGGTGCTGACGAAGCAGGAACTGTTCGGCAGGCAGTTCGGCGTTTTCGGCGCCGCGGCACCCGATCTCTTGTTCGAACGGCTGCATCTCAAGATCGGCGACCGGCTGAAGCTCGGCACCGCCACGTTCGAACTGCGCGCCAGGCTGGTGGCCGAGCCCGACGCGGTCTCCGACGGGTTCGGCTTCGCGCCAAGGCTGATGATCTCGACCGAGGGCCTGGCCGCCACCGGGCTGATCCAACCGGGCAGCCTGGTCGAGAACGCCTACAAGGTCCGGCTGCCCGCCGGTGCCGACGAGGCGCGGCTCAAGGCCATCCAGGACCGGGCGGCCAAGGATTTTCCGCAGGCCGGCTGGTCGATCCGCACGCGCAGCAACGCCGCACCGGCGCTATCCTCCAATATCGAACGCTTCTCCCAGTTCCTGACGCTGGTCGGGCTCACCGCGCTGGTGGTCGGCGGCGTCGGCGTCGCCAATGCGGTGCGCGCCTATCTCGACGGCAAGCGCGGCGTCATCGCCACCTTCAAGAGCCTGGGGGCGTCCGGCGGCTTCGTCTTTGCCGTCTACCTCGTGCAGATCCTGATCATCGCGGCACTTGGCATCGTGCTCGGCCTGGTGCTCGGGGCGCTGATGCCGTTCGCGGCGAGTGCCGCGCTTCAGTCGGTCATTCCGGTGCCGGCGCAGGGCGGCTTCTATCCCGGCGCGCTCGCCATGGCGGCCCTGTTCGGCCTGCTGGTGACGCTGGCCTTCGCGCTGTTGCCGCTCGGTCGCGCCCGTGACGTGCCGGCAACCGCGCTGTTCCGGGAGATGGGACTGGAAGGCCGGGGCCTGCCGCGCCCCGTCTATGTCGTTTGCGCGCTCGGCATCGCGCTTTTCCTGGCAGCGCTGGCGATCCTGTTTTCGGGCGACCAGCGCATCGCCTCGATCTTCGTCGGCGCCACCGTTTTTGCTTTCCTGGTGCTGCGTCTCGTCGGCGGACTGGTGCAATGGGCAGCCCGGAAAAGCCCGCGCGTGCGCTTTGTCGCGCTCAGGCTCGCCATCGGCAACATCCACCGGCCGGGGGCGCTGACGCCCTCGGTGGTGCTGTCGCTGGGGCTTGGGCTGACGCTCTTGGTGACACTGGCGCTGATTGACGGGAATCTCAGGCGCCAGATCTCCGGCAGCCTGCCGGAGCGGGCGCCGAACTTCTTCTTCGTCGACATCCAGGGCAGCGAAGTCGATGCGTTCTCCTCGCTGATGGCGAAGGAGGTGCCGCGGGGAACGCTGACCAAGGTGCCGATGCTGCGCGGCCGGGTCATGGCTCTCAACGGCGTCGATGTCGACAAGGTCAAGGTGCCTGCCGAGGGCGCCTGGGTGCTGAAGGGAGATCGCGGCCTGACCTATGACACCAGGCAGCCGGAAAACGCGACGCTGACAGAGGGCAAATGGTGGGCCGACAACTATGCCAGCGAGCCGCTGGTTTCGTTTTCCGACAAGGAAGGCAAGGAAATCGGGCTGAAGCTCGGCGACACAATCACCGTCAATGTGCTCGGCCGCAATGTCACCGCCCGCATCGCCAATTTCCGCCAGGTCGAGTGGGAGACGATGGGCATCAATTTCGTCATGGTGTTCTCGCCCAACACATTCGCCGGCGCCCCGCATGGCTGGATAGCCACGCTCACCGAAAAGAACGCCTCGGCGGCCGACGACGCGCGCGTCCTCAACGCCGTCACCCGCGCCTTCCCCGCCGTGACGACGGTGCGGGTCAAGGACGCACTCGACATCGTCAACCGGCTGGTCGGCCAGCTCGGCACGGCGATCCGGGCGGCGGCCGGCGTGGCGCTGATCGCCTCGGTTCTGGTGCTTGCCGGCGCGCTTGCCGCCGGCAACCGGGCGCGCATCCACGACGCTGTGGTGCTGAAGACGTTGGGCGCCACCCGGCGAACGCTGATCACGGCATTCTCTCTGGAATACATGCTGATCGGACTGGCCACCGCCATCTTCGCGCTCGCCGCCGGCAGCGCCGCCGCCTGGTTCGTGGTCGCACGCATCATGACGCTGCCATCGCATTTCATGCCCGAGGTGGCGGTGGCGACGATTGCCTTTTCGCTGGTGATCACGGTCGGCATCGGCCTTGCCGGCACCTGGCGGGTGCTCGGCCACAAGGCGGCACCCGTGCTGCGAAACCTCTGATTCGCCGGCGGGCGCCGCCTGCCCGGGTTAAATCTTGGTAAGAATGCCGTCCGAAACGGCCGGCGAAGCGGCATTTTGGCCTGTCACGAACCGTTACACCCGGTTACGGTCTTGTTCTTGACGCGAATAACCATCATATTCCGCGCAGGCATGCTGGAGCCCCCCAGCGGCGCCTGGGTCCGCAAGAGGCCCGACACCGGACGGGGCAGAAGCAACGAGGATTTCCAATGGCTGATCCCATTCGCAACTATCAGACGTCGGCGGTGCCCGGCGTCCGCGCCGACATCGACCAGGGTCTGCGCGCCTACATGATCAAGGTCTACAATCTGATGGGGCTTGGCCTGCTCATCACCGGCCTTGCCGCCGTCGGCACGATCATGCTGGCCACCACCACCGATCCGGCTTCGGCCGTCGCGACGCTGCCGAGCGGCGAGATGCTGACCTCGTTCGGCTACGCGATCTTCGGTTCGCCGCTGCGCTGGGTTGTCATGCTGGCTCCGCTGGCCGCCGTGTTCTTCCTGTCGTTCAGGATCCAGTCGATGAGCGTCGCCGCCGCGCAGACCACCTTCTGGGTCTATGCCGGTCTGGTCGGCCTGTCGCTGTCGTCGATCTTCCTGGTCTACACCACGGCCAGCATCTCGCAGACCTTCTTCGCCACCGCCGCGGCCTTCGGCGCGCTGTCGCTGTTCGGCTACACCACCAAGCGCGACCTGTCGGCGATGGGCTCGTTCCTGATCATGGGCGTGTTCGGCATCATCATCGCCTCGGTGATCAACATCTTCCTGCAGTCGTCGGCACTGACCTTCGCCGTCTCGGCGATCGGAGTGCTGGTCTTCGCCGGCCTCACCGCCTACGACACGCAGAAGATCAAGGAGATGTATTTCGAGGGCGACGCTTCCGATGTCGCGGGCCGCAAGGCCATCATGGGCGCACTGTCGCTCTACCTCGATTTCATCAACCTGTTCATGTTCCTGCTCCAGTTCATGGGCGACCGCCGCTAAGCGGTATTGGACCATCGACTCCTGGAAGGGCGGCCCAACGGCCGCCCTTTTCTTTTAAGCGGGCCTCTGCTGTTATCGAAAGCACAAAAGAGGCTTGCATAAAGAATGAGCAACATCGCGATCAGGCCGGCGACCCCGGCCGACCTCGACGCCATAACCGAAATCTACGCCGACGCGGTCGCCAACGGCACGGCGAGCTATGAACTGGAGCCGCCCAGTCGCACCGAGATGGGGACGCGATTCGCCGCACTCGCGGCCGGCGGCTTTCCCTATCTGGTGGCGGAAAAGGCAGGCGCCGTGCTTGGCTATGCCTATGCCGGCGCCTTCCGGCCGCGCCCGGCCTATCGCTTCATCGTCGAGGATTCGGTCTATGTCGCGCCTGACGCCAAGGGCCAGGGTGTCGGCCTGAAGCTGATGCAAAGCCTGGTCGCGGCGGTCGAGGCGGCGGGCTTTCGCCAGATCGTCGCGGTGATCGGCGATGGCCGCGCCGACAGCGCCTCGGTCAGGTTGCACGAGAAGCTCGGCTTCCGTCATTCCGGCCGCCTCGAAGGCTCCGGCTACAAGCACGGGCGCTGGTTGGACACGGTATTCATGCAGCTGTCGCTCAACGGCGGGGCATCGCTGCCACCTGATCCGGATTCGCTGCCGGAGCGGAAGTTCCGGAAGGGGGAACTGAAGAATTGAGGAACAGGACACGCGGCGCCTGACGTAAGCGCCCCTTTTCCTTCGTTCCTCAATTCTTCAGTTCGCAATTCACCCCTATACCAGCTTCAGCTTGCTGTCGAAGACGCCGAGCACGCGGCCAAGCTCCTGGCCGCGTTTGAGGATGCGCCCGCCCGCCGCGATGACGGCGAAGGCGCCTTGCTTGCGCGCCAGTTTCGGATCCTTGACGATCTGGAACAGCGGCACTTCGCTGGCACGGCGGAAGACGGAAAAGACAGCGCGGTCGGTGAGGTGATCGATGGCGTAGTCGCGCCATTCATTGGCCGCGACCATGCGTCCGTAAAGCCTGAGGATCTGGTCCAGTTCGCGCCGGTCGAAGCGGACCGGCTGGTCGAGGCGTGCGCTGCGCGCCTCGTGCAGCGGGATCAATATTGCGGATGCGTCTCCATCCCCCATCCCGCCGCCGTCATCGATCATGCCTGCCTCGATCCTTCAAAATGAATCTTTGCCAACCAAAGTTGGCCCCTTCGCATCGCAATTGCAAGAGCCGGAGAAGCGAAGGCAGCGGCGCGCCGTTTCCGTTGCGTCCAGTCACGTTTGTGAAACGCGTGTTGGAATTGGTGATGCTTCGCCACATTTCCGCCTTTTTTTATCCGCGCTCCTGCCCCAATGTCCGACGAATTTACCGGCGTTGCCTGAGACGGTTCGGTCCGGCACCGGCTCGTAAACCCCAAGCCCCCCGCCCACGGGTCTGCGTCGGATCGAACCAACCTCGGCCTTTTCCTCGGAAAAGCCAGGTGCGACGATCCCAAAACCTAAATGACCGACGTCAGAAGCAAGCTGACGTCGGTTTTTTCGTTTTTGGGCCTTGCACCCGGGACTGCGCGCCGACGGCATCGGCGTAGGGCCGAAAGCGGCCAATCCCGTGTGGCCATTCAATTCTGCCGACCGTGCTTGCCATTTTCCGTTCCACTTAATAGGGTGTTAAGTGAGAACGGAGACGACAATGCCACACGCATCGGGCTCCCCAGTAAAACAGTTGAATGGCGGCGCGGCCGTGCCGGAGGCCGGCGGCGTCGGCCCTCGTATCAAGGCATTGCGCATGGCGCGGCGCGTCTCGCTGCGCCAGCTTGCCGACATGACGGGCACCACGGCGAGCTTCATCAGCCAGCTCGAGCGCAATCTGTGCGGCGCCAACACCGGCACGCTGCTCAAGATCGCCGCCGCTCTCGATCTCGGCATCAACGATCTGTTCGAGGACAATGCCCGTCCCCTGCACAAGGTGCTGAGGCGCGAGGAGCGGCCGGTCGTTCCGGTCGGCCTTCAAGGCCGCAAGATGCTCCTGTCGCGGCGGCCGATCCATCAATTCGAAGTCTATGCCGGCCATTTCGAGGTTGGCGGCTCGACCGGCGACGAGACCTATGTGCATGGCGGCGAGCACGAAATGTTCATGGTGCTCAAGGGCACCGTCGAACTGACGCTTGCCGACGAGCGCCATCTGATGCGCGAGGGCGACAGCGTCGAATACGCAACCTCGGTGCCGCACCGGACCGTCAATGTCGGCGACACGCCGGCCGAGGTGCTCTGGATCATCGCGCCGCCGACGGCCGGCGCGCTCGAACTCGATCGATACAGGCCCGGAAACCGCTCGCATCCGGGTGAATGAAAACAATGCGAGTTCTGCAAATGGGAGAGATGATCATGAAACTGAGATTTGGACATGCGGCGGCCGTCGCCGTGCTTATGGCGGCGACCGCCGCGCTCGCGCAATCCAAGCCGGTGGCGGGAGAGGTCGCCGAAGGCTCGCTGAAGGGCAAGACGCTGACCCTCGTTTCCTATGGCGGCATCTACCAGGACGGCCAGGCGGCGGCACTCAAGGAGTTCGTCGACAAGTCCGGCGTCAAGCTGCTCAATGACGGCCCGACGGAGATCGCCAAACTGCAGGCGCAGGTCGAGTCCGGCAATGTGACCTGGGACGTCGTCGATACCGACGACCTGCCGCCCTATGTCTATTGCGGCAAGCTGTTCCAGAAGCTTGATCTGACGAAGCTCGACGTCTCGAAAATCCCGGAAGGCCAGGTCGGCGAATGCTCGGTGCCGGCGATGAACTACGGTGTCGTGCTGATGTACAACAAGGAAAAGTACGGGGATAATCCGCCCAAGAGCTGGGCCGACTTCTTCGATACCCAAAAATTCCCCGGCGTGCGTGGCATCGACGGCTCCGGCAGCCCGACCGGTGGCCTGCTGGAACAGGCTTTCAAGGTTGCCGGCGGCGATCCGAAGGCGATGACGGTGGCCGATATCGACAAGGCCATCGATGTGGTCCGCAAGCTCGGCCCCGACACGATCTTCTGGAAGACGGGTGCCGAATCGCAGCAGCTCGCCGAATCCGGCGAGGCCGACATGCTGATGATGTGGACGGGCCGCGCCATGACGGCGGTCAAGAACGGCGCCAAGTACGCACCCGCCTGGCAGGATTGGCTGGTGGTGATGGACCAGATGACGATTCCGGTCGGCGTCAAGGATACGGATGCGTCCTACGCGCTGCTCAATGCCTATCTGGGCAAGCATGCCCAGGAGATATTGGCGGAGAAGACCTCCTACACGCCGATCAACAACGACGCGCAGCCCAAGGTCGACGCTTCCGTCGCCGCCTACCTGACCAATACGCCTGAACGCCAGAAGCAGGGCTACAAGCAGAACTTCAAGTTCTGGGTCCCGAACTTTGCGGTGGCGCAGGAGAAGTGGTCGGCGCTGATGGCCGGCAACTGACCGGCTGACGGGAAGCAAGGGCCGTGAGCGCGTCCGAGCCAATCATTCCGGCCGCCGAAAGGCGCAGGGCATGGCGGCCGTTCGCGCTCGCGTTGCCGGCCCTGGTCCTGCTTTTCGCGGTGATCGGCTATCCGCTGCTGACCATCGTGCTGCGCAGCCTGTCGGAACCGGAGTGGGGAGCGCAGAACTATGTCTGGTTCTTCAGTGCGCCGATCAACCTTGTCGTGCTCCAGCGGACCTTCGTCATTTCGGCGTGGGTCACGCTGGTGTGCGTGGTTTGCGCTTATCCCTACGCCTATCTGATGACCGCGGTCGGGCCCCGCGTTCGGCTGGTGCTGCTTTTGTGTGTGCTGATCCCGTTTTGGGTGAGCGGCGTGGTGCGCACCTTGTCCTGGGTGATCCTGCTCCAGGATTCAGGCGTCATCAACTCGGTCCTGCGGTCGCTCGGGCTCGGTGGCGTCAGGCTGATCCGCACCCAGACGGGCGTGGTCATCGGCATGGCGCAGGTGCTTTTGCCGTTCATGATCCTGCCGCTCTATTCGGTCATGAAAGGCATCGATCTCAGGCTGATGCGCGCGGCGCAAAGCCTTGGCGCGCGGCCGTCCCGCGCCTTCTTCACCATCTACCTGCCGCTGTCGTTGCCGGGCGTCTATGCCGGGGCGATCATCGTCTTCATCCTGGCGCTCGGCTTCTACATCACGCCGGCTTTGCTGGGCGGTCCGCGTTCGACCATGCTGTCCACCCTGGTGCAGACACAGGTGCTCAGCCTGCTGCAATGGGGCCGTGGCGGCGCCATGGGCGTGGTGCTGCTGGTCACGACCTTCGTGCTGCTGGCGCTCGCCGCGCCCGTCATGCGGTCCCGGTACCGGGAAGCGGAGCGGCGCTGATGGAGATGAAGCCGCTCACCCGCGTCATCCTCGGCCTTGTCTGCCTGCTGGTGGCCATATGGCTGGTGGCCCCGACGCTGGTCGTGGTGCCGATGTCGTTCAACGAGAACAAGTCGCTGGCGTTTCCGCCGCAGGGCTTTTCCTGGCAATGGTACCAGAATTTCGCCACCAGCCCGGACTGGTCGAGCAGCTTCCTCAATTCGCTGAAGGTCGCCTCGATCGTTGCCGTGCTGGCAACCGTGCTCGGCACGCTTGCCGCCTTCGGCCTCGACCGCATGAAGGCGCGGCCGGCAAACCTGCTGCGCATGCTGATGTTGACACCGATGGTGGTGCCGGGCGTGGTGCTGGCCATCGGCATCTACGCGGTCTATCTCGATACGCGGCTTGTCGGCACGCTGCTCGGCTTCGTGCTCGCCCACACCATCCTTGCGCTGCCCTTTGTGCTGATTGCCGTCTCGGCCAATCTCGAAGTTTTCGACAGGCGGCTCGAGACAGCCGCGGCGAGCCTCGGCGCCAGCGCGCTCACCACCTTCCGCACGGTGACGCTGCCGCTGATTGCACCCGGCGTGCTGTCGGGCCTGCTGTTCGCCTTCGCCACCTCCTTCGATGAGATCGTCGTGTCGCTGTTCATCACCAATCCCTACCTCAAGACATTGCCGGTGCAGATCTTCGCTTCCATCACGCGCGACGCCGACCCGACGGTCGCGGCCGTCGGCACGATCCTGTTGTTTGCCACCACGATCCTGATCGGCGGCGGCATGCTTCTTCTTGGCCGCGAGCGGAAAGGACGCCAATGACCCCGGGGCAAGACAGCAGGGGCGCGGCGATCGATCTCAGGTCGATCAGCAAGGCCTATGGCAGCTTCAAGGCGCTGGACGGCGTGTCGCTGCACATCGAGGCCGGCGAGTTCATGACGCTGCTCGGACCAAGCGGCTCCGGCAAGACGACGACGCTCAACGTCGTCGCCGGCTTTACCGAGGCCAGTTCCGGCGCGCTGGAAGTGGGCGGCAAGAGCGTCGTCGGCGTGCCGGCGCACAAGCGCAACATCGGCGTCGTCTTCCAGCATTACGCGCTGTTTCCCCATATGACGGTGAGCCGCAACGTCGCCTATCCGCTCGCCTTGCGCGGCGTGGCGGGAGCCGAGCGCGAACGCCGCGTGCGCCAGGCGCTCGACATGGTCAAGATGGCGGATTTCGGCCATCGCTTCCCCAGCGAGCTTTCGGGCGGCCAGCAGCAGCGCGTGGCGCTGGCCCGCGCCATCGTCTTCGATCCGCCGCTGCTGTTGATGGACGAGCCGCTCGGCGCACTCGACAAGAAACTGCGCGAATGGCTGCAGCTCGAGATCAAGCGCATCCACCGCGAACTCGGCACCACTTTCGTCTATGTAACGCATGACCAGGAAGAGGCGCTGGTGCTGTCGGATCGCATCGCCGTGTTCAACCGGGGCCGCATCGAACAGATCGGTACCGGGCGCGAGCTGTATGATGAACCGGCGACGCTGTTCGTTGGCAAGTTTATCGGCGATTCCACCGTGCTGCGCGGGGCCGCCGCCACCTCGGGCCAGGAGACGGCGATCGAAATATCAGGCCAGACGGTGACAACCGCCAAGCGTCTCGCCAATGGCGGCAGGCCAGTCATGCTGCTGCGCCCCGAAAAGCTGGCGCTCGCCCGCCCTGGTGCTGGCGGCGACGGCCGCAACCGGCTCACGGGCCGTATCGGCGAAGCCATCTATCTCGGCTCCGGCTCAAAATACGAGGTCGACCTGGCCGACGGCTCGAAAGCCATCGTGCGCTCGACGCTGGAAGCAGACAGTTTCGCCATCGGAGACGAGGTCGAGGTGCTGTTCGCCGGCGCCGACGTGAAGCTGCTCGCCGACGACGACAAGGCTGACCTGACGCTCACCTGATTTCGGAACGGATTTCAAAAAATGCAAGCCAAGCACAATGGCGACGTGTCGTTCTGGTATGCCGATATCGGCGGCGTGCCGGCCTATCGGCCGTCCTTGCCCGGCGATATCGAGGCCGATGTCTGCATCGTCGGCGCCGGCTACACCGGCCTGTGGACCGCCTATTATCTGAAGAAGGCGCAGCCTGCGCTGCGCATCGCCATCGTCGAAAAAGAGTTCGCGGGCTTCGGCGCGTCGGGCCGCAATGGCGGCTGGCTCTCGGGCGGCTTCAGCTGGTCGCGCGAGAAATACGCAAAGACCTCCTCGCGCGGCGCGGTGATCGACATGCAGCGCGCCATGTTCGGCACGGTCGATGAGGTGATCGCGGTGACGGAAGCCGAAGGCATCGACGCCGATATTCGCCGCGTCGACAACATCACCGTCGCCACCAACGCGGCACAATTGCAGCGCGCCAAGGCCGAATACGAGGAGCTGCTGGGCTGGGAGATGCCGCCGGAGCGGCTGGCCTTCCTCGACGCGCGGGAGGCGCGCCAGCGCATCGCCATCGACAAGGTGCTGGGCGCCTTCGTGGTGCGCAACGTCGCGCGTGTCCAGCCGGCGAAGCTGGTGCAAGGCCTGGCCGCGGCTGTCGAGCGGCTTGGCGTGCCGATCTACGAGCAGACGCAGGTGCTGGCGATCGAGAAGGGCAAGGTCACCACCAGCAGAGGCATCGTGCGGGCAGGGAAGATCATCCGCGCCACCGAAGGCTTCACGGCTGGCATTCCCGGCTACGAGCGTCTCTGGCTGCCGCTGAACAGCGCCATCGTGGTGACCGAGAAGCTGCCGCAAGAACTGTGGGACCAGATCGGCTGGAACGGTTACGAGGTGTTGGGCGATGCCGCTCACACCTATTGCTACGCGCAGCGCACGCGCGAAGGCCGCATCGCCATGGGCGGCCGTGGCGTGCCCTACCGCTTCGGTTCGCGCACCGATGTGCGCGGCCGGACCCAGCAGGCGACCATCGACCAGTTGCACGAGGTGCTGACCAGGCTGTTGCCGCAGACCAAGGGCGTGCGTCTCGACCATGCCTGGTGCGGGACGCTTGGGGTGCCGCGCGACTGGTGCACCACTTCAGGCTTCGACCGGGAAAGCGGCATCGGCTGGGCCGGCGGCTATGTCGGGCTCGGGGTTTCCAGTTCCAACCTGTCAGGCCGCACCTTGCGCGACCTCGTGCTCGGCCACGACACCGAGTTGACCCGGCTGCCCTGGGTCAACCGCACGGTCAAGAAATGGGAACCGGAACCACTGCGCTGGCTCGGCGTGCATACAATGTACCAGCTCTATCGCATCGCCGACCGGCGTGAAGCAAACGGCCTGGACCGGACCTCGCGCCTTGCGGCCTTCGCCGATCGCCTGACCGGACACTGAAAGCATTCGAGCAGGATATGTAGCGGTTTCCGTCTGGAATTGCGCCGAGCCCGTGACCTTACAGCTTACGATCGAGGGAGGCCTCGGATCCCGGTTTGTGGATGAAAGCCGCACCCAGGATGGGGCCTGGCAGGCCATCCTTGCCGACCGACTGCAAAAGCACGGCGCAGCCGCCTTTCTTGGTGATCTCGCTCAGCGGCAATTCGTAGCGCTGCGCCTTGCCATGCCACATGCCGGCGGTCTGGATCCCGGTGACGGCGTTCCAATAGGTCATCTTGCGGCCGGAGTTCTCGCCCTGGCCGATCTTGACCGTCTGCGGCGCGTCGAAATAGACGATGACGACATGGGCGTCGTTCGGGCCGGCGCCGGCGTCACCTGCATCGATGATCACACGGTCGCCGGTGCGGCTGACCTTGATGGGCACACGCATGCCTTCGCCGGCACGGGCCATGCGGGCAAGCGCGCCGTCGACCTCACCGCGATTGGCGCCGTTGACATGCATGCGGCCGTTCAGGACGGCCTGCGGCGTATAGACCGAACGGCTGCTGAAATAGCGCATATAGTCATATTGCCGCTCGGTGTTTTCCTTGTGGCTCAGCGTGTCCTTCCAGCCGAGATAGTCCCAGTAATCGACGTGATAAGCGAGCGCGACAAGGTCTTGCCTTGTGGCGAGTTCGGCGAAGAACGCGTCCGCCGGCGGGCAGGAACTGCAGCCCTGGCTGGTGAACAGTTCGACCACGCCGAGCGGCCTGTCGGATTTTTCGGCCTGGGCCCTTTCGGGCTCGCTGGCATGCCCAGCGCCGGCAAAAGCCGAGAAGGCCAGCGCGAAGGCTGCCAGCCACAATGATCGTCGCGAGGCCATGACCATTCCAATTCCCGCCGGTGATGCCGGCTTTGTTCTGCTTTGCCGAAATATGTGGCAGAACGGGAAGTCAACGGGAAGTCACGTTGCGGTGAAATTTTACCGCTGCAATCGTGAGGTAAGGCCGCAATAGGAGCAGCCGCTGCATTTCAAGGCGTGGTTCGATTGAGCGGCGGCATCATCGCCATGCGGCAGGTTCTCCTCACCGCCATCGATCTCTATTGCGAACGCACCGGCCCTGGACTTTGGTCTGGGCCGGTCAATGCTTTGACGACCTTGCCTTCATCGCGGCAGGACTGTGCGGTATGCTGGTCTGCTGTGCCGCGGCAGGGGAGTAGTGAGTAGGGGCGTCCTCTGCATCCCACTCACTACTCACTGTTTTCTAAGCCGCCAGATCGCGCAGCACGTACTGCAAGATGCCGCCGTTCTTGAAGTAGTCGAGCTCATCCAGCGTATCGATGCGGCAGATGATCGGCACGTTCTTCACCGTGCCGTCGCCATAGGTGATCTTGGCGGTCATCGTCTGGCGCGGCTTGATGGCGCTCAATCCGTCGATCTCGACCAGCTCGTCGCCCTTGAGGTTGAGGGAAGCCCATGAGGTGCCTTCCTCGAAGACGAAGGGGATGACGCCCATGCCGACCAGGTTCGAACGATGGATGCGCTCGAAGGACTGGGCGATGACGGCACGGACACCGAGCAGGTTGGTGCCCTTTGCCGCCCAGTCGCGCGACGAGCCGTTGCCGTATTCGACGCCGGCGAAGATGACCAGCGGCACGCCTTCCTTCTTGTACTGCATCGCCGCGTCGTAGATCGATTCCTCTTCCTTGCTGGGATAGTGGATGGTGTAGCCGCCCTCGCGGCCGTTCTCGCCCAGCATGTGGTTGCGGATGCGGATGTTGGCGAAGGTGCCGCGCATCATCACCTCATGGTTGCCGCGCCGCGTGCCGTACTGGTTGAAGTCGGCGACGCCGACGCCATGGTCGGTGAGGTATTTGCCGGCCGGCGAGGCGGCCTTGATCGAACCCGCCGGCGAGATGTGGTCGGTGGTGATCTTGTCGCCGAACAGGCCGAGCACCCGGGCGCCCTTGATGTCGCCGATCTTGCCGAAACCCGTGGTCATGCCGGCGAAGTAGGGCGGGTTCTGCACATAGGTCGAATTGTTGTCCCAGGCATAGGTCTGGCCTTCCGGCGCCTTGACGTTCTGCCAGTACTCGTCGCCCTTGAAGACGTCGGCATATTTGCGGGCGAACAGCTCGCGGGTGACGTTCTTCTCGATGAACTCCTGGATCTCGGCCGAGCTCGGCCAGATATCCTTGAGATAGACCGGATTGCCGTTCCTGTCGTCGCCGAGCGGCTCCGTGGTCAGGTCCTTGGTCACGGTGCCGGCCAGCGCATGCGCCACGACCAGCGGCGGCGACGCCAGGTAGTTCGCCTGCACGTCGGGCGAGACGCGGCCTTCGAAGTTGCGGTTGCCGGAGAGCACCGCGGCGGCAATCAGGCCCTTGTCGTTGATGGTTTTTGAGATCGGCGCCGGCAGCGGGCCGGAATTGCCGATGCAGGTGGTGCAGCCGAAGCCGACCAGGTTGAAGCCGATCTGGTCGAGCTCCTTCTGCAGGCCCGACTTTTCCAGATATTCCGCCACCACCTGGCTGCCGGGGGCCAGCGAGGTCTTTACCCACGGCTTCTGCTTCAGGCCAAGGCGGTTGGCGTTGCGGGCAAGCAAGCCCGCGCCGATCAGCACTGATGGGTTCGAGGTGTTGGTGCAGGAGGTGATGGCGGCGATGACGACGTCGCCATGGCCAAGGTCATGGTCGGTGCCTTCGACGGCATAGCGTTTGGAGATTTCCGCCGCCTTCTTGTATTCGGTGTCCATCGCCTTGGCGAAGCCGGCGGGAATGCCTTCCAGCGCGACACGGCCCTCGGGGCGCTTGGGGCCGGCCATCGACGGCACGACGCTGTCCAGCTCCAGTTCGAGCAGGTCGGTGAAGACCGGGTCGGCGGAGCCGGCCTCGCGCCACATGCCTTGCGCCTTGGAATAGGCCTCGACCAGTGCGATGCGGTCCTCGCTGCGGCCCGACATTGTGAGATAGCGGATGGTTTCGGAATCGACCGGGAAGAAACCGCAGGTGGCGCCGTATTCGGGCGCCATGTTGCCGATGGTGGCGCGGTCGGCCAGCGTCATGTTGGACAGGCCGGGGCCGAAGAACTCGACGAACTTGCCGACGACGCCCTTCTTGCGCAGCATCTGGGTGACGGTCAGCACGAGGTCGGTGGCGGTGACGCCCTCCTTGAGCTTGCCGGTGAGGCGGAAGCCGATGACTTCCGGCAGCAGCATGGAGACCGGCTGGCCGAGCATGGCCGCCTCGGCCTCGATGCCGCCGACGCCCCAGCCGAGCACGCCAAGGCCGTTGATCATGGTGGTGTGCGAATCGGTGCCGACGCAGGTGTCGGGATAGGCGGTGGTTTCGCCGTCCTCGGTGTTGGTCCACACCACCTGGCCGAGATATTCGAGATTGACCTGGTGGCAGATGCCGGTGCCGGGCGGCACGACGCGGAAGTTGCGGAACGCCTGCTGGCCCCATTTCAGGAACTTGTAGCGCTCTTCGTTGCGCTCATATTCGAGCTCGACATTGCGGGCGAAGGCCATCGGCGTGCCGAACTCGTCGACGATGACGGAATGGTCGATGACGAGGTCGACCGGCACCAGCGGGTTGATCTTCTGCGGATCGCCGCCAAGCGAGGCCATGGCGTCGCGCATGGCGGCGAGGTCGACCACGGCCGGGACGCCGGTGAAATCCTGCATCAGCACGCGGGCCGGGCGATAGGCGATCTCGACGCCGGCGGTGCCCTTGTCGGTCAGCCAGCCTGCCACCGCCTGGATGCTCTCCTTGGTGACGGAGCGGCCGTCCTCGTTGCGCAGCAGGTTTTCCAGCAGCACCTTCATCGAATAGGGCAGCTGGGCAATGCCGGTGAGGCCGTTCTTCTCAGCCTCGACGAGGTCGAAATAGACATACTCGGCGTCGCCCGCTTTCAGCGTGCGGCGGCAATTGAAACTGTCGAGGGATTTTGACACGTGCGATCCGTCCTTGTCTGTTCAGCCTGAAAGGGAACGGACGCCGATGGCATGCAATCACGCGCAAAGGTGCGGGTACGGCCATTTCCGCTGTCCGTTCCCAAGCAACCCGAGCCGTTCAAGGCGGCGCGTGCGCTGGTTCGGCGCTAATTCTGTTCCCGCGCCGACCGCTGGCACGGATGCCCCGCATATAGAGAATTTTCTGGAATAGTTCTAGACAGTTGCTGAGCAAATTTGTGCGATGCGGCAGCGCTCGCGAAACATTGATTTCAGGGCAGGCGAGGGATGCGGCTTATCGCCGAAAATCTGGGCGGCGAACGCGGCGGCGAGCCGGTTTTCTCCGGCATCGGCTTTGTCCTCGATCAGGGCCGGGCCCTGGTCGTCACCGGGCCGAACGGTTCGGGCAAATCGACCTTGCTCAGGGTGGTCGCCGGCCTGCTGCCGAAAACCGAGGGCCGGCTGCTGCTCGAAGGCGGCGGCGACGAGTTCCCTTCGATCGGCTCGGCCTGCCACTATCTCGGCCACCAGAACGCGATGAAGACGGCGCTGAGCGTGACCGAGAATTTGCGCTTCTGGCGGGAGTTCCATGGCGAAGGCCGGCTCGATGTGGACGAGGCGCTGGAAACGGTCGGGCTCGGCGGCATCGGCCATTTGCCGTTCGGCTATCTCTCGACCGGGCAAAGACGCCGCGCGGCGATCGCGAAACTCTTGGTCAGCCATCGGCCGCTGTGGCTGCTCGATGAGCCGACGGCAGGGCTGGACAAGGCTTCGGAAGCGCGGTTTGCAGGGCTGATGCGCAGGCATTGCGAGGAAGGCGGGATGATCGTGGCGGCCACGCATCTGCCGCTGGGATTGGAAGGGGCGAAAGAGTTGGCGATGGGGGAGGCCTTTTGATGACTGCACCCTACGGCGCTCCCCTTCTTCAACAGGGGACCACATCGTAATGTGGTCCCTCTTCCTGCGCGACATCCGCCTCTCCATCCGCGCCGGCGGCGGCGCGCTGACGGGCGTCATCTTCTTCCTCGCCGTCATCGCCACCATCCCTTTCGGCGTTGGGCCGGATCTCAAGCTGTTGGCCCGCATCGGTCCGGCGATCCTGTGGATCGGCGCGCTGCTTGCCTGCCTGCTCGGCCTCGACCGGCTGTTCCAGGCCGATCGCGAGGACGGTTCGCTCGATCTCCTGGTGCTCGGCAACGACCGGCATATGCTGGCGCTGACGGTGCTGGTGAAGTGCGTCGCGCATTGGGCGGGCAGCGTCCTGCCGCTGGTGGTCGCGGCCCCCCTGCTCGGCCTGTTCATGAACATGGAACCGTTGGCCATAGGCGCCACGGCGCTGACGCTGCTGGTCGGCACGCCGGCAATCACCTTCATCGGTGCCGTGGGCGCCGCGGTGGCGGTGGCGCTGCCGCGTGGCGGCCTCTTGATCTCGGTGCTGGTGCTGCCGCTGACCATACCGGTGCTGATCTTCGGCGTTTCGGCGAGCTATGGCGCGACGGCCAATCCCGATCCATTCCTGCAGCCCTTCCTCATTCTTGCCGCGCTGACGCTGTTTCTTGGTGTGCTGGGGCCGACCGCAGCGGCGCTGGCGCTGCGCCACGGCACCGATTGAGGCGCCAGAGGTCTGAAGGCTGCGGCGTGGCGACCGATTGCGAAGCCGCCGGCGCGCGGCTAAGGGAAGACATGATCGAACGAGGCGGAAAGACCCGGCTGGAACGAGACGCGGCGATGGAGCGGCGCGCATGAGCGCGCATGCGCTCTACGTCGCGGCGGCCTACACGATCACCGCCGTGGCACTGGCCGGGCTGATCGGCTGGATCCTCATCGACCAGCGGGCGCGCAAGCGCGAACTCGCCGAACTCGAGGCGGCCGGCGTGCGCCGCCGTTCCGACAAGGCAGCCAAGTCATGAGCACAGGGACGGAAACGCCGGCCCGTCGCCGCCTGTTCGTATTTTTGCCGCTGCTGGTCTTCCTCGGACTGGCCGGACTGTTCCTGTCGCAGCTGTTGTCGGGACGCGATGTCTCGGAAGTGCCGTCGGCGCTCATCGGCCTGCCGGCGCCACAAACCAACTTGCCGCCCCTGGAGGGCAGCAATCTGCCCGGGCTCGATTCGAAAGCCTTCGCCGGCAAGGTCACGCTGGTCAACGTGTTTGCGTCCTGGTGCGCACCATGTCGGGAAGAGCACCCAGTGCTGCTGGCGCTGGCGCAGGACAAAAGGTTCGCGATGGCGGCGCTGAATTACAAGGACCGGCCGGAAAACGCCCGCCGCTTCCTCGGCGACCTTGGCAATCCGTTCCAGGCAATCGGCGTCGACGAAGCCGGCCGCACGGCGATCGACTGGGGTGTCTATGGCGTGCCGGAAACCTTCGTCATCGGCAAGGATGGCAAGATAGCCTACAAGCATGTCGGCCCGCTGACGCCAGAGTCCGCCAGGGAGCTTCTGCTGCCGCAGATCGACAAGGCACTGGCCAGGCCGAGCTGAGGCGACGTCGCGAAGACCTGATGTCCCTTGGTTTGTACACGTATATGGTTGAAGCGGAGCGGATGGCTCCGCGCCACCTCAATTCGGCCCACCTGGCCGTGGCGGCGACAGCACATCCTCGGCCGAGAGCACCCGCGCTTCCGAGGGCAGCATGATCGGGATGCCGTCGCGCACCGGATAAGCGAGCTTGGCGACCCGCGAAACCAGCTCGCCGCGCTCGGGGTCCCAGGCCAGCGGCCCCTTGGTCAGCGGGCAGGCCAGGAGTTCGAGCAGCTTCGGGTCAACATTGGTCTTCTTTCCATCGCGCCCATCCGCCATTGGGTCCTCTTCCGGTTTCACGCCCAGCCTGTCAGCCAGGATGCAGGATCTGTCGAGATCGGTCGGGCCGTCATTTGCGGGCCGGCTGGATATCGACGCATTCCTACTGCAGGCTCGAGCCAAAATCCTCATTCTCCCGCGCCAGCGTCATCTCGGTGATGGCGATCAGCGTTTCGGCCCTGGTTTTCAGGTCCGCGGCCTCGAGCAATGCCTGCTTCTCGGCCGGTCCGTAGGGGGCCATCATCGACAGCGCGTTGACCAGCATGGCGTTTTCGGCGCGGCTGACGCTCTCCCAGTCGGCTTCCAGGTCATTGGCCTGCAGATAGGCGCGAAAGGCTCTGAGCAGCGCCGGCCGGTCGATTTCATCAGCCGCCTGCTCTTCGTCGAGATCGGCGAGGAAGGGCGCCGGCTTCGCCTGGCGGAACGGCGTCTTGACCGTCAGCTCGTGGGCGACGCGGAACCGGCACACGCCTTGCAGCGAGATCAGGTAGCGGCCGTCGCCGGTCTCGGAAAAGGCGATGATGCGACCGATGCAGCCGACGTTGCAAAGCTCCGGCTCGCCATCCTCGCGCAATGCGCCATTGAGGCCGGGCTGGATGACGCCGACGAGCCGCGAGCCGGCGACGGCCTCGTCCACCATCTGCAGGTAGCGCGGCTCGAAGATGTTGAGCGGCATGCGGCCGCCCGGCAGGAGCAGCGCGCCTTCGAGCGGAAAGAGCGGGATCGTCGATGGCAGATCCTTGGCGAGCCGGTAATGCGCGTTTCCCGCTTGCACCTCGTTCCTCCGATCGCTTCCCTTGCGAAGCGTCAATCCTGCCTTGTCCTATCTGGCGCACAGGCCTGGCGCCACAAGCCCTTGCGACAAAACAACCGTAACCGGCTCAGGAAAACAGCAATGCCGACAATTTGCGGCGCGCGGCAAGCGTCGCCTCGTCGGTCATGCCCCAGGCCTCGAACAGCTGCAGCAACTGCGTCCTGGCGCCATCCTCGTTCCAGCTCCGGTCGGCCTTGATGATGGCCAGCAGATTGTCGGCGGCCGCCGTGCGATCGCCCATGGCGTTCTGGATCATCGCCAGGTCGAAACGGGCCTGATGGTCCTTGGGATTTTCCGCGAGCCGCCGCTCGAACTCGGCCGGATTGCCCAGCGCCGCCGCCTGCGCGGCCAGCGCGATCTTGGCGCGCAGGGCAGCCAGCGGCGGTGCGTCTTTCTTGGCCTCCGGCGCCGTTGCCAGGAGCGCCTCAGCACCCTCGGTGTCGCCGGCCTCGAACAGCAGGTCGCCCAGCCCGCCAATCGCCTCGACCGTTTCCGGCGCCTGCGCCAGGATGGCATCGTAGATGTCGGCCGCGGTCTGCATGTCGCCGGCGTCGCGCGCCTCCGCCGCCGCAGCCAGGGCCTCGGCCACCGGCGGCGCGCCATTGCCCTTGCCGCCGACCTTGGTGATGAATTCGTTGATCTGGCTCTCGGGGATGGCGCCCATGAAGCCGTCGACCGGCTGGCCGTCCTTGAAGGCGATGACCGCCGGAATCGACTGGATGCCGAGCTGGCCGGCGATCGAGGGATGGTCGTCGATGTTCATCTTGACCAGCTTGACCCTGCCGCCGGCGGCCTTGACCGCCTTTTCCAGCTGCGGGGTGAGCTGCTTGCAAGGTCCGCACCACGGCGCCCAGAAGTCGACCAGCACCGGCTGGCGGCGCGATTCCTGGATGACGTCGGCGGCAAAGGCCGCGGTCGTCGTGTCCTTGATGACGTCGCCTGTGGTGGTGGGGCTGGCGGCTGGGGGCGCGGACGTCTCACCGAATCCGGCTTTGGGCTCGGTTCCGCCATACTGCACCGTGGTGGCATACTGGCCGCCCTTGTTTCCGAATGATCCGCCAAACGGATTGTTGTCGCTCATCTCGTCACCCTTTCGGTCGCGCGGCCGGCCCGTGGCCCGGCGCCCTGTCTCAATTGGAAATCGGCTTTGCCACCCATGTGGCGATCATGCCGAGACTTTCAAGATAGCAGCATCATGCCCGGTTGCCTCGACGAATCTGATGAGATCGGCGGCCGCGATCGATGTCGTCGCCTCGTTGGTCAGGGGATGCGCATTGATGACGGAATGGTCCATCAGATCCTTGTCGAGCACCAGTTTGACCCGGTTTTCCCTGTCGTTGACGATGCCGAACACCGTGACCGCCCCCGGCGTGACCCCCAGAAGCTCCATCAGCATTTCCGGCTTGCCGAACGAAACCCGGCTGGCGGCGCCGATCAGCTGGTGTATCTGCTTGAGATCGACGACCGCGTCCTCGCCGACGGTGACCAGGAAGAAATTGTCCTTCTTGTCCTTCAGGAACAGGTTCTTGGTGTGCCCGCCGGCGATTTCGCCGCGCAGCGCCTGCGAATCGGCAACCGTATAGAGCGGCGGGTGGCGTATCGTCGAAACCGCGATGCCGAGTTCGGCAAGAAAGGCCATCAGGTCAGCTTCGGTCTTCGGCATGGGTCTCTTCTTCGTCGGTTTCTCGGCCTTGCCGTTTACGGCCAATGAGGCGGCCGACACAAGACCGTCGCGCCAGCGGCGATGAAATCGGCGCGTCGCGGGCGGTTTGCCGGCATCGCTCGGAAGGTTGCAAAAAGCCTGCTATTTCCCTGTTGCAATCGCCGCGGTCTTCAGCCATATAGGCCCGGCTTGCGGCCAAGACGCCGTGTGAGCGGGTGTAGCTCAGGGGTAGAGCACAACCTTGCCAAGGTTGGGGTCGAGCGTTCGAATCGCTTCACCCGCTCCAGTTTCCTCCAGGGAATCAAGCATCGAAAAGCCGCGGTTCGCCGCGGCTTTTTCGTTTTTGGCGGATTGAACCTCGACCGCCCCCAAGAGCCGGATGTCACTTATGGGACTGCTGGAAGCCGGCAACGTCGTACTGAGATACGCTGTTCGGGTTCTTGGAGTTCTGCGGCTGGGTGCCTGCGTAGTGTGTTCCCGCATTTCCGTCCGGATTGAAGGCCGAACCCGGCGCGGTGCTGGCATTGCCAGGCGTAACACTTCCTGTCTGAGCGGTGCCGATCGTTTGATCGGGTTGACCTTTCGTCCCCGTTACCGAGTGGACGTTGGCTGCCGAGGCCAGGCCGGCGGAGGTCATCAGCAAGCCCAGCACCACGGGGATAAGGTGATGTTTCATCATTGTTCTCCCAAAATCGGTTTGATTTCAGGGCGCTCGCGGTCTCAGGAGCACCCGGCGAACAAAGACTGAAACGCTTTTCGGACGCCGTTCATCCCGAGCATCACGAATCCGTGATGTCGGGCGCTGCCGGCGTGGCCTGTCGCACAGGCGCCCTCCGTTGGGTGCACGGGAAATTCCTGCGCCGCTCGACTGGGCTACTGACCCATCCCGAACTTGTATGTGACGCGGGCCATGACGGCATCCACTTTGGCGTCGGTCCGATACGTCTCTGGGTTCGCTCCGATTGTGCCATCAGCGTCAGTGTTTGGTACCCGCGCTGTCGCCAGCGGCATCCGCGCCTGGTTGCTTTCGTCCGGCGGTCAGCCGGCCGGACTCGAACTCCTCGACCGCCTTGTCCCAGCAGGCCTTCTCACGGTCGGGCATCAAGCCTTCCCGTTCCCAGAGTTCGCGGGCCCGCTTGCTGATATGCGCGACACGTTCTTCCTGGCTGATCACCATGGCCGTCTTCCTTCCCTGAGGAAGCAACCGGACAGCGCCTGAAATGTTCCAATTTGGATGTCGTCGACCTCGGCAGGTCCGGCGATGCCGTCAGGCACTCTTCGCGGTGTCCGCCTTGCGAAGCGACGCCTGGTGCACCAGCGAGGTCCAGCTGTTGGTCGAGGCGAGGTGGCAATAGAGCAGGCCGAGCGCGCCGGACTTTCTGAGGTCGAGGAAGGCCTCGTCGCTCAATTTGTTGAAGGCCGCCTCATCGATCACCTGGAAGTCGGTGAGGTTGAGCACTTCGCCGCCTTCCAGCGTCACCTTGCTCTGGCGCGGCGAAAACAGACCGTGCGCGTCGATCTTGTCGACCATCTCGCGGGTGGCCCTGAAATCGATCTGGAACTGGTTGCAGAAGGCGAGCGCCTGCCTGGTCGCCTCGGTCGGTTCGTTGCCGCCGAAGAATGGCAGCACCTTGTCGTCGCGGAAGGGCGCCATCAGCTGGTCGACGACACGGTCGCTCGCCCGGTCGACGCACAGCGTCAGCCGGCCGGCCGAGGTCGGATCCTCGGCCAGGATGAAAGGGTAGCGGCGGACATAGGCCGGGATGTAGTGCGGCGCGTTCCACTTGCCGTCGGCATCGACGAACAGGTTCTCGTCCTGGCGAACGCCGGTGATGATGACGGGCGCCTTGGCGGCGCCGATGAAGACGATCGGATAGGAGCGCATCGCCGCCGGCATCTCCGACGCCACCACCGGGATGGCGTGCGCCGAGCGCGCGAAGGAAAAGTCGCTGCGCGCGGTCAACCCCAGCGAGCCGTGCCGCGCCGGATTGAGCGCCTCCGGCCTGGAGTAGAAAAGCGGCAATGCTTCGCCCGCCGGTGCCGTTTCCGTTTTCACGCCGCTGTCAGCCATCGTTTCGTTCCTCTCCCGCACGCCGGTCGCGGCGGCTCGCCCATGGGTGACCCAGCACCAGCCGGGATCTGTTCCTGCATACTGATCCTCGATTTGGATATGATCATGCGCAAGATGAAGCAAATGCTCTACAGCGTTCTTCACTGCCGCAAAAGCAGTACCATGGTTTGCAGCGCAATGCGGCAGAGGTCGCCGATGGCTCTAGACAGCTTGCCGCGAAGTGGCGACATTGCCGCGGACTTCAAAACAGGTTGAGGCGGACAAGATGGTTTCGGCAGCGGATTTCGAGCGGGCGGCGGGGTCGGTTTTCACGGTGTCGGCCGGTGGAAGGCGGTTTTCGCTCGAGCTGACCCAGGTCCGGCGCATCGAGGCCAGCCCGCGAGACGGCGGCGGCTTCACATTGCTGTTCAAGGGACCAGGCGACGTAAGGCTACCGCAGGCCATCTATCACTTCACCGGTGACACAATTGCCGACGACATTTTCATCGTGCCGGTTTCGGTCGATGCGTCGGGCTATCACTATGAGGCCGTGTTCAACTGAGCCCGGCTTGAAATGGTCGACTATCTCATTGTCCCGGAAGCGCTGGACAAAGCGGCATGCGACGCTCTGTGCGCCGAAATTCGCGGCGCCGCCGGCCGGGATGCAGGCCTGCTCGGCCGTTCCGACCAGAAGCCGGCATGGCCGCGGGTGCGCCGGAGCAGGCGCGCCGAGGTTTCAGCAGCCACCGAGGCGCGGGTAAGCGGCTTGCTGGCTGAACAGAAGGCGGCCCTGGAACGGCACTTTGGCGTCGTACTCGGCGCGTTTGAGAAACCCCAGTTCCTGCACTACCAGGAGGGCGATTTCTTCGTGCCGCACCAGGACGGCAACACGCCGCTCATTCATGACGAATCGCGCTTCCGAAAAATCTCGGCGGTGATCTTTCTCAATAGGCAATCCGACGATCCTTTGCCGGATAACTACGCGGGCGGCTCGCTGGTCCTGCACGGGCCCTATAGCGGTCCGGACCTGCGCATCGCCATGCAGGCATTGCCGGGCTCGCTGATCGCGTTTCGTTCGGAAACGACACACGAAGTCACCCCGGTCACGCGCGGTGAGCGGTTCAGCATCGTGTCGTGGTATCGTGGCACATCATCGTAACCGCTACGACGGCGGTCGCAACATCAGGTCGTAGACGCCCTTGTCCTCGGCGACCGTGAAGCCCAGCCGCAGATAGAGCCGCATGGCCGGGTTGTGCTTTTCTACATGGATCGACACCGCCTTGCCGGGGGCGCCCGCCTCGTCGATCAGGTCGGCGAGCAGCGCCTTGCCGAACCCTTTGCCGCGAAAGGCGGGCAGGAAGGTGATGTCGATGATGCGATGCTCGCTTGGCCAGCGTTCGATATAGAGGCGGCCGATGTCGCTGCCTTCATACATCATCACCAGCCAGTCGGCGTTGGGATAATATTTTTGGTAGTGCGCGTGCTGCGCCTGGAACTGCATGTCCAGAAACGCCGCCTTCTGCGCCTCGTTCCACGAGGTGAGAGTCAGTTCCTCGGCACGGGTCGAGGCATAAACCCGCGCCAGGAACGGCAGATCGATTTCCGTCATAGGGCGAAATATTAGGCCAAGGCCGGCCGCGCGTACCCAGCCGGCCGGTTTGCTAACAGGATTCATCGACACGTCAGGGACGTGGAGGGAACACGCCCTGCAGCGCGATGTTGAAGTAGCAGGTGAGATAGGGCTGCATGTTGTTGTGCGGCTGACTGGCGCCGGCCGGCGCCAGTGCGTTGCTGTTCAAAGGGACCAGACCGGCGTTGGTTGTCGTCTGGAACGCGGCTCCGCCTATGGAGGTCGCCAACGTGATGTTGGGCGTCAGTGTCCCTTGTGTGCCATCTTCGACCGTGCCTCGCATCGTATGGTTGTGCGAGGGAATCTCGGACTGGAGCAGAGTGATCGTCTCCGATCCGCCGCTCTCGCCAAGGTCATGCAACGACAGGCCTGGCCCCTGGCCGGGGTGCATCGGCGCGCTGCCCTGCAAATCGGGCAAGGCGAAATTGGATCTGCCATCGCCGCCATAGGTGGTGCCAAGCAGCGAGAACAGCGCCGTGTTCTGCGACAGCGGCAGCAACTGTCCATCGCACCAGGCCCAGCCCTTTGGGGCAAAATTGAACGGAAAGATGCGGATTTCGGCAACGAACGGGTCGGCCATGACGGTCCCTCTCAGGTAGGTGATGGAAAAATGCCGAACAGTGAGATGATGAAGTTGATGCAGAGATAGGGCTGGAAGTTGCTGTGGGGCTGGCTGCCGCCCACTGACGAAATAGCCGGTGCTGCCATGTTGGCGTCTGCCGTCTCCGACGCGTAGAGCCTCACTAAGGTCGAGCTTGCAAGCACATTGTTTTGTGGTGCTGCTTGCGATCCGTTGCCGGCATTTCCGAGAAAAGCGTGTGTGTGCGCGGGGATCTGGGAGATCGTCAGGGTAATCTCTTCGGCGCCGCCAGTCTCGGCGAGGACAAAGCCATTGCCCTGATGAATTGGGAGTCGGCCACGCGCATCGGGCAAGGCGAACGTGCTCTCGCCATCGCCGCCATAGGTGGTACCGATCAGCTGGAACAGCGTTTCGTTCTCCGAGATCGGCAGAAGCTGTCCCTCGCAGAGCATCCAGCCCGCCGGTGCGAAATTGCCGGCAAACATTCTGATTTCACCGATGTAAGGTTGTGCCATGATCGCGCTCCCTCAATTCGGCGACGGGAAAATGCCCTGCAGGGCGATGCAGAAGCTCAATGTCAGGAAGGGCTGCATGTTCAGATGCGCCTGGCCGCCGCCGACGCTGCTGACGCTTCCAGCGTTCAAGGCGGCCAGGTTGGCCGCGGGGCCGTAGATATTTCCCGGATCCTTCGCCAGGACATTGCCCGTGCCGCCGAAATTCGGATTGGTTGAGTTGCCCTGTGAACCAGACGCGTTGGCAACGTGCAGGTGGGTCGGGATTTCCGCGATCGAAAGTGTATGAGCCTGTTCGCCGCCGCGCTCGCCAAGCGTATGAGTGCTGCCGACATGGATCGGGACGCATCCGCGATAATCGGGCAAGGCGAAATTCACACGCCCATCGCCGCCGAATGTCGTGCCCAGTAGCGAGAATAGCCCTTGGTTCTGGTTGATGGGCAGGAGTTGCCCATTGCATAGCGCCCAACCTTTAGGCGCAAAGACGAAAGACATGATTCTGATTTCAGACAGAAATGGTTCTGCCAAAGTCCCCTCCCGCTGTTATCCCAGATTGCAATCACTCGCCCTGCAGGAATACTTCCCCACAGGTTACGCTCCGGTACTTAAACTTGTCTGCTAATCAGAAAACAAATATTGTAGCCCGCATTGAACAGTTGTTTTCACCGCTTTGCAAGTCGGTTTTTAGACTGCCCTGCCATAGCGCGAATTCACAGGAACACAACGTTACGCTCACGGCAGAGGGTTGGTCGACGGCAGCGGCGGCAGTCCGGCCGCCGAGAATGTCACCGTTCCAGAAATGCTGAACTTCGTCGGATCGTTTATGCCGTTGGCGTCATCCAGTTCCGTCGCGATGGAGGCGGCCGTGGGTGTACCCTGTGTAACTTTCACCGTCCCACCAGTCTGCTTTATGCGCACGAATTGGCCATTGCCGGCCTGGCCCGCTACGTTCGAGAAGGAATTGCCACTCAGATTGGCCCAGATGGTCGGGAATGGCCCGAAGCCAAGATCCTGGTTGTCCTGGATGGTGATGGCACGGCTGCCGTTCATATGATCGAAAATATTGTTGGTGATGGTGACATCGGTTTCACCGCCGCCTGTGGCTAGGCCAGTGAGACCGACATTGACGCTGATCCCGGGAGCCGTCGCGATCTGATAAATCTGATTGTTGGTGATCAGATACTTGCCGTTTATAGCGCCTTCGTTCTGGATGCTGATGCCGTTCCCGACAAGCGATCCAGAATTGGTTACCGCGTTGTTGCCAATGATGTTGCCGCTTATCTTGCCGTTCACTGTCCGGTTGAAGGGCCCATTGCCATTGTCGAAATGATTGATCGCGGTCGAACGCTGGCCGATGAACGTATTGTTCTCAATATCGAAGGTCAGCGACGTCGCTACGGGATCGGTAGAGACGTCGACGCCGGCATTGTTGTTCGTGAACGTCGCCCCGGAGACATTCACCGTCATGGCGGTGCCGCCCGAATTGCCGAAAACGCCAGTTCCCGTAATCTGATGCGTTGGGTCCGATAGGATATTGCCGGTGAAGCTGCCGCCCGTGACCGTCAGCCCCATCGTCGACGTTCCCGTGCCAAGGAAATTGACGAGATTGCCATGCTGCGAGCTGGCATTGCCATTGATGGCCAGACCGTTGGCCGAGATCGTGTTGTTGATAAGCTGCAGGTTGGTCAGCGTGCCCGACGCATTCGAGATTTGAATCTCGAACTCGTTGTTGTTGCTGATCACGGAATTGCTGATCGAGGTCGCATGAGCGCCGTTCGAGGCGGTTCCGGTCAGCTGCGTGATGTTTATGCCGGATTCGTCGGTCGCCGCATCGTTGCCGTTGCCGGAAATGTTTAGCCGGTTCAGCACGAAGCCGTTGATGCCCGAGCCGCCGATGCCGTCGCCCAGATTGTTGGTGAGGTTCATATAGGCGAGATGGACGTCCTGGGTCGAGGTCAGGCTGATGCCGTCGCCTGTCGAATTCTGGATGATGCCGCCGGAGCCGTTGTTCGCGCCGAGGCCATCGCCCGTCACCGTCAGCCCGCCGCTGGTCCCCGTATTGTTGAGCACGATGCCATTGGCGGCGCCGTTGGACGAAATGCTGCGGAAGGTCAGGCCCGCCCCGCCAATGGTCGTGTTGGCGACATTGAGCGCGGTGCCCGCGCCCGACGTGATTACGTTGCTGGTATTGGAGGCAATAACCGTGCCGCCGCCGGTTGCGTTGAAGCCGGTGGTGCCGCTGCTCGATGTGTTGATGGTCAGCGTGTTGGTGAAATTGATATTGGTGCCGTTGGTGCCGCCATTGCTCACCAGGTTGATGCCGTCGCTCGAGCCGCTCGACGACACGGCTCCGTCGAATGAGATCGTGCTGGCGCCGCCGCCGGTGCCGGTGTGGTTCTGGACGTCGATCGCGGTGGCGTTGGCGGTGTGTGTGATGGAGCCATTGTAGTCGATATTGGCCGAGCCGCCGCTGACGTTGAACGCCGTGCCCGATGCACCGCTCAGCGAGCCCGTGCCCAGGTTCACCGTGCCGGTGACATTCGCCAGGCTGACATTGTTGGCGCCGCCGCCTGATGTGGTCGAGGTGAAATTGATGCCGGCGGCGATGCCGTTGAGGTTGATCGCCTGGGCGACCGTCGTGCTGATCGAGCCGGTGGTGACATTGACCGTGCCGCCATTGATTGCGGTGAAGGCTGTGTTGCCGCTGCCCGTCGTGATGGTGAGGTTGGCGAAGCTGACGGTCGAGGCCTGGCCGCCATTGTTGATCGCGACGGCGGCGCCGGTGGCGTTGTTGTGGTTGACGGCACCGGTGAAGCTTACTGTGTCTGCTCCAGTCGCGCCCGAAATGAAAATGGCCCTGGCTCCAAAGCTCGACGTGACCGTGCCTGCAAAGCCGAAGCTGCCGCCGGAGCGGTTGGTGATGCTGACAGCGGTGCCGGCGGCGCTGGAGACCGAGCTCATGTTGTCGAAGCTGAACGCAGCATCGCCGCCGACCACGGACAAGCCGCCGCCGCCCGACGTGACGACTTTGGTGGCGGTGACCGTTCCGGAGGCAGCACCAAACTTGATGGCGGTGCCGGCCGCGCCCGTGGAGAAGAGGGAAAGATTGGTGAGCGTCGTCGTGCCGGTGGCGCCGGCGCCGAAGTCGATATCGGTGGCGGTGACGTTCCTGATCGTCAAGTTGCTGATCGTGGCGCCCGATGTCGCGCCGCTGATGCCGATCGCGGCATAGGCGAGGCCAAGGCCATCATCGCCATCGATTGTGAAGCCATCGATGATGTTGCCGCTGGTGGCAAGCGTGATGGCGGTGCTGCCATCGGTGGTCGTCAGCGTGGCGACGCCATTGGGCGTCTGGTCGATGATCGAGATGCTACTGCTGGCCAGCTGGATCGTCGACGGCACGGTCAGCGCCAGGTTGATGTTGCCGTTGCCGAAACCGCGCACCTGCTCGCCTATGGCAAGCGCCAGCGTGTCGTTGCCGTTGCTGCCGGCTGCAGTGATGACGCCGCCATCGTTGACCAGCACGATGATGTCGGTTGAAAGCGCCGCCGCTTCCGCCGTAGTCAGCGTCGCCAGGTTGTTCTGGTCCTTGCCGCTGCCGTCGCCGGTGGCGATGGCGCTGACGAAATAGATCTTGCCGATGCCGAAGCCGAGGCCGGGGCTGGCCTGGAAGTTCACGTCCTGGACATTGTAGGTGCCGAGCGTTGGTGCGCTGGAGGCGTCAATGCCGACATTGGCGCTGATGGTCGAACCCTTGTCGGTCGTCGATTCGCCGTCGCCATAGGTGAAGGCAAGGTTCGTCGTGCTGTTCAGGAATATGCCGGTGTTGGTACCGGCGATGCTGGAAAATGCGCCGCCGACCGCGGCGTCACCGAGGCGTACCGTCGATCCGCCGGTCGCGCCGCGCAGGTCGACGCCGATCGAGGAGCCCGCGCTCACGGCGGCATTGGTGACGTCGAAATCATTGGCGGTGATCGCCGCGTTGATGATCGCGCCATTCAGGTCGAAGGCAACGGCCGAGCCGCTGTTCAGGCCGATGCTCAGATCAGTGAAAGACAGTGCCGCGCCGAGCGTGCCGGACACATCGATGCCGCGCGAGGTTATGCCCTGCAGGTCGACCGTGCCAAGTGCGATGGCGCCGCCGGAGACGTTGTTCAGCGCGATGCCGGTAGCAGCGCCATTGGCCGAGACGCTGGAGAAATTCACGCCGCCAGCACCAACGGTCGTACCGCTGAGATCGAGTGCGGTTCCTGACCCGGTCGTGATCGTGTTGCCCGAGCCGGCGACACTGATCGTACCGCCCGTCGCGGCTATGCCGGCACCGGTGGTGGTGTCGACGGTCAGGCCGCCGGCAAAGCCGGTCGTGCCGCCGCTCTGGGTGATGCCGGCACCGCTCGTTGTGTCGATGTTGGCGAGGCCGGTGACGTTGAGCGTGCCGCTGGCCCAGCCGATGCCGCCGCCGGTCGTGTTGTTGACCGTCACCGTGTTGAAGTTGAACGTGCCGGTATTGGTATTGATGGCGTTGATGCCGGCGCCCGACGTGCCGGTGATGCTGGTGGCGCCGGTGACGGCGAAGGTGCCGGCAACACCGTCGAAGATGATGCCGCTGGCGCCGCCGGTGGCGGTGACGCTGCCGAGCGTCATGTGGACCGTCAGCGGGTCGAGATTGATGGCAGTGCCGTTCGTGGTGTCGACCGAGCCGCCCGAGCTGTTCAACGTGAAGGTCGTGCCACCCTTTTCGTTGACCAGCAGGCCCGTGTCGCCATTGTTGGCAATGCTGAAGGTGCCAAGATCGAGCGTGCCGCTGGTGTTGAGCAGGTTGAGGCCGTCGCCCTGCACGCGCGCACCGGTTGTGCCGACGGTGAGGGTGCCCGCGCTGACGGTGCCGCCGCCGCCCGTCGAGTCGAAAGTGGCACCGTTAAAAGCAATGCCGCCGCCGGTGCCGCCGATGACCGTATTGTTGGCAAACGACCGGATCGCGATCGTATTCTGAGTGGCGCTGACGCTCTGGCCGAGGAAATTGGCGGCAAGCGCGGTCCCTGTCGACTGCAGCGTATTGCCGTCGATCGAAAGCAGAAGCCTGTCGGCAGCCGGCGCGCCGCTGGTGGTGAAGTCGAGCGCCCTGCCCCCGGCGGCGATGTCGTTGTTCCTGAGGAAGAAGCTGGAGGCGCTCGCCACGCTGCCCGAGACGCCGGTGCCGCTGCCGGTGTTGCGGATGATCAGGTTCTCGATGCCGCCGGTGAGGACGCCGGTGCCGGTCGTCGCGAAATTGACCACCGAGGTGGCGGTGTTGCTCTGCAGGATCGGCCGCAGCGTATCGATGCCGCCCGGCGCCGAGATGATCGGCGAATTCTGCACCGTGGTGAAATGGAATGCCGCCGAGGCGCCGCTGCTGGTGTCGACACCGAGCTGCGAGACATCGACGGCCGCATCGCCGCTCTTGAAGGCTAGCAGCACCTGTCCGTCGTCGAGTTGGAACGAGGTGCCGCTCAGGTCGATCGTCTCCTGGCTGCCGGTGCCGTTCTTGTCGATCAGCACGATGACATTGGCCGTGGAATTCTGGGCGTTCGCATAGGTGCCTGGATTGAGCAGGCTGCCGTCGCCGAGAGCGCTGGCGTCGGCGGTGACATAGTAGACGCTGATCGCCGACAGGTTTGACGTGTCGCCGGAGAAATTGACGTCGTTGAAATTGTAGTCGCCCGCTGTCGGCAAGGTGTCGGTGGCGTGAATGACCTGGCCGCCGGTGGTGGCGATCGAAGATTCGGCCGGACCTGCCCCGTCGCCGAAGACCAGCTTGGCGTTGGTGGCGCTGGATAACTGGACGCCATAGCCGACATTCTCGATCTTCGAGGTCTGGCCGGCTGGGTTGTTGTTGGTCGTGTCGCCGAGCTGGATCGTGCCGGTGCCGGTCGTGTCGGCCATGTCGATGCCGATCGTGCCGGTGAAGCTGCCGCCGTCGACGTCGAAATCCCCAGCCGTGACGGTGCTGGTGCCGAGCGCGGCGCCGTTGAGGTCGAGGCCGATCGCGTTCGCCGCGCCGAGCCCGATGTTCAGGCTGGTGAAATTCAGCGTCGAGCCGAGCGTGCCGGAGATATCGACGCCATGCGAGGTGATGCCCAGCAAATTCGCGGCGCCAAGGCTGACGGTGCCGCCGGAAACATTGTTCAGCGCGATGCCGGTCGCCGCCCCGTTGACCGAGACGCTGTCGAAAGTCACGCCATCCGGGCCGACCGTCGCGCCGTCCAGGTCGAGCGCGGTGCCGGTCGTCGTGGTGATGGCGTTGCCGGTGCCGCCGACGCTGACCGTGCCCGGGCCGGTGGTGCTGGCGGTGAAGCCGGCGCCGCTCGAGGTGGTGATCTTGAGGTTGCCACCGGTGAAGGCCAGCGTACCCGTGCCTTCGCCCGGGCCGATGCTGGGGGCCTTGACGATGGCGCGGTTGGCGCCGCTGCTGGTGTTGAAGATCTTGGACGTGCCGGAGAAGGTGGCCGTTCCCTCGGATGATCCGTCAAACAGCACGCCAATGCCCTTGCCGGTATGATTGATCGTGCTTGAAATGTTGTAGGCGCCGTTGGCGTTGCCGGTGAAGGTGAAGGCCGCCGTCCCCGCCGCCGCCGCGTCCGTGGTCGAAACGACCGAACCGCTCAAATTGAGCTCGCTCCAATCGGCCACAGCCTGAACAACGCTGCCGGCGGTGACCTTGATCGAGCCGTTGTAGTTCAGCGTCGCGTGGACGAGATTGTTGCCGCCATCGAGGGCGATGGCCGAACCGGTGGTGCTTGTCGTCGCGCCGATGCTGGCAACGCCCCCATTGCCGCCGACATTGATGATCCCGCTCTGCAGGCCGGTCGTGACGATGCCGCCCTCACCCCCATCGATGGTCAGCGTGGATCCGGCGACATTCGCGATATTTATGGTGCCGACCTGTGGGCCGCCAATGTCGAATCCTCTGAAGCTGACGTCGAGATCTATGTCTCCTGTGAAATTGACCGCCCCGGTACCAGTTAGGCCGGACAGCGAGGCGCCCGCGTAGCCGGTGTCCCTGAGCCCGCCGATGTTGACATCGCCGTTAAGGACGGCGGCCTGCAGCAACACGCCGGCGTCTGTCGATACCGCCGCGATGCTGTCAAAAGTAATGCCGTCAGCGCCGACATTGGCGCCGAACACCACCAACCCGTCCGCGCCGGAATTGATCTTGTTGCCGCTGCCGGTGACCGTGACGGAGCCTGAAGTGAAATCGCCAAGCGCGGCGAAGCCCATGCCGCCTGTCGTCGTTATGTCCAGGCCGCCATTGGTGAAGTTGATGGCGGAGTTCGTGTTGGGGCTCGGCGTGCCGGACGGGTATCCACCGGGGAAGCCGATGTTGACGCCGTCGGTCGCGCCCGAGCTGATCTGCTTGGTGGTGCCCGAGAAGGTGATCGTGGCCGAATCATTGCCGGCAATGAGGATGTTGCCGCCGTCGCCCGCATTGCCGTCGGTCAGATCACCCGACAGCGTCACCGAGCCGCCTGTCAGCTCCTGGATCGAGACCGCCGCACCGGTTCCGTTGCTGGCGATGGTGCCGCCATAGGATACGGTGGCGTTGCCGCCGCTGGCATTGGTCGCCGAGCCGATATTGAAGGCCGTGCCGGTGCCGGTGTTGGTCAGCGTGCCGGTGCCGAAAGCGGCCGTGCCGGCCAGGTTCTGCAGGTCGATGCCGCTGCCGGCGCTGAACGTCGCGCTGGTGGACGTGAAATGAATGTCGGCCGTGATGCTGTCGAGCGCCGCCGCTTGCGCGCCCGTGGCATTGATCGTTCCCGCGTCGACAGTGATCGTGCCGCCGTCGGTGGCGGTGAAGGCCGTCGCTCCATTGGTGGAAACGTCCAGGTCGGCGAAGGTGATTCCCGCGCCGCTGTTGTTGGCCAGCGATACACCATTGCCGCCGATGGTCGCCTTGTCGGTGAAATCGACAAGGCCGCCGGTGCGGTTGACGATCGAGACGCCGCCGCCGGTCAGCGTGCCGGCTGGCCCGCCATTGGGCAGGTTGCCGCGCGTGAGCGTGATGTTGCCGTCGCCGCCATCGGCGTCGAGCAGCGTCCCGGCGACGTTGATGTTGTTGTCGATGATCGAGACGTTGCTGGTGAGGCCGTCGACCTTGAACGCCGTCTGGCCAACGGCGACATTGCTGACCGTGACGCCCTGGATCGTGATGCCGCCGGTGTTGTCGAAGCCGGCCGCACTCTGGTCGATCAGGAAGACCGAGCCGCTGGCGCCAGTGAAGTCGAAGGCGGTGTTGCGCACCTGATTGCTGCCGAGCAGATGCATAGCGTCCGCGGTGCCGGTGACGACGCCCTCGTCGCCGGTAACGTTGCCGCCGGTGGCGCCGAGATTGCCCTGCACGTTCACCTGCTGGAAGGTGCCGGACACGGCGATGACGTTGCTGTTGCCGAAGCCGGTGATCGACTGGCCGGAATCGAGCGTGAACGGCGTTGCGCTGAGATCGACGGTGCCGACGAAGGCGAAGGTCTGCGTGCCGGTCATGAGATCGGCGTCGGCAAGCGAAATCGTGGTCACCGACTGGCTGAGGCCGTACGTGCCGACGGCGATAACGCCGCCCGACTGCGAGACCATCGTCACCGCGCCGACCGCCGAGGGCAGATTGGCGCTGCCGGTGAAGAACACGTCGTCGAAATCATAATTGCCGAGCGTCGGGTCGAGCCCGACCGTGTTGACGGTGTAGCCGCCGGGCGCGGCGCTGATCGAGGATTGCAGCCCATCGGATGAAGTGCCGTCGCCGAAGGTGAAATTGGCGTTGGCCGAAGTCAGCGTGCTGAGGCCGGACGACAAATCGACGCCGATATGGACGTCGCTGATGCTTGAGCCGCGCAGGAAGGTGATGGTCTTGTTGCCCGTCGTCGATGACAGGTCGATGCCGCGCGAGGTGGCCTCGCCGGTGCCGGTGATGGTGGTCACGCCGAAATCGGCCGTCGTCGACGAGCCGCTGAAGTCGATTGCCGTCTGGTTGGCGCCGGCGCCCATCGTCACACTGGTGGTGCCGAAGCTGACATCGGCGTTGGTGCTGCCGAAGTTGATGCCGGCGGTGTTGGCCGCCGAGCCCAGCGTCACATTGGTGGTGCCGAAAGTCACCGAACCGGAATTGCCTGAAATGTCGATGCCATTGCCGGTTGCACCCGACACGGTGACCGCGCCGAAGGTGGCGCTGCCGGCGACATTGGAGACCGACAGGCCGTTGCCGACCGCGTTGGTGATCGAAATTGGGGACGTGGCGTTGAAGGTCGCGGCCGCGCCCAAGCCTGCGATGATCGCGCCACCGCCGCCGCTGGCGGTCAGCGCCGAGTCGGTGAAGCTGATCGTGCCACCCGTCGGCGCGGTGGTCGAGCCGATGGCGAACAGGTTGCCCGCGCCGGTTGAGGTGACCGGACCAGTGAAGGCGACCGAGCCGCCGGTGATGCCGTCGACCCTGACGGCCGTGCCGGGCGCTGTCGCCGAGCTGTTGATGGTCGCGCCGATCGTGATCACCGCGCTGCCGCCGGAGACGACGACGCCATCGCCCGTGCCGGAATTGGTGATGGTGCCGCCAATGTCGATCGTGCCGGTGTTGTTGGTCAGGCTGGCATCGGCGCCGGCGATATTCGTCGTTACGAGGTTGCTGACGCCGACGGTTGCGGCGCTGTTCTGAACCAGGAAGCCGGAGCCTCCACCCACCACGGTGTCGACCTTGGTCGTGCCCTGGAAGGTGTATCTGCCGCTGGCGACATTGTCGAGACTGATGGCATCGCCGCTGATGCGATACAGGTCGACGCCACCGAAGTTGACGTTGCCGCCGCTGGTGTTGGAAATGGCGATGCCGGTCGAAACGCCGCCGCCCGAGCCATCCACGGTGACGCTGGAGAAGTTCAATCCGGCCAGGCCGATCGTCATGCCGGCGATCTGGATGCCCTTCTCGTCCGGCCCCAGGCCGGTCGCCACGGTATTGCTAGCCCCGTACACCGTCAGATTGCCGCCATTGACGGCGCTGAAGGCAAAGCCGCCATCGGCTGTCAGATCGAGACCGCCGACGAAAGCAATCGCGCCGCCGGCATTGCCGGTCAGGTCGATGGCGTTGGCCGCGCCGGTGCTGGCGGTGATCTTGCCGCCGAACCTGGCGAAGCCGCCGTTCATGGCGTTGATCTTGACCGCACTGGCAGCAGCGGTCTGGTTGATCGTGCCGTTGTAGATGAGATTCGGCGTCGAGGAATCGATGTTGAACGCCACGCCTGTCGTGCCGGCGATGGAGCTCGCCGCGTCAAAGGTCAGGGTCCCGGTGGTGCCGCCGGTGATGCTGACGCCCGAGCCGGCGCTGGCGATATCGAAATTGGTGAACGCGCCGGTACCGCTGAAATTGTCGAGCGACAGGCCTGTCGCGACATTGCTGATCGTAACGCCCTGCACCGCCAGGCCGGCAACACCCGTCCCGTTGATCGCCGCGCTGCTGCTGCCCGAAATGTTGAAATCCAGCAGCGAGTTGCCGTTGCCCAGCGTGACGACGTCGCCGGCGCCCGAATTGGTCAGCGTCGCCGCCCCGGTGCCGGGATCCGAAACGACCTGGTCGTGCTGGATGTTGGTCCCGGTGACGTTGATCGGCACGCCGCCGAGCGAGAAGGAGCGGCCATTGCCGAAGGACGCCAGCGTCTGGTCGTCGCTGAGCGAGAAGCCGCCCGACGCATTGATCGGCGTGTTGCCGGCGTCGTTGACCAGCACGAAGATCGCGTTGGCGTCGGTAATGCCGTCGGCGGTGCCGATCGACGCCAGGTCCGCAAGCGAGGAGCCGTCGCCAGAGCCCGAGGCTGCCGCGCCGACGAAGATCACGTTCTGGACGTCGAACAGCTGCGGGCCGCTGAACGTCGTCGAGCCGAAGGCATAGAGGCCGAGCGTCTGGTTCAGCCCACGCGCGTCGAGCGAGGCGGTGACGCCCGCGATCGAGCCGCCGCCGAAGCTGAATTGGGCATTGGCCGAGTGGGCCAGCGAGCCGGCGATGCCCAGCCGCACGCCCGTGTCGACGCCCGAAATGGTGCCGCCATTGGTGATGATGATCGAAGCGCCGCCGGTCGTGTCGGCGAGATCGATGCCGATCGAGCCGGCGCCCGATCCGCTGATGTTGGCCGAGAGCGCCGTGAAGGTCGTCTGGCTGCCGGAGAAGTCGAGGCCGGCATGGCCGAGACCGAGCCCGGAGATGACGATGTTGCCGGCAACCACCGCCGCGTTGACGCCGCTGAACGACATGCCGTCGCCGCCGGGCGCCGTGATGTTGATGTCGCCGAAGCGGATCGTTGCCGGCGAATCGGAAATGGCGATCGCCGGTCCCGTCGTGTTGGAGATCGTGGTGGCGCCGTTGACCGTGAAGCTGCCCGAGACATGGTCGAGCACGACGCCCGATGTGCCGCCGGTCTGCGAGATTGAATCCAACACCACATGCGCGGTGATCGGGTCGATGAAGATGCCGGCGCCGTCGTCGCCCAGCGCCGTGTTGCCCGACACCTGGCCGCCGGTGGTGGTGAAGCTGCCGCCGGCGGCGGTGCCCTTCACCGTTATGCCGGCATCCTGGTTGTCCTGAGCATTGAGGATGGCGAAGCTGTAGGTGCCCTTGCCCGTAATATCGAGGCCGTCGTCCTGGTTGCCCGACAGCAGCGTCGTGCCGGTGAAATTGTAGGTGCCGTCGCCTTCGATGTGCAGGCCGTCGAGGCCGTTGCCGGTGGCGGTGAAATTGGACGCGCTGACATTGGTCGAATTGCCGGTGAAGTCGGCGCCATTGCCGCCGGTGCCCGTTACCGTGACCTTGGTCAGCGTCGTGCCGGTGACGTTGTTGCCGAAAATGCCGTCGCCGCCGCCGGTGATGGTGATGCCGTTCAGCGTGTTGCCATTGCCCAGCGTGATGACGGGGTTGGCGACGTTGGTGCCCTGGATCGTGCCGTCGCTGCCGCCCAGGTTGAAGGTGGCGGTGCCGCCGCCGAAAAGCTTCGCGGTGACGCTTTCGCCGCCGCCGATGACCGTCTGGCCGGTGGCCAGCGTCACGCCCGCAGTGGTAAGGTTGCCATTGCCACCGAGCGCCACGACGAAGCCGCCGTTGCCGGCCTTGGTGACCGCATCGTCCAATGTCGTCGGGTCGGCCTGCGTGCCGGCGCCGGCTAGGCCGCCATCGGCGAAATAGAACTTTCCGAACGCGGCATTGGTGGCGGCGTTGATGGCGACGCGGGTCGTCGTGCCGCCGGTCTTGTCCTGGCTCTGGATGCGGACGCCGATATCGCCGCGCACCCGCTCGTTGACGCGCTTGCGCAAGCCTTCGCTGACCGGATAGACCGGATCCGCCCCGATGGCCGCGGTGCTGTCCGAGCCGCCGCCGGGATTGAACGGGATATTCAGCCGCACGCTGCCGGCGAACTGGGTGTCGTCGCGATTGTCGTTGCGCACCTCGCCGGTGAAGGTCAGCGACGTTCCGGTGCCGAAGACATCGCCGATCTCATATTCGATGCCAGCCTTGGCGCCGGTGACGCTGCCGTCATCACCGTGCGGATCCTCGAAATGATAGCCGCCAACGTCCAGTCGCAGCGAATGCTTGTCGGGCAGATTGAGCGGCACCTTCGCTCCAACCTCGCCCTCGATGCCCCAGGCCGCGTAGTCGCGATGGTCGAGCACCGAGATCTGCTCGATCAGCTGGTTGGAGACCATCGACAGGGTCGAGCTGGTCGAGTGGTCGGTCGAGTCGCCCTTGATCGGCACGAAGACGTTCACATGCGCGTCGAAATTCGGCGTGATCGCCTCGACGCCCAGCGTGCCCCCGGTGAACTGGGTGCCGCCGTAACTCTCGGCATTGAAATAGGCATAGCCGCCGAGCATCAGGTCCGGGTTGACGATGCGGCGGATGCCGAGGCCGATATCCTGGCCGAAGGCGTCCTTGAAATCGTGCTTGGCCCGCACATCCAGGAACAGCACCGATTCGGCGCTCTGCTTGATCGGGATGAAGCCTTCGAGCGCGGCGTTGCCGCCATTGTTGTCGGCGCCGATGATGGCCCGGACCTGCGGCTGCCAGAGCCCGGCATCGTCGCCATAGGCGGCCACGCCCGAGAGCGCTAGCGCCAGCGACGTAAGCGCCGTCGTCTTCCAGAGCTGCCTTGCAATGCTCGAACGGCGATAACCGGCGCGCATGTGGAACCCCTCCCCACGCGCCGCCATCTCACCAACTTGCCGAGACTTCTCGGTAGTTCCCATCCCTGGCGAGTCCTTCTGGGACTACACGTCCCGCGTGCTGATGTTTAATGGAAATCTAGTGTATAGCGAGTCCCCAGTGATCAAACTGCTGCTGTGGCCTACCAAACTGCTTCCCTGTGGTAATATGGACACAGTAGATTTGCCGGCTTGCTTCGGTGGATTCCTGGCTTTCAGGCTGGATTGGAGTGCTGTATCAAGCCCTACTGCGGGAAATACCGGTGGGGCCTAAAAGAACATGAGAGTTGTTTTAGCTGTAGCTAATACTTTGAGCTTCGCCGCAGGTATTGGTGCCCTGTGGCTCATCCTGTCGGGCGCCGGACCCGCACTTGCCGAGGAAGCCGCCAAGCCCCAACCGGCCCAGTCAAAGCCGGCCGACGCCAATCCCTGGGCGGTCAACTGCTCCAGCGGCTCGGCGAGCGCCGAACTTCAATGCCAGGTGTCTCAGAACCTGACCGAGGCGAAGACAGGACAGCGCGTGCTTACGGTGACCGTTCGCCGCGACAACGGCAATGGCAGCCTCGCCATGCTGCTCGCCTTGCCGCACGGCCTCTTCCTGCCGTCCGGCGCCAGCTACCAGATCGACCAGGGACAGAAGACGACCATCGCCATCCAGACCAGCGACCAGAACGGCGCCTATGCCGCCACGCCGCTGCCGCCGGACCTCGTCAAGGCGATGAAGTCGGGAACCAATCTGAACATCGGCATGGAGTCCGTCACCCGCAAGCCGGTCACCATCCCGGTGTCGCTGGCCGGCTTCACCGCCGCCCTGACCAAGCTGGAACCGATCAAGTAGCGGGTCGCCGGCAACCGTGGCCGACATCCTATCCCTTCGTCATCCACGGGCGGAGCAGCCGCGGCGCGGCGTCGCGGAGACCCGAGGATCCATGCCGCGACCGTGCTGGCGGGTGCAGCGGAGCAGATTCTGGACCGTGGATCCTAGGGTCTGCGCTGCGTCGCTGCGCTCCTTGCTCCGCTTAGGATGACGAAGTCGTGGGCGTCTCCGCTCCGCACTCAAGGTATCAGTGCGTCAATACGAGCAACCGTCTTGATTGTCCGCACCTGCGATGCTCCGTTGTCGCTTCGGACATCCGGAGAAACACATGACGGGTTTTGTCGACCGGCAGCGCGCCACGCAGTTGATGCAACGCGCTGGCATCGCGGCGCTGGTGCTCTCAGCGCCCGAGGCCTTCCATTATGCGACCGGCGCTTCGATCGGTCCGGCCGGACTGTTCCGGCGCGCCGGCGCCGGCTTCGTCGTCGTCACGGCCAGGCAGGATCTGCCGATCGGCGTCGTGGTCGCCGACTTCAATGCCACGCAACTGCGGACCGCCGCGCCCGAGATGGTCGTGCGCTCGCACCCGATCTGGATCGAAGCAGCGCCGGTCGAGACAGGAGCTGCCGGGCTGCCCCTGCAGGAGCGTATCGAGGCTGGCCTGGCTTCGCTCGGCCGCGCGCCGGATTTCGCGCGTCCCGCCACCTTCGACCTCGCCGGCTCGGTGCGACAGCTGCAGGCAATCCTCGCCGATTTCGGGCTGGAGCGCGCCACGCTCGGCCTCGACCTCGACTTCATTCCCGCCGCCGATTTTGCCGCCATCCAGGCGCTGCTGCCGGATAGCCCTGTTGTGGACGGCTCGCTTGTGCTGGACCGGCTGCGCGCGCTCAAGTCGCAGCGCGAGATCGACCTGCTGCGGCAAGGCATCATCCTGTCGGAAGCCGGCCTGGAGCGGCTGCAGGTCGATGCCATGGCCGGGATGCGCCAGAGCGATCTCGTCGCGCTCTACCGGCAGGGCGTAGCCACGGCGGCGGCCGGCTTGTCCCACCCGGTCATCACGGCCGAATATGTGACGCTGGGCGCCCGGGCCAAGGGCGCCGACGCCAGGGCCGTGGCGGGCGATCCGCTGAAATGCGACATGGTCTGTACGGTCGGTGGCTACGCCTCCGACATGTCGCGCAACTTCACCTTCGGCCCGCCTTCGGCTGATCAGGCCGAACTGCACGCCATTGCCGAGCGCGCCTTCGACGATGGGCTGGCCGAGCTTGTTCCCGGGAACACGCTTGCCCATGTCCACCGCGTCGCCACCGACAGCCTGGCGCGCCAAGGCCTGCGCTCCTACCGCCGCGGCCACTTCGGCCACGGCGTCGGGCAGTCGGTCTTTTCCGAGCAATGGCCGTTCATATCGGCCGGCAGCGAGGTCGTGATCGAGGCCGGCATGGTGCTGGCCTTCGAAATCCCGCTCTATATCGACGGCCTCGCCAGCTTCAACCTCGAGGACCAGTTCCTGATCACGCCGGATGGGCCGGTCGCGATGAACCGGCTGCCGCGGCGGCTGGAGGTGATTGGGTAGTAGGAGGCTTGAGATCTGCACCTCCGGAAATTGGCTGAGGTTCCCTCCACCTTCGTCATCCACGGGCGGAGCAGGAGCGAAGCTCCGTCGCGGAGACCCGAGGATCCATGCCGTGACCTTTCCGTGGGGTGCAGCGGAGCAGAATTTTGGACCGCCGGGAACGCTTTGATGTCGCGGCATGGATCCTGGGGTCTGCGCTGCGTCGCTGCGCTCCTTGCTACGCCCCAGGATGACGACGGGAAAGGTTTTGCCGTCCAGCGATCAAACCTCCGTACAGGTCCCTAAGCGCTCACCGCCGGCCGCTTGTCCCTCCATGGCATTTCCTGTTCCAGCTGCGCCGACGCCGCCAGCACCGTCGCCTCGTCGCCGTAGCGGCCGACCAGTTGCACGCCGACCGGCACGCCGCCGTGCGACCAGCCGAGCGGCAGCGAGATCGCCGGCTGGCCGGAGATGTTGAAGGGGAAGGCAAAGACGGCATCCGTCCATTTGGCGTTGTAGCGGTCGATGTCGGTCTCCGACATGTCGTAATAGCCGAACGGCCGCGGCAGTTGCGTCAAGGTCGGCGTGACGAAGAGATCATAGGCCTTGAGGTCGCCGACAATATCGCGGCCGACCTGCCGGAGCTGCTCGACATCGGAGATGTGCCTGACCCCGCTGGTGGCGCGGCCGCGCTCGATGATCGCCCAGGTCACCGCCTCGACATCGCCTGGCGTCACCCGCCGGCCGATCACCGTTTCCAGGGAGTCGAAGGTCGCCGCCGTCTGGACGCAGGTCATGTTGGTGTAGGTTGCCCATACGCCATTGGCATCGAGCGGCATGTCGTGCTCCTCGACATCATGCCCCAACCGCTCGAATGCGGCCACGGTCGCCAGCACCGCCGCCTTCACCTCCGGATCGATGGCGGTGCCGTTGGGCGGCGTGACGGTGAAGCCGATGCGCAGGTTTTTCGGCGCACGCGCCGACAGGCTGAGCCAGGAGGCATCCGGCACCGGCGGCGTATAGGGCTCGCCGGGCAGCGCACCGGCCACCGCATCGAGATAGGCCGCCGTGTCGCGCACCGTGCGCGAGCAGCAGAGGAAGTAGGCACCGCCATACCAATAGTCGCCGAACGGGGCCAGGCTGACGCGGCCGCGCGATGGTTTCAGGCCCACGATCCCGCAGCAGGAGGCGGGGATGCGAATCGAGCCGGCGCCGTCGCTGGCCTCCGCGATCGGCACCATGCGCGAGGCGACAGCCGAGGCCGCGCCGCCGCTCGAGCCGCCTGGCGTGATGCCTTCCTTCCACGGGTTTTTCGTCGTGCCGTAGAGTTTTGGTTCCGTCGTGATCGACCAGCCGTTTTCGGGCGCGTTCGACTTGCCGACCAGCACCAGTCCCGCCGCCTTCATGCGGCGAACGACTTCGGTGTCGAAATCGGCGACGACATCTCTGAGGTAGAAGCAGGAATTGGTGTTGGGCGCACCCGTCCAGGACGAGGCCAGTTCCTTGAGCAGGAATGGTACGCCGGCAAAGGGTGCCGATCTGTCGACCGTCGCGGCCTGTGCGCGCGCCATGTCATAGAGGCGATGGACGACCGCGTTGAGCGACGGATTCAACCGCTCGACCAGCGTGATCGCCGCCTCGACCAGTTCCGCCGGCGAAACCTGGCCGCCGCGGACCAGCGCGGCGAGGCCAAGCGCATCGGACTCGGCATAGGTTTTCAAAAGACTGTCGGTGACCATGTCTCTCCTCCCGATCCTTCTGTCCTCAACGTCGCTCGTCGAGGCGACCGAGCTACCGCTTCTGTCATTTGCTAATGTTGGCACCGCCCCTCATCCGCCTGCCGGCACCTTCTCCCCGTAGAGTGACGGGCAGAAGGGGGACTGCCGCAACCTCGGCGCCATTCCTGTGACGTTAGGAAGTTGGCGCAGTCGTCGGTGACAGCGTCTTTCTCCCCGTCACTCTACGGGGAGAAATGCCCGGCAGGGCAATGAGGGGCAGCGCAAACCTGAGATAACTGTCCTGCAGCGGCTCCAATCTCGCCAATGTTCTTCTTGCGCCGCCGCCTCCAGCGCCAGCAACCGGATAGCATCAGGCCAGCTCGACCGTCCGTCCCAGCTCGATGCTCTGTTCGGCCGCGAGCACGATGCGCAGGCTGTTGACCGCCGCGTCCATCTGCTCGGTCAGATCGAGGTCCTCGCTTATGGCGCGCAGGAAGAACGCCTGCTCGCGGTCGCAAAGTTCCTGGTGGCCGGGCTCGTCCTCCATGCTGACGATCTCGTCGGGCTTTTTGAAATTCTTGTCGCCGTCGACGGCCGCATAATGGATCTTCAGCGCGTCGGTCTTGGTGTGGCGGTCGATGTCGGCGGAGTTCGACACTTCGGCCAACTCGGCCGCGCTGCTCGCCTGCTGGCCGGCGACGATCGAAACCGCGCCTTTCGGGCCGACGACATCCTTCACGAAGTAGGCCGTCTCGCTCATCATCGGACCCCAGCCGGCCTCGTACCAGCCGACCGAGCCGTCATCGAAGGTGACATGCAAATGGCCGTAATTCTGCTTGTCGGCTTCGGCCCATAGTTTGGCGCCGATGCCATGCACGCGCACCGGCTTGGCGCCGGTCAGCTGGCACATGACGTCGACATAATGCACGCCGCAATCGACGATCGGGATCAGCGAATCGATCAGGTTCTTGTGCCAGTGCCAGGCGCTGCCGCTGCTTTGCTGGTTGAGGTTGAGCCGCATGACCAGCGGCTTGCCCAGCGTCTTGCCAACCTCGATGAACTTGATCCAGGAAGGGTGGACGCGCAGGATGTAGCCGAGCACCAGCTTGCGGTTTGTCGCCCGCGCAGCCGCCACCACCTTTTCGGCGTCCTCGATGTTGGTGGCCAAAGGCTTTTCCATGAATACGTGGCAGTTCGCCGCGATCGCCTTCAGCGCGTATTCGGCATGGGTGTTCGGCCAGCTGTTGATCGAGACCGCGTCCGGCCTGGTCTCCCCCAGCGCCAGGTCGAAATCCTCGTAGAGCGGATAACCGGCGAGTTCGGCCGGGATTTTCGTGTTGCTCTTGATCGAGCGGCTCATGATGCCGCTGATCTCAAACCCCTCCGAGCGATGATAGGCACTGGCGTGCGACGCACCCATATTGCCAAGACCCACCACCAGTACTTTCACCTTGTCGGCCACCGTTATCTCCCAGGTTCTGGATTGAATTGTGCGCGGCGACCGGTTGCCGCGTGTTTATCCGGACAATCACCTCAGGTCAGCGCCGCCGCTCGTTGCCCGGCCCTTTCCTCTCCCCCGTCGATCGGGGGAGAGGTGTCGAGCGAAGCTCGACGGAGTGGGGGTCGACCTTCGCCGCCCGCCTGAGGTTACTTCGCCAGATTGTGCCTGTCCCGCAGCGACTGCGCGTTTAGCGACCGCCTTCCCCCACTCCGTCGCCGCTTCGCGGCGCCACCTCTCCCCCCTCCGGAGGGAGAGGAAAGGAGCCAAGGCAGGGCAATGAGGAGTGGCGTCGTCATGGCCTTCGCTTGCGCGCCTCTACTTCACCGCCGAATCGAACAGGTGCGCCTTGATCTTCTCGACATCGAGCGCGGCAAAGCCTTCCGACAGTTTGACGCCGTCTGCGTCGGCCTTGACCTTGGCCTTGTCGAAGTCGTTGGCGGCCGGGATCAGGTCGTTGCTGCAGACATCCTCGGCCTTAACCGGGTTGGTGATCTGGCCGATCTTGTGGATCTCGTCGAAGAAGCCCTGCCAGCTCGCCATGTCGTGCGAACCCCAGCCGCCGCGCTTGTCCATGTCGCCGCGGAAGACGTTGATCTGCTGCAGGATCGAGGTGGTGCCGAGCTCCGGTCCGAGGTTCTTGGCCAGGGTCGGGAACTGCTCGAACACCGCTTCGACCGCCGCGCGCGGATTTTGATAGCCGAACTCAAGGCCCATCGCCCAGCCGCGCAGGTATTTTTCCAGGAACGCCTTCTTGTCGGGATCCTCGAGATCGGCGGCGCGCACGACGAAGGTGTTGGCCGGCAGTTTCGAGTTCTTCACGCCGAGCCAGTATTCGAAATCGAGACCCTTGGCGATCCATTCGGCGCGCAGCCCTTCCCATGACAGCGCCGCGTCGCCTTGGCCGCCGGCAAGCGCGGTGCCCCAGGTCGGCCAGCCGGCCTCGACATACTTGACCTTCTTGATGTCGACGCCTTGCGCGGCAAGCAGCGGATCGGTGATCGACTGCCAGGCTGCGGAACCAAGCAGGATGGTCTTGCCTTCGAGCTTCTTCAGGTCGTTCGAGCCCTCGCCCTTGCGGAAAGCGATGCTGAACGTGTCGCGCGCGCCCATATGGAACACCGACTTCAGCTTCATGCCGTTCTGGATGGCGAAGGAGAACACGCCGGGCGAGGGAAAGCCCATATCGGCCTGGCCGACATCGACGAACTTCACCGTCGCCGTGCCGTCGGACGGTCCCGGCTGCATGTCGGTGTCCAGCCCGTCGAAATAGCCGGCCTTCTTGGCCGCCCAGTATGGGTAGTCGTCGAGCACTTCGAGCGTGCCGCGCGGCGAGATCCAGGTGAATTTTCCATAGGCCTCGGCCCTCGCCCGGAGGCCGGTGGCGCCGAGCGCGGTCGCCGTCACCAGCCCGGCGCCGGTCACCTGCAGGAAGATGCGGCGGCTCATCCCCGCCTGCTGGATGAAATTGTCCTTGGTCATGGCATTCCCCTTTTTTGTTTGATGTCAGTCTGCCTTGCCGCCCGCCTCCCGGGCGTGGTCATTGCTTCTGCGTCAAGCCTCCCAGCTCGCCCATTTCTTGCCGATGAGGAAGAACAGCACATAGATCAGAATGCCGAGCATCGACAGGATCAGCACCACGGCGAAGAATTGCGGCATCTGGATCATCGACGAATAGGTGGTGAGCCGGTTGCCGAGGCCGAAGCCACCGCCGACCATCTCGGCGCCGACGGCGGTGAGCAGGCCGAAGATGGCGCCGATCATCAGCCCGACCAGGATCATCGGCAGCGCCATCGGCGCGCGGATCTTCCAGAAGATTTGCAAGGTGCTGGCGCCATAGGACCGCGCAAGCGCGATCTTGGCGCTGTCGACGCGACGAAAGCCGGTGGCGGCATTGATCATCACCATCGGCCCGGCGGCCAGGGCCACCGCTATGATGCGCGGCGTGTAGCCGAAACCGAAACGCAGGATGAGCAGCGGCACCAGCGCCAGCATCGGCGTGGTGACCAGCAGCAATATATACGGCGCGACGATCTTTTCCGCGAACGGGAACTGGGTGATGACGGCGGCCAGCACCAGACCGACGGCGGCGCCGATGGCAAAGCCGGACACCAGCTCGACCAGCGTATAGCCGAGATGCGGCGCGATCAGCGGAAACTCGTCGAACAGCGCATAGGCGATCGAGCTCGGCGGCGGCATGATATAGAGCGGCACATGGAACAGCCGTAGCGCCAGTTCGATGCCGCCAATGATGATGACGGCGACGGCGAGAATGGCCGCCACCTCCTTGCCCGACTTGATGCCGGGGCCGCTGGCGAAGGCCGAGAGGTTGGTCAGGCTGACGTCTTGCCCATCGCCTGACTTCGACTTCGAAAATTCGGGAATGGCGTCGCTCACGGCCTGATCCTCACGATCTCGGCGCTCGGGCGCTCCGGCGCCTTCGGTCTGGTGCGCTCTCCGACAATGTCCATCTTGATCCGGTTGGTGAGGTCGAACACCTCCTTCGTCGCCATGATCTCCAGCGAGCGCGGCCGCGGGAACGGCACGCGGTATTCCTTGGCGACGCGGCCCGGCCGCGCGCTCAGCACCACGACGCGGTCGGAGAGGAAAATCGCTTCCTCGATCGAGTGGGTGATGAAGACGATGGTGGTCTTGGTGTCGAGCCAGATCTCCTCGACCAGCCGGTTCATCTCCTCGCGGGTAAAACTGTCGAGCGCGCCGAACGGCTCGTCCATCAAAAGCACCGAGGGTTTCAGCGCCAGCGCCCGCACGATGGCCGCGCGCTGCTGCATGCCGCCCGAAAGCTCGCGCGGGAATTTGCCGCCGAAACCGTCGAGGCCGACGCGGTTAAGCAGATGCGCGATCCAGGCGCGGTCCGGTTTTTCGCCCTTGATCTCGAAGGGGAAGCGGATGTTGGCGTCGAGATTGCGCCAGGGCAGGAGGTTGGCTTCCTGGAAGACAATGCCGATATCGGGATGCGGCCCGGAAATCTCTTTGCCGTCGAGCTTGATCGCGCCGCTTGTCAGGCCGTGCAGCCCCGACATCGACCACAAAAGCGTGGTCTTGCCGCAACCGGACGGGCCGACGATCGAGACGATTTCATTGGCTCTGACGTCGAGGCTGCAGCGGTCCAGCGCCAAGAGGTCGCCGGACGCCGTGTGATAGATCTTGGTCGCTGCCTGCACGCCAAGCTTCGGCGTTGTTATCTCGCCCGCGTTCATCCGCCCCTCGGAGATTGCGTGATGATCCAAAGGTCATCAGACTGTCAAAAATCAGTGTGTAACTATCCTACTTTGCTGTCAAGCGTCGACGGCGGCGAGCATGGGACGAGAACCGACTGCTAGGCATAACTATCTGTATTGACGTGGTATTCTTTGCCTTGAAATTCGTGTTGCTTTCCTACATGATTTGGCAGGCGCACACGCGGATGCCTTGACGGCACGCATCGGTTGCAGCGCCGTCCTGCGCATGGAACGACAGCGTGCAAACATGATAAGAGGTCAGGTCGAAAACGGGCTAGGGAACACCGCCTTCATGACCAAAGCTGCCAGCCATCCGATCGCGGACGAAGAGGGAACCGGGGGCGAACCCGTCCGGCGCATTCCCGACATCATCTCGCTGGTCAAGGATTGCTACGGCGAATTGCGCCCGGCCGAACGCCGCGTCGCCGATGTCGTGCTCGAGAATGTCAAATATGCCGTCGATGCCTCCAACGCGGCGCTGGCTCAGCGCGCCGGCGTCAGCGAACCGACGGTGACCCGGTTCTGCCGCGCCATCGGCTGCGAGGGCGTGCGCGACTTCAAGCTGAAGCTGGCGCAGAGCCTCGTCGTCGGCGCGCTCTACCTGGACACGTCGCCGGCCAGGGAGAGCGACGCCGCCCTGCCGTTCTGGAACGCGGTGTTCGGCGAAGCGCGCCGGGCGTTGCAGGAAGCCGAGCGGCAGCTCGATCCGGGTGAGCTGGAAAAGGCCGCCGAGCTGATCGCCCGGGCCCGCCAGGTCACCGTATTCGGGCTCGGCGGCAGCTCTTCGGCGCTGGCGCAGGAAACTCAGTACCGGCTGTTTCGTTATGGCATCTCGATCAGCGCCCAGTGCGACCCCTATTTGATGCGCATGACCGCCTCGACGCTGAAGCCCGGCGACCTGGTGATCGCCATCTCGGCGACCGGGCGCACGCGCGAGGTGATCGAGGCCGTCGAACTCGCCAAGCACTACCGTGCCAACGCGATCGCCGTGACGGCGCCCGATACCGAGCTCGCCCGCGCCTGCGACGTCAGGCTGACGGTTGCCGTGCCCGAATATCCCGATACGCTGAAGCCGACGGCCTCGCGCTTCGCCTTCCTGGCGATGATCGACCTCCTGGCGGTGGCGTCGGCCTACAAGCTCGACGGCCCGGCCCGCGAGACCGTGCGCCGCATCAAATACAACGCCCAGATCCACCGCACGGGCAAGGAAATGGAGCCGCTGGGAGACTAATCCTTCTCCCCATCACTATACGGGGAGAAGGTGCCGGCAGGCGGATGAGGGGCAGCGCCGAGTTCGACAGTTGCCGTCCCGCTATACAGATTGGACGCATACAAGAGGGAAGAAATGCCCGAAATGTCACCATCCAAACAGGCGGCCGCATGGCTTGGCTCGTTTTCGCAGGCGCTTGAATCCGGCGACGTGTCAGCCGCAAGCAACCTGTTCGTCGACGATTGCTATTGGCGCGACCTGCTGGCCTTCACCTGGAACGTCACGACGATGGAAGGCCGCGAGGCCATCGCCGACATGCTGAGGTCGACGCTGGCGACCACGAAGCCTGCCGCGTGGCAGCTCACCGGCGAGGCAACCTCGGATGAAGGCACGATCGAGGCCTGGTTCACCTTCGAGACGGCGGCGGCCACGGGCCAAGGCATCATGCGGCTGCGCGATGGCCGCTGCCGTACCCTGTTCACGGCGATGACCGACTTGAAGGGACACGAGGAGCGCAAGGGCGCGGCGCGACCGCTGGGCGTGCGCCACAAGGCGGACCCGGAACGCGAGACCTGGTCGGAGGCGCGGGCACGCGAGGCGCGCGAACTCGGCGTAACGGAGCAACCCTATTGCCTGGTCATCGGCGGTGGCCAGGGTGGCATCATGCTCGGCGCACGGCTGCGGCAGCTCGGCGTGCCGACCATCGTCATCGAGAAGAACGCACGGCCGGGCGATTCCTGGCGCAACCGCTACCGCACGCTCGTGCTGCACGATCCGGTCTGGTACGACCATCTGCCCTACATACCGTTCCCCGACAACTGGCCCGTCTTCACGCCCAAGGACAAGATGGGCGACTGGCTGGAAATGTACACGCGCGTCATGGAGCTGAATTACTGGGTCGCCACCAGGTGCCTCAGCGCCAGCTACGACGAGGCGGAGAAAGAATGGACCGTGGTGGTCGACCGCGTCGGGCAGCGCATCACGCTGAAGCCGAAGCACATCGTCTTCGCCACCGGCGCCTACGGTCCGCCGCGCAAGATCGATCTGCCGGGTTCCGACCAGTTCAAGGGCGAGCTGCTGCACTCGAGCCAGTATGCCAGCGGCGAGAAATTCCGCGGCAAGAAGGTCGCCGTCATCGGCGCGGCCAGTTCCGGCCACGACGTCTGCGTCGATCTCTGGGAGAGCGGCGCCGACGTCACCATGATCCAGCGCTCGCCGACCACGGTGGTCAAGTCGGACACGCTGATGCAGGTCGGCTTCGAGATCTTCTCCGAGGACGCGCTGGCGCGCGGCATCACCACCGAGAAGGCCGACATGATCGTCGCCTCGACGCCGTTCGCGCTGGTGCCCAAGGGCCAGCGCGCGCTCTACGACGTCATCCGCGCGCGCGACGCCGAATTCTACGAGCGTCTGGCCGCCTCCGGCTTCGCGCTCGATTTCGGCGACGACGAGACCGGCCTGCTGATGAAGGCCTACCGCACCGGCTCCGGCTACTACATCGATGTCGGCGCCTCGGACCTGATCATCGACGGCAAAGTCGGCATCCGCAGCGGCGTCGCGATAAAATCGCTGACGGCGAAAGGCATCCTGTTCGAGGACGGCAGCGAGCTCGAGGCCGACGCCATCGTCGCCTGCACCGGCTACCAGTCGATGAACGAGAATGTGGCGGCGCTGGTCTCGCGCGAGGTCGCCGACAAGGTCGGCCCCTGCTGGGGCCTAGGCTCCGGCGTCAAGGGCGACCCCGGCCCCTGGCAAGGCGAATTGCGCAACATGTGGAAGCCGACGGCGCAGGAAGCACTGTGGTTCCACGGCGGCAATCTCGCGCTGTCGCGCTTCTATTCGAAATATGTCGCGCTGCAGATCAAGGCACGGATGGAAGGGATCGAGACGCCGGTTTATGGGGCGGTCAGCAACGCCGGGCGGTAAGGCGGAAGCATGCTTCGGCGAGAGGTCGATCCCCACTCCGTCGAGCTTCGCTCGACACCTCTCCCCCGATCGACGGGGGAGAGGAAAGGCGCAAGTTCACCGGCCTTGGCTCCCTTCCTCTCCCTCCGGAGGGGGGAGAGGTGCTCGGCGAAGCCGAGACGGAGTGGGGGAAGCCGCTCGTCAATCGCGCAGCCGTCTCGATATCGGCTAATCGTGCCGGTGTCCGAAATGCCTGGCTGCCACCTCGACATGCGTATGGTTTGCATGGGCCACGAAGCGCTCGGTCTCGCCGACATCGTCGACCGCCTCGTTCGGCCACCAAATGCCGCCGACGACGATGCCTTCCGACACCAGCCGCTGGTCGGCGACCAGCGAGGCGCCGACCGCGTCGACGAAGGTGAAGCGGCCTAACCGCTGCCGCAGCACGGCCACGTCGCCGGCGGTGCCGATCGTCAGCGTGCCGAGGTCCGGCCGCGCGATCGCCCGCGCCGGCGCCTGCGTCGCGGCACGCAGAACCTCGACCAGCGGCATGCCGAGGGCCATCAGCTTCGACATGCAGACCAGTATGTCGAAGGCCGGCCCGTCGACGCAGTAGAGATGTACGTCGCTCGAGATGACGTCGGGCGCCAGCCCTTCGGCCAGCATGGCGCGGGCGACCTCGAAGTCGAACGAACCCATGCCATGGCCGAGATCGAAGATGACGCCGCGCTCGCGCGCCAGCCGCATGTCGGGCCGCACCGTGCCGGAGGCGAACACCGGCGCATTGGGGAAGGGCCGGAAGCAGTGGGTGAGGATGTCGCCCCGGCGCAGGCGCGGCAGCACTTCGGAGCGGCCGGGCGGCGGCTCGTCTATATGCGCCATCAGCGGCAGGCCGGCCTTGTCGGCGGCCTCCAGCGCCAGGTCGACCGGCGCGATGCCGCTTGTGCCGCCGGCATGCTTGCCGGACCGCACCTTGACGCCGACGACGACGTCGGCGTGCTCGCGCACCGCCGCCACCACCTCGCGCGGCTCGCAGAGACGGAGATCGCTGCATTCGCCGACCGACACCGTCTGCGAGAAGCCGAAAATGCCGGCAAAGGAAATGTTGACATAGGCCAGGATGCGCACCTTCGAACGCTCCATGACATGGCGGCGAAAGCCCAGGAAATTGCCCGCGCCCGCGCTGCCGGCGTCGATGAAGGTGGTGGTGCCGCTCTTGGCGGCGAGCCTGTCGGCGTCGACACCGAGCGAAGTGCCGCCCCAATAGACGTGGCTGTGCAGATCGACCAGGCCGGGCGCGACGATGCAACCGGTGGCGTCCACCACCTGGGCGGCGCTGGTCGCGGGGATGTCGGCGTCGATCGCGGCGACGCGGCCACTGGCGATGGCGACATCGCGCGGCGCATCGATGCCGGCCGCCGGGTCGATCAGCCGTCCGCCCTTCACGAGGAGGTCGAATTGCATTGTTGGAACCTCCGATTGCCCGAATTGCCGTCTCAGGCCGGTCTGTAGGCGACGGCCTCGACTTCGATCTTGATGTCGATCATCAGCCGCGATTCGACCGTGGTGCGGGCTGGCGGGTTCTTCGGAAAATGCCTGGCGTAGACAGCGTTGAAGGCGCCGAAGTCACGCGCGTCCTCGAGCCAGACGGTGGTCTTGACCACGTCGTCCATCGTGCAGCCGGCGAGCGCCAATGCGGCCTTCACATTGGCGAGCACCTGCTCGGTCTGCTCCGTGATGCCGCCCTTGACCACGATGCCGTCGCCGCCGACCGGAACCTGGCCCGAGACAAAGACGAAGTCGCCGGCCCGCACGGCGGGCGACAGCGGCACGTGGGATGTTCCGAAAGTCTGCTTGGGCAAGGGACGGCCTCCTCCGATGACATGGCCGGACACCGAGGTGGCGCCCGCTTTGGACGAGATTTACCGCGATCGCGGCAATCCCGATAGAGGCCCTTGTTGGAAAGCAACATTGTTCGAAATCCGTGTTGCTTTATTACAGATGCGCTTGCATCGTGCGCGTTGCCGGACGGGCTCGACGCCACGACGGACAGACGCCCTCGCTAAACCGGAGACCCCGACAATGACCTTCGACAAGAACCCGTTCCCTCCCGGCGACGCAGACCGTCACGCGCTGTGGGAGATGCTGGTGCGGCGCGACATCGACGCCTTCATCGGCCAGGACTGGGCCATGGTCGAGAACGATTTCATCGCCGAAAGCTTCTTCGGCATGCATGCGCATTTCCTGGCCAATGCCGATGCCTGGCGGCTGCAATTCCCGCGGCTGGAGATTTACCGCGACGAGTGGCTGCGCCAGGCCAAGGAAACGGCGGCGACCAAATTCGCCGAGCCGCTGCGCGAGGCGCTGTTTCGCGTTACCAATCTGCGCGACATCGATGTCGACGGCGACCGCGCCGTGCTGCACAAGAAGTTCGACGGCAGCGTCGCCAAGGCGGATGGCAGCGTCGACCGGCTGAAATGGCAGACACTGTATTTCTGCCGAAAGGTCGGCGCGAGCTGGAAGATTGCCGGCTTCGTCGGCTACATGCCTTATCCGCTGGGAAGCTAGTTTCGATTTCCATGAATGGCCATCGACAGTCGCGATGGCCGATCAGCCGCGCAAATTCCCGTGGCGAGCTGCTCAGTACAGCGTGATGAAGGCCGGGAACAGCACGCCTGTCTCCCTGAAATACTCGATCAGCTCGATGGCCGGGAAGATGGCGAGGAAATAGAGCCCGTCGAAAAAGGTGCGCCTCAGCGCCCGGGTCGAGAACCGCAGCTCGTCATTGTCGTGGTAGAGCAGCGGGTTTGGCCAGAACCGGGGCGTCGCCTTGATGTAGGCGCTGTAGGCCGGGCCGAACTTGCCCAGGAGATATTCGGCCTCCCTGCGCGCCGTGACACGGAAGATCAGGAAGCTGGCGACGCCAAGCGCGGCGGCGGCCACCACCGAGCCGTAGAGCAGGCCGATGCCGACCGCGCCGACCGTCGAGAAGAAGTAGAGCGGGTTCTGGCTCATCGAGAATGGTCCCGTCGAGACCAGTTCTTCATTCTTCTTGCCGCCGACATAGAGGATGCTCCACAGCCGGCCGGCGACGCAGGCGAGCACCAGGCAGAAGCCGAGGAATTCGAGCGTCTCGTGCCCGTTCGAGCCTTCGCTGAGCGCCGGTTTGGTCAGGAACAAGAGCAGCACCGCCAGCGCCGCCGCGACGCGGATGAATATCAGCCGCTTGCGCTGGTCGAAAGCCTGTGAAACCGGCTTGAGGGAAGCGTAGGTCATTTTCGCGTTTTCCTGGGCACTCTAGTGCAGGCCCGGCCACTGGGGCACGCCATTGATGGCGGATACAAGGCGCTCACTCTCTATCAGCGCATCGGGAGGCATTCGTAAAGGCCTTTTGGGCCAGCCACCGCCATCCTTACGAATTTGTATGGCGCCGGACAGGCTGGTGAGAAGTCGCTTGCCTATCATCCGAATGCCGGATCGCTTCCGCCGCCGGCGCAACCATCGGCATCGGGACATCAGCCATGCTCGCACCCCACACACCCCCCGCACCGAGCCAAAACAGGGTGCCGGACGCCACCCTCGATTTCTGGCTGGTCAAGCTGATGGCGGTGACCATTGGCGAGACGGCGGCGGACTATCTCGCCGTCAACCTCGGCCTCGGCTTGACCGTCACCTCGCTGATCATGACCGGCGTGCTGGTCGTCGCCCTCGCCCTGCAGTTCGCGCACAAACGCTACGTGCCGTGGGCCTACTGGCTGGTGGTGGTGCTGATCAGCGTCGTCGGCACGTTGATCACCGACAACCTCGTCGACAATTTCGGCGTGCGCCTGCAGACCACGACGATTGCCTTTTCCGTTGTGCTCGCGGCGACATTCGCGGTCTGGTACGCGAGCGAGCGCACGCTCTCGATCCACACCATCTTCACCACCAGGCGCGAGATCTTCTACTGGCTGGCGATCCTCTTCACCTTCTCGCTCGGCACCGCGGCCGGCGACCTCGTCGCCGAGACCTTCGACATGGGCTACCTAGCCACCGGCCTGCTGTTCGGCGGCGTCATCGCGCTCATCGCGCTCGCCTGGTATCTCATCCATCTGGATGCCATCCTGGCCTTCTGGCTCGCCTATATACTGACGCGTCCGCTGGGCGCCTCCTTCGGCGATTGGCTGTCGCAGCCAGCCGAATATGGCGGCCTCGGTTTTGGCACCACCTACACCAGCCTGATCTTCCTCGGCTGCATCATCGCGCTCGTTCTCTACATGACGCTCAGGAATAATGCCGATGAAATGGACGACATGCTGCTGGACTCGGAGTGAACCGCGGTCGGACGCCGCAAGGCCTGGCCAGTTGGCGACGATCCTAGGAACGGACCCGAGCCGGTGATAGCCTGTCGCCGATACCGGCAGCCAGGGAACAGCGATGCGGCTACTTCTCGTCGAGGACGACCACAGGACGGCGGACTATATCGTGCGCGGCCTGACCGAGGCCGGCCATGTCTGCGACCTCCTGCGCAATGGTCATGACGGGCTTTTCGCCGCGACCGGCGGCGGCTACGACGTGATCGTCGCCGACCGGATGATCCCGGGCCTCGACGGCCTGTCGATGGTCAAGGCCGTCCGCGCCGCCGGCGTGCGCACGCCGGCGATCTTCCTCACCTCCGTCGGCGGCATCGACGACCGCGTCGAGGGGCTCGAGGCCGGCGGCGACGACTATCTGGTCAAGCCCTTCGCTTTTTCGGAACTGCTTGCGCGCATCAATGCGCTCGGCCGGCGGCCAGCCGCGCAGGAGCAGAAGACCGTTCTGCGGGTCGCCGACCTCGAAATGGACCTGATCATGCGGCGCGTCGTCAGGCAGGGCCAGCCGATCGAGCTGCAGCCGAGGGAGTTCAGCCTGCTCGAGGTGCTGATGCGCGGCGAGGGCCGCGTCATCACCCGCACCATGCTGCTGGAGCGGGTCTGGGATTTCCACTTCGACCCCAAGACCAGCGTCGTCGAGACCCATATCAGCCGCTTGCGGACCAAGGTCGACAAGCCGTTCGGTACCCAGCTCATCCACACCATCCGCAACACCGGCTACAGCCTGCACGCGCCGCTCTCCCAGTGATCGCGACCTTCCGATGACCGCGAACTTCCCATGACGGCGACTTTCCGATGACCGTGACCCGGACCCGCCTGCTGCGCAGCACGCCATTCCGGCTTGCCCTGACGTTCGCCTTCCTGTTCATGCTGGCCTTCGTGCTGGCGGGCGCCATCGTCTACCAGATGATGAGCGCCGACCTTGCCGAGCAGCTCGACGACACCATCAGCGAGACCTATGCCGTCATCGCCGCGACCTATGCCGACAAGGATCTCAGGGAGTTGGTGGAGACCGTCGAAAACCACTCCGCGCGCAGCCCTGGGAAGGAGCAGCTCTTTTCGCTGACCGACGCCGCCGGCAACCGTATTGCGGGCAACTTCACCGCGGCGGGGCTTCCCGACGGTTTCTCGATGTTCGGCGCCGAAATGCCGGGCCTGCCGCCGGACACCGAATACCGGGCCTATTCCGGTCCGGTCGGCGCCAACACTTTGACCATCGCCTTCAGCCTCTCCGAGACCGAGGAGCTGGAAACGATCATGCTGATGAGCTTCGGCTGGGCGACGCTGATCATCACCGGCCTGGCCGTCGCCGGCGGCGCCCTGCTCGCCTCGCGCGTCCAGCGCCGTCTCGACGGCATTGCCGCCACGATGGTCGACGTTTCGCATGGCCGCCTCGACACCCGCATCCCGCTGACCGGCAAGGACGATGACATCGACATCGTCTCCAGCCAGATCAACGCCGCGCTCGACCGGCTGTCGGCGCTGGTCGAGGGCATGAAGCAGGTCAGCGCCGACATCGCGCATGATTTGAAGACGCCGCTCAACCGCCTGCAGATGATCCTGGAGAGCGCCGCCGACAAGGCCGCACGGCGCCAGGACGTCTCCGACGATCTGGCTGACGCGCGCGCCGAGGGCCATCAGATCAACGAGACCTTCGATGCGTTGCTGCGCATCGCCCAGATCGAGGCCGGCGCGCGCAAGGCGCGCTTCACCGATGTCGCTCTCGGCGAGATCCTCGAGACCATCGCCGAGATCTACGCCGGCGTGGCCGAGGACGACGGCAAGGTGCTGTCGGCTGCGGAACTGGACAAGACCACGGACCGCATTCATGGCGACCGTGAACTGCTGACGCAGATGTTCGCCAACCTGGTCGAGAATGCGCTACGCCATTGTCCGCCCGGCACATCCATCCAACTCTCGGTGACGCGCCGGGACGACCGCGTGCTTGCCGGCGTCGCCGACAATGGCCCCGGCATTCCCGCCGACGAGCGCGAAAAAGTGTTTCAGCGTCTCTACCGGCTGGACCACAGCCGCTCGACCCCCGGCAGCGGCCTCGGCCTCAGCCTTGTCAGGGCCATCGCCGAGCTGCACGGCGCGACCATTGCACTCGAGGACCGCCGGCCGGGGCTGGCCGTGGTGGTGAGTTTTCCCCTGGTGATGGATTAGCTTCGGAAGTTAGCGAAAGCCGGCGTCGCGGCCATCTCCCCCGCAAGGGGGGAGATGGCCGTAACGTCACCTGTCGATCCGTGTCGACAAAATAATCGACGACGATGTCCGCTCGACCCCCTCCATGGCGCCGATCTGGTCGAGCAGCGTGTCGAGGTCGCGGATCGATGGCGCGTCGACGATGACGATCATGTCGAAACTGCCGCTGACGGAGTGCAGCGTCCTGACCGGCGGCAGCGCCTGCAGGCTGCGCACCACCTTGTCGGCGAGCTTCGGCGTGACGGTGAGCAGCACATGCGCCCTGACCAGCCCCTGCTCATAGTCCGGCGCCAGCCGGACGCCATAGCCGGTGATGATGCCGCGCTGCTCCAGCCGCTCGATCCGGCTTTGCACCGTTGTGCGCGACACGCCGAGCCGCCGCGCCAGTTCGGCCGTCGAGGCGCGCGCGTTGGCGCGCAGCAGCGAGAGCAGGGCTTGTTCGGCATCACTGAGCATTTCGACGAAGCCCTTCGGCAGATCGGTAAAAGATAGGGTTCACTTTGCAGAATTCCACGCTTCCTTTCGACAGGCAAGCTGCGATGGTTTTTGGGAAACGCAGATCGCAGGGGAATTTGAACATGAACAAAATCATTATCGTCGGGGCCGGCAAAATCGGCTCGACCATCGCCGAAATGCTTGCCGCGACGGGCGACTATCAGGTCACTCTCCTCGACCGCTCGGCGGCGCAGCTCGCCGCGGCGGAAGTCCCTGTCGGTGTCGAGACGCTGGAACTCGACATCGCGGCGCCCGGTGCGCTGGAAGCCGCGCTCGCCGGCAAGTTCGCGGTGCTGAGCGCCGCCCCCTTCCACCTCACCACGCGCATCGCCGAGGCGGCGGCCAGCGCCGGCGTGCATTATCTCGATCTCACCGAGGACGTCGTCTCGACCAGGCGGGTCAAGGAGCTGGCCCGTACCGCCAAGAGCGCCTTCATCCCGCAATGCGGGCTGGCGCCCGGCTTCATCTCGATCGTCGCCAATGATCTCGCCAGCCGCTTCGACACGCTGGAAAGCGTGCGCATGCGCGTCGGCGCGCTGCCGCAATACCCGTCCAACGCGCTGAACTACAATCTGACCTGGAGCACCGACGGCGTCATCAACGAATATTGCGAGCCTTGCGAGGCGATCGTCGAGGGCGAGCTGGTCGAAGTGCCGCCGCTGGAGGAGCGCGAGGAGTTTTCGCTCGACGGCGTCACCTACGAGGCGTTCAACACCTCCGGTGGACTGGGTACCTTGGCCGAGACGCTGAAGGGCAAGGTACGCACGCTGAACTACCGCACCATCCGCTATCCCGGCCACGCCGCGATCATGAAGGCGCTGCTCAACGACCTTGGGCTGCGCCACCGCCGCGACGTGCTGAAGGACATTTTCGAAAGCGCCCTGCCGGCGACGCTGCAGGACGTGGTCATCGTCTTCGTCACCGTCTCGGGCCGCAGGAACGGCCGCCTGCTGCAGGAGACCTACGCCAATAAGATCTATTCCCGGCGCATCGGCCGGACGGTGCGCAGCGCCATCCAGATCACCACCGCGTCGGGCATCTGCGCCGTGCTCGACATGCTGGCTGACGGATCGCTGCCGGCGACCGGCTTCGTCAAGCAGGAGGAAATCGCGCTCGATGCCTTCCTCGCCAACCGCTTCGGCCGCGCCTATGCCCAGCATGAAATGGTAAGCCGGCTGGCGGGGTGAGCGCCGGCGCCTTTCCTCTCCCCCGTCGACCGGGGGAGAGGTGTCGAGCGAAGCTCGACGGAGTGGGGGTCGACCTGGCTCGGGCTTGTTATTTCAAGCCGGAGTGATGCCTCGTCCTGACTGATTGAGGCTTGTGATGAGTTTTCAGCGGCGGTGCGTCTGAGGACCGGCTTCCCCCACTCCGTCGCTGCTTCGCAGCGCCACCTCTCCCCCCTCCGGAGGGAGAGGAAAGGAGCCTGGGGCAATCGAGCAACTCCTCCCCCTTTACGCCTGACGCGGGAGAGGGGGAGCTCTAAATATGCAGCGCGTGGCCCAGCGCCTTGAGCGCGGCTTCCTGAAACCCTTCGCCTTGCGTCGGGTGCGCATGGATCGTCCCTGCGATGTCCTCCAACCTGGCGCCCATCTCCAGCGCCAGCCCAAACACCGCCGACAGTTCCGACACACCCTGACCGACGGCCTGGATGCCGAGCACTAGGTGATTGTCGGCGCGCGCCACGACGCGGACGAACCCGTCTTCGCCGAGCTTGGTCATGGCGCGGCCATTGGCGGCGAAGGGGAACAGGCCGATCTTGATCTCGCCGCCTTGCGCCTTGGCCTCTTCGGGCGACAGACCCGCCGTCACCAGCTCGGGATCGGTGAAGCAGACGGCCGGGATCGAGCGCTTGTCCCAGCCGCGCTTGTGGCCGGCGACGATCTCCGCGACCATTTCGCCTTGCGCCATCGCCCGGTGCGCCAGCATCGGCTCCCCGGTGACGTCACCGATGGCGAAGACGCCGCGCATCGAGGTCCGGCACTGGTCGTCGATCCGTATGAACTTTCCGGCCCTGTCGAGATCGATCTGGTCGAGTCCCCAGCCTTCCGTCACCGGCTTGCGGCCGACCGTCACCAGCACCTTGTCCGCCGCGACCTTGGTGCTCTTGCCATCCGATGTCTCGACCAGCAGGGCATCGCCGTCTGTCGATAGCCCTTTGGCCCTGGCGCCCAGCATCACCTCGACGCCGAGCGCGGAGAGCCGCTTGACGACAGGCCGGGTCAGCTCGGCGTCATACTGCGCCAGCACGCGCGGCAAGGCTTCGACCACGGTGACCCCCGCACCCATCTTGGCGAAGGCCATGCCGAGTTCGAGCCCGATATAGCCGCCACCGACGACAGCGAGTTTCCTGGGAACCTCACTCAGGGCCAGCGCGTCGGTGGACGAGATCACAGGCCCGCCGAAGGGAAGAAAAGACAACTCGACCGGCGCCGAGCCGGTGGCGATCACGATCGTCTCGGCCCGGATCACCTGGCTTCCGGTCTCGGTCTCGACCTCGACGGTCTTGCCATCGCGAAACCTCGCCCAGCCATGCACGGTCTTCACCCCGGCTTTCTTCAGCAGGCCGGCGACACCGCTGTTGAGCCGGCTGACGATCCCGTCCTTCCAGGCGATGGTCCTGGCCAGATCGAGCACCGGTGCGGTGACCGAAATGCCGAGCGGGCTGTTGCCGCCGGCCATGTGCGAGACCTTCTCGAACTCCTCGGCCGCATGGATCAGCGCCTTGGACGGGATGCAGCCGACATTGAGGCAGGTGCCGCCGGGCTTCGCAACCTCGACAATCACGGTGTCGACGCCGAGCTGCCCGGCGCGGATGGCGCAGACATAACCCCCCGGGCCCGCGCCGATGACCAGCAGCTTGCAGGAGATTTCCTTCATGTTGGCAGCTTCCTTGTCGTGAGAGCCGTCAACGTCCTCCCATCCAACCCAGCGCTGCCCCTCATCCGCCTGCCGGCACCTTCTCCCCGTATAGTGACGGGGAGAAGGGATTGGCCGCGATGTTGGCGCCCTCGTCTGCAACGCTGCCGATTGGCGAAACCATGGATAACGGCGTCTTTCTCCCCGTCACTATACGGGGAGAAATGCCCGGCAGGGCAATGAGGGGCGGCGCGGCGCCCGCCAATGGAAACTCGAGAACGCATCACATCTCCCTCAATCCACGAAAATCAGCGCCGGCGTCTCTAGCAGCGCCTTGATCCGCTGGATGAACACCGCCGCGTCCCAGCCATCGATGACGCGGTGGTCGAAGCTCGACGACAGGTTCATCATCTTGCGCGGGATGAACTGGGTGCCGTCCCAAACCGGCCGCACCATCATCTTGTTGACGCCGATGATCGCCACTTCGGGGTGGTTGATCACAGGCGTCGTCGCCACGCCACCCATGGCGCCGAGCGAGGTGATGGTGATGGTCGAGCCGGACAGCTCGTCCCGTGTCGCCGTGCCTGACTTCGCGGCCTCGGCCAGCCTGGCCACCTCGGTGGCACAGTCCCAGACGTCGCGCGCCTCGGCATGCTTGACGACAGGCACCACCAGGCCCGACGGTGTCTGCGCGGCAATGCCGATATGGATGCCGCCATGCTGGTGGATGATACCAGTCTCGTCGTCGAACAGGGAATTGAGCTGGGGCTGGTCCGCGATCGCCTTGACCATCGCCCGCATCAGGAACGGCAGCAAGGTCAGCTTCGGCCTCTCCGCGCCGCCCTTGGCAACACGCTTTTCCTTGTTGAGCGCGGCGCGCAATTCCTCGAGCGCCGTGACGTCGATCTCCTCGACATAGGTGATGTGCGGGATGCGCGACTTCGACAGCGTCATCTTCTCGGCGATCTTGCGCCGCAGGCCGACCAATTTGATGTCCTCGACGGTGTCGTCGCGGGCGAGGCCCGGCCCCCTGGCCGCTTGCGGCCCGCGCGCCAGGAACGCCTCCAAGTCCTCGTGGCCGATGCGGCCGACCGGACCGGTCCCCGCCACCTGCCTGAGATCGATGCCCGCCTCTTTCGCCCGCAAGCGGACAGCGGGGGAGGCCAACGGCTTTTCGCCTTCCGGACGCGGCGCGCCCGAAGCCGAGGAGCGCGTCACGGTTTTCGGCGCCGACGACGACGATGCGGGTTTCGCCGGTGTCTCGGCGGGTTTTGCCGGCTTGGGCGGCGAAGCGGCTTCGGGCTTCGGGCTCGGCAGCCTGACGGGCGGCTCGGCCCCGGTCGCCGGTTCAGCCTCCTTGCCGGGTTTCACATTGCCCTCGCCCGCCACTTTCAGCCGCACGATCGGTGAACCGATCGCCACCGTGTCGCCGATCTCGGCGCCCAGCCACAGGATTTCGCCATCGACGGGCGACGGGATTTCGACCGTCGCCTTGTCGGTCATCACGGCGGCGAGCACCGTGTCCTCGCGCACGATGTCGCCGATCTTGACATGCCATTCGACGAGCTCGGCCTCGGCGACACCCTCGCCGACATCGGGCAGCTTGATGATGTGTTCGCCCATCTCAGGCCTCCCCCACTCTAGGCTTCCAATGTTTCAAGCAAAGCGCGGCCGACACGCGCGGGACCGGGAAAATACTCCCACTCCTGCGCATGCGGATAGGGCGTGTCCCAGCCGGCGACGCGGACGACCGGCGCCTCCAAGTGATAGAAGCAGTTTTCCTGCACCAGCGCCGACAGTTCGGCGCCGAAGCCCGAGGTCAGCGTCGCCTCGTGCACGACGACGCAGCGCCCGGTCTTCTTCACCGAGGCCACGATCGTGTCGAGGTCGAGCGGCAGCAGCGTCCTCAGATCGATGATCTCGGCGTCGATGCCGGTCTCCTCGGCCGCCGCTTGGGCGACATAGACCATGGTGCCGTAGGCCAGCACCGTGACCGCCGCGCCGGCCCTGCGGATGGCGGCCTTGCCGAGCGGCACGGTGTAATGGCCGTCGGCGACCTCGCCGAGCTCATGCTTCGACCATGGCGTCACCGGCCGGTCGTGGTGCCCGTCGAACGGGCCGTTGTAGAGCCGCTTCGGCTCAAGGAAGATCACCGGATCGGGGTCCTCGATCGCCGCGATCAAAAGCCCCTTGGCGTCGTGCGGGTTGGACGGCACCACCGTCTTCAGGCCCGACACATGGGTGAACAGCGCTTCCGGGCTCTGGCTGTGCGTCTGGCCGCCGAAAATGCCGCCGCCGGTCGGCATGCGGACAACGATCGGGCAGGTGAAATCGCCATTCGAGCGGTAGCGCAGCCTTGCGGCTTCCTGCGTCAGCTGGTCGTAGGCCGGATACATGTAGTCGGCAAACTGAATTTCCACGCAGGGCTTCAAACCATAGGCGGCCATGCCGATGGCCGAGCCGACAATGCCGGATTCGTTGATCGGCGCGTCGAAGCAGCGGCTCTTGCCATATTTGGCCTGCAGCCCGTGGGTGACGCGAAAAACGCCGCCGAAGAAGCCGACGTCCTCGCCGAACACGACGACTTTGTCGTCGCGCTCCATCGACACGTCCATGGCGTCGCGGATGGCCTCGATCATGGTCCGTCTTGGCATGGCTCAGACTCCCGCCTGCTGGCGCTGGCGCCTGAGATGCGGCGGCATCTCGGCAAACACACCTTCGAACATCTCGCGCGTCGACGGCTTGCCGCCGGCATGCAGCGTGCCGTGGCTTTCCGCTTCCTTCTGCGCCGCGATCACCGTGTCGAGGATTTCGGCCTCGGCCTGCGCATGCCGTTCGTCCGACCAGACACCGAGCTTGATGAGATGGTTCTTCAGCCGCACGACCGGGTCGCCGAGCGGCCAGGCGTCGGACTCGGTCTTCGGCCGGTAGGCGGAGGGATCGTCCGAGCTCGAATGGGCGCCGGCGCGGTAGGTGACATATTCGACCAGCGTCGGCCCGAGGTTGTCCCGCGCCCTTGTCGCCGCCCATTTGGCCACCGCGTGCACGGCCAGATAGTCATTGCCGTCGACGCGCAGCGACGGGATGCCGAAGCCGAGCCCCCGGGCCGCGAATGTGCCCGAGCCGCCGCGCGCGATGCCCTGAAAAGTCGAGATTGCCCACTGGTTGTTGACGACATTGAGCACGACCGGCGCCTTGTAGGTGGAGGCGAACACCAGCGCCGAATGGAAATCGGATTCCGCCGTCGAGCCGTCGCCGATCCAGGCCGCGGCGATCCTGGAATCGTTGGAGATCGCCGACGCCATCGCCCAGCCGACCGCCTGGATGTACTGCGTGGCCAGATTGCCCGAGATCGAGAAAAAGCCGTGCTCCTTCGACGAATACATGATCGGCAGCTGACGGCCCTTCAGCGGATCGGCCTCGTTGGAATAGATCTGGTTCATCATCGTGACCATCGGATAGCCGTCGGCGATGAGCAGGCCGGCCTGGCGATAGGTCGGGAAATTCATGTCGCCGGGGCTGAGCGCCTTGCGGAAGGCGCAGCTCACCGCTTCCTCGCCGAGATGCTGCATGTAGAAGGAGGTCTTGCCCTGGCGCTGCGCCATCTGCATGCGCGCATCGAAGGTGCGCAGCGTCATCATGTTGCGCAGGCCTTCCAGCAATTCCTCGCTGGACAGCAGCCCGGCCCACGGACCGACGGCCTCGCCATTGCGGTTCAGCACCCGGATGATCGAAAAGGCCATGTCGCGGATGGTGCGCGGATCGACGTCGATGTCGGGGCGTGGCACGGAGCCGGCCTCGGCGATGGTCACATTGGAGAAATCAGGCGTCCCGCCCGGCCGCACTTCCGGCTCCGGAACGTGAAACCGCAACATCCCAGCATCGGCCATGACCTCGAGTCCTCCAATGTTGCCTGGCAGGGATATTTGCATATCCGCGCCGCCAGTGCGAATGCGTCGGGGGTATCGGTTCCGGCCGCGCCGGCCGATCCGGCCTCCCGCGTTCAAGATGAAGATATGTCCGCGAAATTTCTTGTCGATGTTGGGCGGCCGCGCGCAATTTGGCGCATGGTTGTGCCGTGTTTGTCGCCAGATAAGGTGATTGGCTGGCAAGACTTGGTTCCATGCCTCCCTTTTGTGCCTCCGCGAGCAGGGGAAAATTGGGGTTTCGCCAACCTTGCGCCCTTCCTGTCCTCCGTCGATCGGGGAGAGGTGGCGAGCGAAGCTCGACGGAGTGGGGGGCGACCTGGCTCGGGCGTTATCTCGAGCCGGGACGACGCCTCGCGCTGATGAGGCTCTGTGATGAGTGCCAGTGCCGGCGGATTTGAGGACCGGCTTCCCCCACTCCGTCCCGGCTTCGCCGGGCCACCTCTCCCCCCTCCGGAGGGAGAGGAAGGGCGCCAGGGTTGGCGAACTCGCACCCTCCTCTCCCCCGTCGATCGGGGGAGAGGTGTCGAGCGAAGCTCGACGGAGTGGGGGTCGACCTTTCGGCCCGATTGCCATTTGCCTGAGTTTTCTTGCCCGCCAAAGTGGCCCGTCTTGCCGCGGCTGCGCGTTGGCGAATGCCTTCCCCCACTCCGTCACCGCTACGCGGCGCCACCTCTCCCCCTCCGGAGGGAGAGGAATGGGCCAAGGTTGGCGATCCGAACCGGAAGACGTTCACTCCATCCCCGCATCATGCTAACCACCCTCCATGGCACAGAAGAAGGCATACGAGGTCGACGGTTGGCTGGCGCGGCCTGATCCGCGCATCTCGATCGTCCTGCTTTATGGCCCCGATCGCGGCCTTGTCTCCGAGCGGGCGAAGGCCTTTGCCGGAAAGACCGGCCTGCCGCTCGACGACCCGTTCTCGGTGGTCAGGCTCGAGGGTTCGGAGGTCGATCGCGACGAGGGCCGCCTGCTCGACGAGGCCCGCACCGTGCCGATGTTTTCCGACCGGCGGCTGCTCTGGGTGCGCAATGCCAGCGGCCAGAAGGCACTGGCCGACGACGTCAAGGCGCTGACGGCGGAGCCGGTGCGGGACGCCATCATTCTCATTGAAGCCGGCGATTTGAAGAAAGGCGTCGGGCTGCGCGCCGTGGTCGAGGGCGCGGACAATGCCATGGCGCTGCCTTGCTACGCCGATGAGGCCCGTGACATCGACACCGTCATCGACGACGAACTGCGCAAGGCCGGCATGGCGATGACGCTGGAGGCGCGGCAGGCGCTGCGCCGCAATCTCGGTGGCGACCGGCTGGCCTCGCGCGGTGAGATCGAAAAACTCGTCCTCTACGCCCACGGCCAGAAGGAGATCGGGCTGGAAGAGGTGAGAGCCATGTCCGGCGACGTGTCTGGCGCCTCTTACGACGATGCCGTCGACGCGCTGCTCGAAGGCAAGGTCGGCGACTTCGACACCGCTTTCACGCGCCACTGCCAGGGCGGCGGGCAGCCCTTCCAGGTGCTGTCCTCGGCGATGCGGCAGCTCCAGCAGATCCAGGTCATGCGCGGCCAGATGGAGACCGGCGGCCGCAACGCCGCTTCCGTCGTTGCCGCCGCGCGCCCGCCGGTCTTTTTCTCCAGGCGCAAGCTGGTGGAGAAGACCCTGGAGCGCTGGAACAGCGAAGCGCTCGGCCGCGCGCTGACCCGGTTGCATCAGGCCGTGCTGCAGACGCGGCGGCGCCCCGACCTGTCCGTCGCGCTCGCAAGGCAGGCGCTGCTCGGCATCGCGGTTGAAAGCGCGAGGCTGGGACAGCGGTAGAGAACTGGCCAATCTCCCCCCTTGTGGGATCCGGACCCTCCGTGCCAGCTGATTTCCGCCGGCGCTGCCCCTCACCTGCCTGCCGGCATCCTCTCCCGTGAACGGGGCGAGGGAACGCTCCTGTCGCTGCTTTCGTCAATCGCAAGCGTCGCAGAAAGGCGCCGGCGTCGCACACCCAGCCTCTTCTCCCCGTCTCTATACGGGGAGAAGGTCCCGGCAGGGGGATGAGGGGCGGCGCCGACCGCCGGGAGTAACGCTGTACCGCATAATTTGCCGGCTAAGCGTTAATCCTGCTTCAGCCGCCTGCACAGCTCGTCGAGCTGTTCCAGGCTGCGATAGGCGACCCGCAGCACCCCGCCCTTGCCCTTGTGGTCGACGGTGACGATCATGCCGGTCGTGTCGGTGAGCAGCTTTTCCAGCGCCAGCGTGTCGGCGTCCTTTTCGGCGGCAGGCGCGGCTGGCTTGGTGCCGTTGGAACTGGCGCCGGCCGGCATCTGCGCCAGCGCTTCGGCCTGGCGCACGGAAAGTCCCTCCTCGACGATGCGCTTGGCGAGGCCCGCCGGATCCTCCGCCGTCACCAGCGTGCGGGCGTGGCCCGCCGACAGCGCGCCGTCGACCAGCATGTCGCGGATCACGTCGGGAAGCTTCAACAATCTCAACGTGTTGGCGACATGGCTGCGGCTCTTGCCTATGACCTGGCCAAGATCGGCCTGGGTGTAGCCATGGTCGTCGATGAGCTGCTGGTAACCCTGTGCTTCTTCGACCGGATTGAGGTCGGCGCGCTGGACGTTCTCGATGATCGCCAGTTCCAGCGCGGTGCGATCGTTGACGTCGCGGATGATGACCGGGATCTCGGTCAGCCCGGCGCGCTGCGCCGCCCGCCAGCGCCTCTCGCCGGCAATGATCTCGTAGCGGCCGGCCTGCGTCGGCGAAGGCCGCGCCACGACCGGCTGCACCACGCCGTGTTCGCGGATCGACTGGGCAAGGTCGGTCAGTTCGGCATCGCCGAAATGCCGGCGCGGATTTTTCGGATTGGCGCTGATGAACTCGATCGGCACCTTGCCGTCGGCGCTCATGCCGGGCTTTTCCGGGGCCGCCGGGCGATCGATCTCGCCGATCAGTGCTGCCAGCCCGCGACCCAGTCTTTTCCTCGAGAGATCTTCGCTCATCTTTATTCCACGTCTATTTCAGATCGTTTCGGTATAGAATCGGCTGTTAAGTGTGCATCGGTTCTAATCAAGCAGCGCGCAATTTACGCTCGCGGCGGATCACTTCGGAGGCCAATTGCAGATAGGCCTGGCTGCCGGAGCATTTCAGATCATAGAGAATGGCCGGCTTGCCATAGGACGGGGCTTCGGACACCCGGACATTGCGCGGAATGATCGTCTCATAAACCTTGTCGCCCATATGCTCGCGCACGTCCTGCACCACCTGGTTGGCGAGATTGTTGCGACCGTCATACATGGTCAGCACGATGCCCTGGATGGTGAGGTCCGGATTGATCGAGCGACGCACCTGCTCGACGGTTTCGAGCAGCTGGCTGAGACCCTCCAGCGCGAAGAACTCGCATTGCAGCGGCACGAGAACGGAATCGGCCGCCGCCATTGAATTCAAGGTCAAAAGATTGAGTGAGGGCGGGCAATCGATCAGCACATAGCCGAAGGGCGCCCCACGCTCGGTCGCGGCGCGCAGCGCATTACGCAGCTTCAGCACCCGGTCCGGTGCCGAGGCGATCTCCATCTCGATGCCGAGCAGGTCCAGCGTCGAAGGCACGATGGAAAGGCCGGGCACCGCGGTCGGAATGGCGGCGGCTTCCAGATCCAGTTCGCCCGTCAGCACGTCATAGGACGAGACCGTCCGGTCCTTGCGGTCGATGCCGAGACCGGTGCTGGCATTGCCTTGCGGGTCGAGGTCGACGATCAGCACTTTCTCGCCGATTGCCGCCAGCGCTGTGGCCAAATTGATGGCGGTGGTGGTCTTGCCGACGCCGCCCTTCTGGTTGGCTACGGTGATGATTCGAGGGCCGTTCTTCATCATGGGTCTATGCCAGAAATTCATCTTTGGGTCGCCGAACACTCAGACCCGTCTCGGTCAGGCAGGTCGCACATTGGACAATTCGAGGATGACGCCGCTGGCGTCGGTCACGCTTGGATGTTCTACCAGATCGAAGGTCCACCGGTTAACGCTTTCTTGCACTTCGGCACGATAATCCCGGCCTTTGTGGAACAGCGCCCGCGCGCCCGAGGCCAGCCATGGGGCCGACAGGTCCAGCAGCACCGAAAGCGGTGCCAGCGCCCGTGCGGTGACGATTTCCGGCTTCGAAACAAGCACATGGCTGTCCTCGATGCGGCGCGCCACGACCCGCGCCGGCAGGCTGAACTGCCCGACGACGGTCTGCAGGAACGAAGCTTTCTTGCGGTTGCTTTCGACCAGATCGATGCTGGCGCCCGGGCGGTCGCCGAGCAGAAAGGCCATGACAAGCCCGGGAAATCCGCCACCAGAACCGATGTCGACCCAATGCATGGCATCGGGCTCTATCCCAGCAAGTTGCGCGCTGTCCAGGATGTGGCGCTGCCAGACATCGCCCGAGGTCGACTGCGCCACGAGATTGATGCTGCGGTTCCATTTCTGGAACATCGCTTCGAACGCCACCAGGCGATCGAATGTTTCACGTGAAACGGGGCCGGCGGCCTCCTGCAGGCGCTCGCGAGAGAAGGAACTCACGCCACATCCCTCTGCTCGGCTTTCTGCACCGATTCCCAATGGCGGACATGCGCGACGATGATCGCCAACGCCGCCGGCGTCATGCCTTCCATGCGCTGCGCCTCCGCGATGGAGCGCGGCCGCCGCGCCTGCATCTTCTGCTTCAGCTCATTGGACAGGCCGGGCACGCCGGCAAAATCTACGGTGTCCGGAATCAGCCGGCTCTCTTCACGCCGGATCTGCGCGACGTCGGTGCTCTGGCGATCCAGATAAACCGAATATTTCGCTTCCGTTTCGAGACGCTCCGCAGTCCTGGCATCGATATCGTGAAATTTCGGTTCAACCCCAGCCAGCCAAGCCACATCGACCCCGGGATAGGCCAGCAATTCAAAGCCGGACCGGCGTACGCCGTCGCGATTGATCTCCAAACCGTGCCGTGCCGCCTCGTTCGGCGTCATGGCCAGCGAAAGCGCCATCTGGCGCGCTTCATCCAGCCGCTGCATGACATCGCCATAACGCTGCATCCGCTCCGCCGAGGCGATCCCCAGTGTCTGCGCCAGCGGCGTCAGCCGCTCATCGGCATTGTCGGCGCGCAGCGAGAGCCGGAACTCGGCCCGTGAGGTGAACATCCGATAAGGTTCGCTGATGCCGCGACTGGTCAAATCGTCGACCATCACACCGATATAGGCCTGGGTGCGGCTGAGCACGATCGGTGCTCCGCCCGCCGCCCGCCGCGCCGCATTGAGGCCGGCGAGCAGGCCCTGGCCGGCGGCCTCTTCATAACCGGTCGTGCCGTTGATCTGCCCGGCCAGAAAAAGCCCGGCAACGCGCCTGGTTTCAAGTGTGGGATGCAGTTCGCGCGGATCGACATGATCATATTCGATGGCATAGCCAGGCTGCAGCATGGCCGCATGCTCCAAACCGGGAATAGTCTTCAATATCTCGAGCTGAACGTCTTCCGGCAGCGAGGTCGAAATGCCGTTGGGATAGACGGTGTGGTCGTCGAGCCCCTCCGGCTCGAGGAAGATCTGGTGCCCGTCCCGGTCGCCGAACTTGACGATCTTGTCCTCGATCGACGGACAATAGCGCGGCCCAACCCCTTCGATTGAGCCGGAATACATGGCCGAGCGGCCAAGATTGGCGCGGATCAGCTCATGTGTGGCTGTGGTCGTGCGGGTGATGCCGCAATCGATCTGCGGCGTCACGATGCGGTCGGTCATCAGCGAGAACGGTACGGGATTCTCATCCGCCGTCTGGCTTTCCAGCGACGCCCAATCGATGGTTCGTCCGTCCAGTCGCGGCGGCGTGCCGGTCTTGAGCCGCCCGAGCTTGAAGCCGGCGCGGTCCATCGTCGCCGACAGGCCCATGCTGGCCTTCTCGTTCATGCGGCCCGCGACGATCTTCTTTTCACCAATGTGAATGAGCCCGCGCAGGAAGGTTCCCGTCGTCAGCACCACGGCGGCGCAGGCAAGCCGGCGGCCGTCAGCCAGGAGAACCGCCGCAATCTTTCCATCGGAGATCTCAAAATCGAGAACTTCGCCCTCGACGATCTCAAGACCGTTCTGCTGCCGAATCGCTTCCTGCATGGCAAGGCGATAGAGTTTTCTGTCGGCCTGCGTCCGCGGGCCGCGCACCGCCGGACCCTTGCGGCGGTTGAGCAGGCGGAACTGAATGCCGGCTGTGTCAGCCACACGGCCCATCAGCCCGTCCATGGCGTCGATCTCGCGCACCAGGTGCCCCTTGCCGAGCCCGCCGATGGCAGGGTTGCACGACATTACGCCGATCGTGTCGAAACGCAGCGTCACCAATGCAGTGCTGGCGCCGGCGCGCGCGGCGGCGCTGGCCGCTTCACAACCCGCATGGCCGCCGCCCACCACAACCACATCATAGTGATCGGTCATTCCATAGAGGTCCCGGACTCGAAGAAGATGAGTGACACATGTCCCCGCGAGGCGGGACTGTCAAGAAAACTTCCGCGCAGGCGTTTCACGTGAAACAGCGAAACCCCGCTTCTATCGGCGTTTCACGTGAATCACCGCTTGATTGTTTCACGTGAGTCAGCACGAGCTTCGGCAGCCATTATGTTTCACGTGAGTCATTTTCCAATGCAGAACTGGGAAAAGATCACGTCGAGCAAATCTTCGACGTCCACCGCACCCACTATCCGTCCCAGGCGATCCGCTGCCAGGCGCAGCTCTTCGGCGCGCAATTCCTGGGGCATGCGTTCATCTGCGGCGCGGTGCAGATGCCGGTTCGCCGCGTCGAGCAACTCGACATGGCGTAGCCGTGACGGCAGCACATCGCCGCTAACGCCGGCCGCCTCGGCAGCGCGGCGACCGATCTCCGCCAGCACTCTATCCACACCCGTCCCGTCGACCACCGATATACCAAACTCGTAGCGCCCAGCTGCATCCTGGGTCGCTCCCTTATCGAGCAGGTCGAGCTTGGTGCCGACGCGCAACGCCGGCGTCGAGATCGGCAGCGGGCCGGCGTCCTTGGGGTCCGCGGTGTCCTCAAGCAGCAGCAGCAGATCGGCGCGATCCGCCTTGGCTCTTGCCTTCTCGATGCCGATCGCCTCGATTTTGCCAGGCGCTTCCCGCAACCCGGCCGTGTCGGTCAGTCGGACACGCAAGCCCCGGAGATCCAGCACCACCTCCAGCAAATCTCGGGTGGTGCCGGGTTCATCCGTTACAATAGCAGCATCGCGCCGCGCCAAGGCATTGAACAGGCTGGACTTGCCGGCATTGGGCGCGCCGAGAATGACGACTTCGAAGCCGTCGCGAATGATCTCGGCGGCATGGAAGCCGGCGATGTGGCGGTCGATCTCCGAGATCATCGACCTCACGTCGGACCAAACCGTAGCCGAAACGGAACCCGGTACATCGTCTTCATCGGCGAAGTCGATCTCGGCCTCGATCATGGCCCGCGCATGGATCAGGCGCCGACGCCAGCCGAGGTAGAGCGCGCTCTGCGCGCCCCCGGCGTTCTGGATGGCAAAACGCCGCTGCGCCTCGGTTTCAGCATTGACGAGGTCCGCCAGCGCCTCCGTCTCGACCAGATCGACCTTGCCGTTGAAGAAGGCACGGCGCGTGAATTCTCCCGGCTCCGCATGCCTGACGCCCTCGAAACCAGCGATCGCTTCCAGCATCCTGGCCACCACGGCGCGCCCGCCATGAACATGGAACTCGGCGACATCCTCGCCGGTGAAGCTCGCCGGACCGGGAAAGAACAGAACCAGGCCGTTATCGAGCACGGTTCCATCTGGAGCCCTGAACCTGCGCAGGACCGCAGCCCGCGCCTTAACCATGCCGCCAACGATCGTTTCGATTACGAATCGAGTCCGCGGGCCGGATATGCGCAGCACCGCGACTCCGGCCGGAAGCCGGCCGCTCGACAGCGCCACGATCGAATCGCCTGAAATCATTTGCCCGCTCTACCGAACCGCCCTAGCTTTCGCTTCATCACCGCCCCGGATTGCTCCTGAAAGTTGGCCATTGTGACATTGCCCGCGCAAAACCTGCTTGCCGACGAGGCCAGCCCCTATCTGCAGCAGCACAGCGGCAACCCCGTACATTGGCGGGGATGGTCGCCGGCGTCGCTCGGGGAGGCAAAAGCCCTGGACAGGCCTATCCTGCTCTCCGTCGGATACGCCGCCTGCCATTGGTGCCATGTCATGGCCCATGAAAGCTTCGAGAACGACGACGTCGCCGCCGTCATGAACCGTCTGTTCGTCAATATCAAGGTGGACCGCGAGGAGCGACCCGACATTGACCAGATCTATATGGCGGCCCTGTCCTCGATGGGCGAGCAAGGCGGCTGGCCGCTGACCATGTTCCTGACCCCCGACGGCAAGCCGTTCTGGGGCGGCACCTATTTCCCGCGCGAGCCGCGCTATGGCCGTCCGGGGTTCATCCAGGTGATGGAAGCGGTCGACAAGGCATGGCGCGAGAAACGGGCAAGCCTGCACCAGAGCGCCGACGGCCTGACCTCGCATGTCGAGGCGCGGCTCTCGGCCACGCATTCCAAGGCACTTGTCGATCGCGATATGCTGTCCGACCTTGCCGGCCGCGTCAGTGGCATGATCGACCGCGACCGCGGCGGGCTCGCCGGCGCGCCGAAATTCCCGAACGCGCCGTTCATGCAGACGCTGTGGTTGTCCTGGCTGCGCGACGGCAATGCCGCGCATCGCGACGACGTCCTCGTCAGCCTCGAACATATGCTGAGCGGCGGCATCTACGATCACATCGGCGGCGGGCTCAGCCGCTACTCGACGGACGCCGAATGGCTGGTGCCGCATTTCGAGAAGATGCTCTACGACAATGCGCAGCTCATCCGCTTCTGCAACTGGGCCCTCGCGGCGACCGGCAATGATTTGTTCCGGGTCCGAATCGAGGACACGGTCGACTGGCTGCTGCGCGAAATGCGTGTCGAAGGCGGCGCCTTCGCCGCCAGCCTCGATGCCGACAGCGATGGCGAGGAAGGCCTGTTCTACACCTGGAGCAGGGGGGAGATCGAATCTGTTCTTGGAGACGATTCAACCTTGTTTTTCAAGTACTTCAGCCTTTCCAGCCCGCCCGGATGGGAAGGCAAGCCGGTGCTCCATCAGACCCTCTCCCAGCAGGCGTTTGGTGTTTCCGACCGGGAGCGGCTTGTCCCGCTCAAGACAAGGCTTCTCACTGTCCGGGAACAACGCGTCAGGCCGGGCCTGGACGCAAAGACCCTTACCGACTGGAACGGCCTGATGATCGCCGCCCTCGCCGAGGCGGGTCGTTCGCTGGCGCGACCGGATTGGATCGAGGCCGCGGCCAAGGCCTTTGCCCATATCGGCAAAGCCGGCCGCGACGGTCGCTTGCCGCATTCCATGCTTGGTGTCCGGAAACTGTTTCCCGCACTGTCGAGCGACTATGCCGCCATGACCAACGCGGCGATCTCGCTGTTCGAGGCCACTGAGGACTGGAGCTATGTCGAGCAGGCCAGCCAGTTCCTTGAACAGCTCGACCGTTGGCACGCCGACGCGGAAGGCACGGGTTACTATCTGACCGCCTCGGACAGCACCGACGTGCCGATCCGCATCCGGGGCGATGTCGACGAGGCCATCCCCTCGGCCACCAGTCAGATTATCGAGGCGCAGGTCCGGCTGGCTTCTATTACCGGCAACCTCGACTTGCAGGAGAAGGCGTGGAAAACGGCCGAGCATGCTGCCGGCCGAGCGGCGCACCAGGCCTATGGCCAGGCGGGTATCGTCAATGCCTGCGCGCTTGCCCTCGAGCCGCTGAAACTGGTCATCGTGGACGGGCTGGAGGATCCAAAGCTCATTCCGGTGGCGAATCGAAACCCAGATCCGCGTCGCGTCGATATCGTGGTGCCAATCGGTACGGCGGCGAATCGACCCTTGCTCCCCGGCGGAATCCTGCCTCCGACCAACCGGCGCGGCGCCTGGTTGTGCACCGGCCAGGTCTGCCTGCCGGTGGTTGCGGATGCTGACGAATTGGAAGGATTGTTGCGGCGAAAGTGATTCGTCATCCTCGGGCTTGATCCGAGGATGACGAAGATAAGGCTCTGCCGCGCCTCGATTACGTGTTCATCGAATCGAAGAAATCGCCGTTGGTCTTGGTCTGCTTCAGCTTGTCGATCAGGAACTCGATCGCGTCGGTGGTTCCCATCGGCGCCAGGATGCGGCGCAGCACGAAGATCTTCTGCAGGTCCTGGCGCGACACCAGCAGGTCTTCCTTGCGGGTGCCGGATTTGAGGATGTCGATGGCCGGATAGATGCGCTTGTCCGCCACCTTGCGGTCGAGCTGGATTTCGCAGTTGCCGGTGCCCTTGAACTCTTCGAAGATGACTTCGTCCATGCGGCTGCCGGTGTCTATCAGCGCGGTGGCGATGATGGTGAGCGAGCCGCCTTCCTCGATGTTGCGCGCGGCGCCGAAGAAACGCTTTGGGCGCTGCAGCGCATTGGCGTCGACACCACCGGTCAGCACCTTGCCGGAGGACGGCACGACGGTGTTGTAGGCGCGGCCCAGGCGAGTGATCGAATCCAGAAGGATCACCACATCGCGGCCGTGCTCGACCAGCCGCTTGGCCTTCTCGATGACCATTTCGGCGACCTGGACGTGGCGCACCGCCGGCTCGTCGAAGGTCGAGGAGATGACTTCGCCTTTGACCGAACGCTGCATATCGGTGACTTCCTCGGGCCGCTCGTCGATCAGCAGCACGATCAGGTAGCATTCCGGATGATTGGCGGTGATCGAGTGCGCGATGTTCTGCAACAGCACCGTCTTGCCGGTGCGCGGCTGTGCGTTGATCAGCGCGCGCTGGCCCTTGCCGATCGGCGCCACCAGGTCGATGACGCGAGGCGAGATGTCCTTGCCGGGCGGATTGTCGACCTCCATCTTCAGCCGCGAGGTCGGGTAGAGCGGCGTCAGATTGTCGAAGTGGATCTTGTGGCGGATCTTTTCGGGATCGTCGAAATTGATCGTGTTGACCTTGAGCAGCGCGAAATAGCGCTCGCCCTCCTTCGGGCTGCGGATAGGCCCTTCGACCGTATCGCCGGTCTTCAGCGAAAAGCGCCGGATCTGCGACGGCGAGATGTAGATGTCGTCGGGACCTGGCAGATAGTTGGCATTGGCGGAGCGCAGGAAGCCGAAACCGTCCTGCAGCACCTCGACCACGCCGTCACCGATGATCTCGATGTCCTGGGCGGCGAGCTTCTTCAGGATCGCGAACATCAGTTCCTGCTTGCGCATGACGCTGGCGTTCTCGACCTCGAGCGATTCGGCATAAGCGATCAGCTCTGGCGGCTTCTTGTTCTTGAACTCGGTGAGTTTCATTTCTTGCATTAGACGGACTCTGGGTAGGCTTTGGGGGAAAGATCGGCGGGATGCGACAAATGCCGGGCGCGGCCGAAAGCAATGACGGGCGGCGCATGACGGGAAGGAAGACCCGTCTTGTATCGTCGGTCGGCTGAAAGAGCAAGCCGCCTTTTGAGCGGGTCCGATGAAGCCTCAGAAGGGCTTCACGACGACCAGGATCACGATTGCGATCATCAGCAATGTGGGGATCTCATTGACGATCCGCCAGTGCCTTGCCGGTCTTTCGTTGCGGTCCTCGGCGAATTTGCGCACCGCGCCGGCCAGATAGCCGTGAATGCCCGACAAAATCAGCACCAGGCCGATCTTGGCATGCAGCCAGCCGCCCTGGAACGCAAAGATCTTCCAGGCCAGCCACAGCCCGAACACCCAGGTGAGGATCATCGCCGGATTGATGATGCCGCGCAGCAGGCGCCGCTCCATCACCTTGAAAGTCTCCGACTGCACGGAGCCCTTCTGCGCATCGACGTGATAGACGAACAGCCGCGGCAGATAAAGCATCCCGGCCATCCAGGAGATGACGGCGAGGATATGGATCGCCTTTGCCCAGGGATAGAAGCTTTCGGGCGCGAAGGAAAACAAAAGCGCGGTGAGAACGATCAGGACAGCGATGCCAACGACCATGCGCTTCATCGCCTGGCCGGTGCTGTTGGTGTTATCTCTGTCAGCCATCAGCGTGCGGCGCTCCGAACCTGTTTCACCATCGCCTCGACATGCGCCACCGGCGTCTCCGGCGTGATGCCGTGGCCGAGATTGAAGATCAGCGGCCCATTCCCCAGCACCTGGAGGATCGCCTCGACGCCATCGGCCAACGCTTGCCCGCCGACGACCAGTCGCAAGGGATCGAGATTGCCCTGGACGGCGCCTTGCCGCTGCAACGCCTTCGCGGCCTCCAGCGGCACCGTCCAGTCGATGCCCAGCCCCGTCACGCCGGTCTTCTCGCGATAGCTCTGGTAGCGGGCGCCGGCGCCCTTGGGAAAACCGATGATCGGCACCTCGGGATGGACCGCCCGAACCTGCCTGACGATCTCGGCCACCGGCTCGACGCAGAAGCGTTCGAACGAGGCATCGTCGAGCACCCCCGACCAGGAATCGAAAATCTGCACGACATCCGCCCCGGCCTCGATCTGCCGGATCAGATAGGACGCCGAATGGTCGGCGAGCACTTTCAGCAGCTGCCGAAACGCCGCCGGCTCGCGGTAGGCGAACAGCCGCGCCGGCGCCTGGTCCGGGGTGCCATGGCCGGCAATCATATAGGTCGCCACCGTCCACGGGGCGCCGCAAAAGCCGATCAGCGTCGTTTCGTCGGGCAATTTCGCCCGCAGCCGGCGAAGCGTCTCGTAGACCGGTTCGAGATTCACGTGAAACACATCGCTTCCCAGCGCCGGAATCTCGGCCGCCGAAATCGGCGTCAGGAGCGGCCCACGCCCTTCCTCGAAGCGCACGTCGCGGCCAAGCGCATGGGGAACGACAAGGATGTCCGAAAACACGATCGAAGCGTCGAAGCCAAAGCGCTCGATCGGCTGCAGCGTCACTTCCACGGCAAGCTCGGGATCGTAGCAGAGATCAAGGAACGAGCCGGCCCGTCTTCGCGTCTCACGGTATTCCGGCAGATAGCGCCCGGCCTGTCGCATCATCCATAGCGGAGGAGGAAACACCGCCTCGCCTTTCAGCACATCCAGCATGATCCGTCTTGCAGGCATCGAGCGCTCGCTTCTCCCGGCTTCCTCTTAATCAAATATCTTATTTTAAAAGAGTCTTCTGATTCTAAGAGTCTGTTGGTTGTGGTGGTTGTCACCTGTCCCGCTTTGGCCGCCAAAACGCCAGCAAGCATATTGTCGCGCACTCCCGATCGCGGCTGGCAGGGTTCTGGGGACAATCAGGAATCCGCCACTGGAGTCAATGCGCTAGGTCTGATGCCCTGGAGACCTGCCCTGTGGACGAGCAAAAGGCAAAATGCTTCGTCCACGGACTTGTCCCCAGCCGCCAGGAGAAGCTGACAGCGCATCGAATTGTGGACAAACCGGCATCTGATACAGTCGCCTTCGGCCGGCCCGTCGGCCCGTCCGATCTTATCCACATCCGCCCACAGCCCCAGGTGATCCTTGTGAACAAACCCCAGAGCTTCTTTCACCTGCATCTGATTTCCGATGCCACGGGCGAAACCCTGCTCGCCGCCGGCCGCGCGGCTTCAGCGCAATACAAGGATGCACGCGCCATCGAGCACATCTACCCGCTCATCCGCACCGAAAAGCAGATAGCCAAGGTGTTCGAGGACATAGAGGAGGAGCCGGGCATCATCCTCTACACGGTGGTCGACCAGAAGCTGGCACGCGGCATCGACGAACGCTGCGCGGCCATGGGCCTGCCCTGTGTGTCCGTGCTGGAGCCAGTGCTGACGGTCTTCCAGTCCTATCTCGGGACGCCGGCCGGCCGCCGCGTCGGCGCCCAGCATGTGCTCGACGCCGAATATTTCCGGCGCATCGATGCGCTCAACTTCACCATGGACCATGATGACGGCCAGCTGCCGGCAAACATGGATGACGCCGATGTCGTGCTGATCGGCATTTCACGCACCTCGAAGACGCCGACCAGCATCTATCTCGCCAACCGCGGCATCAAGACCGCCAACATCCCGATCGTGCTCGGCGTGCCGGTGCCAGAAAGCCTGGTCAGCGCCAGGGCGCCGCTGGTCGTGGGGCTGATCGCCACCGCCGAGCGCATCTCGCATGTGCGCCAGAACCGTATCCTCGGCAATTCGAGCACCTATGTGCCGACCGAGTATGTCGACCGCGCCGCCATCAACGAGGAACTCGCCTACGCCCGCCAGATCTGCACCCGCCACGGCTGGCCGATGATCGACGTAAGCCGCCGCTCGATCGAGGAAACGGCGGCGGCGATCGTTGCCCTGCGGGGGAAGACGCGATAGATCAGCCAAGAGGTTTTCCGAGGCTTGCCGCGGAAGGTTAGCGCCGCCCCTCACCTGCCTGCCGGCATCCTCTCCCCGTATAGAGACGGGGAGAGGGGGCCTGTCATCGATGGCTTCGCCAATCACCAGCGTGGCCGAAAGAGGGCCCGCGTTGAAGCTGCCCTTTCTCCCCGTCTCTATACGGGGAGAAATGTCCGGCAGGACAATGAGGGGCGGCGCTAACTTTACAAAGTAAAGCAGCTCACACTCCAACCGCGCCTGTGTCTGCGCCCGAGTGCAAAATGACAGAAAAAATCATCCTCGCTTCAGGCAGCCCGTTCCGCAAGGCGATGCTGGTCGATGCCGGTGTCGACATCGAGGCGGTTCCCGCGACGCTGGACGAGCGGGCGCTGGAAGCGCCGTTGCAGGACAGCGGCGCCTCGCCCGAGGACGTCGCCCTGGTGCTCGCCGAAGCCAAGGCCACCGAAGTCAGCGAGCGCCGGCCTGGGGCACTGGTGCTTGGCTGCGACCAGACTTTGTCGCTCGGCGACGAGGTCTTCCACAAGCCGGCGGACATGGAGGGCGCGCGCCGCCATCTCCTGGCGTTGTCGGGCAAGACCCATCAGCTCAACAGCGCCGCCGTTCTGGTGCGCGACGGCAAGGCGCTGTGGCGCCATGTCGGCATCGCCTCGATGACCATGCGCAAGCTCGACCCCGCCTTCATCGGCCGGCATCTGGCACGGGTCGGCGTCAAGGCATTGTCGAGTGTCGGCGCCTACCAGGTCGAGGGCGAAGGCATCCAGCTGTTCGAAAAAATCGAAGGCGACCATTTTACCATTGTCGGCCTGCCGCTGCTGCCGTTGCTGGCGGAGCTGCGCGCACTGGGAGCCATCGATGGCTGAAACCTCGAAAAAGGCCTTCGTCACCGGCCACCCCATAAAACATTCGCGCTCGCCGATGATCCACGGTCACTGGCTGGCCAAGCATGGCATTGACGGCAGTTATCAGGCGATCGATGTCGCGCCCGAAAACTTCGCCGAATTCCTGGCGACGCTGCAGGCGAACGGTTATCGCGGCGGCAACGTCACCATCCCGCACAAGGAGGCGGCTTTTGCCGGGGCCGCACGCCGCGACCATGCGGCCGACGAGATCGGCGCCGTCAACACGCTCTGGTTCGAGGACGGCACTTTGTGGGGCGGCAACACCGACGGCCATGGCTTTGCCGCCAATCTCGACGACCACGCTCCGGGCTGGGCGGCCAACGGCCCGGCCGTGGTGCTGGGTGCCGGGGGCGCCGCCCGTGCTGTCATCCATGCGCTGAAGGCGCGCGGCCTCGGTGATATCCGCATCGTCAATCGCACGCTCGCCCGGGCAATCGAATTGCGCGATCGCTTTGGCGCCGGGGTGTCCGCGCATCCCCTGGCGGCGACCGGCGAATTGCTGCGCGACGCCGGCCTGCTGGTCAACACCACGGCGCTGGGCATGCAGGGCAACGGGGATCTGGCCGCCGACCCCAGGGATCTGCCCGCCTACGCCGTGGTCAACGACATCGTCTATGTGCCGCTCGAGACCCCACTGCTCGCCGCTGCGCGGGCACGGGGGCTGAAGACGGTCGACGGGCTCGGCATGCTGCTCAACCAGGCGGTGCCCGGCTTCGAACGCTGGTTCGGCGTCAGGCCGAAGGTGACGGCTGAACTGCGCGCACTCATCGTTGCCGATCTGGTACCCAAATCCCGGGTGCCGAAATCATGATCGTGCTCGGCCTCACCGGCTCGATCGGCATGGGCAAGTCGACCACGGCCAGGATGTTCGCCGAGGCAGGGGTGCCGGTGCATGATTCCGACGAGACGGTGCACCGCCTCTATGCCGGCAAGGCGGCCCCGCTGGTCGAGGCCGCCTTTCCCGGCACCACGGTTCACGGAAGCGTCGACCGCGCAAAACTCGGCGCTCGCGTGCTCGGCGATGCCGCGGCGCTGAAAAAACTCGAAGCCATCATCCACCCGCTGGTCCGTGCCGATGCCGATGCCTTCCTGGCCAGACATCGTGAAGCGGGCGAATCGCTCGTGGTCCTCGACATCCCGCTGCTGTTCGAAACCGGCGGCCGTGGCCGCGTCGACAAGGTCGTCGTGGTGACGGCGCCGGCCGAAGTCCAGCGCCAGCGCGTGCTGGCGCGGCCCGGCATGAGCGAGGAAAAACTGGCGTCGATTCTGGCCAGGCAGGTGCCGGATGCCGAAAAGCGCCGGCTGGCCGATTTCGTCATCGACACCGGCGAGGGGCTGGCCGCCGCGCGTGCGGCGGTTGCTTCGATTGTTGCCGAAATCAAGGGATAAGTCGGGCTCCTGACGGCAGGCCGTCAGCATTGCCCATTGCCATTTTGTTCCGGTCTGGCGATTCTGCTCCCAGGAGCGACCTGATTCGATGCGTGAGATCATTTTCGATACGGAAACCACCGGCCTCGATTCGCGTGACGACCGCGTCATCGAGCTTGGCGGCGTCGAGCTGGTCAATCGCTTTCCGACCGGCAGGACCTTCCATCATTATATCAACCCGCAAGGCCGCGCGATCCATGCCGAGGCGCAGTCCGTGCACGGCATCAGCGCGGCCGATCTCGCGGGCAAGCCGAGCTTCGCCGAAATTGCCGAGGAATGGCTGAAATTCACGGAAGGCGCCAAGCTGGTCGCCCACAACGCCACCTTCGATATCGGCTTCCTCAATGTCGAATTCGGGCGGCTTGGCCACCCGCCTGTCGATAACGGGCTTGTCGTCGACACGCTGGCCCTGGCGCGCCGCAAGCACCCGATGGGACCCAATTCGCTCGACGCGCTGTGCCGGCGCTACGGCATCGACAACACCAAGCGCACCAAGCACGGCGCCCTGCTCGATTCCGAATTGCTGGCGGAAGTCTATATCGAGCTGATCGGCGGCAAGCAGGCCGCATTGATCCTCGACAGCGCCACCGCGCCGGCCCAGGGCGGCAACAATGTCAGGCATATCGAGATCATCGTTGCCGAGCGTCCGGCGCCGCTGCTGCCCCGCCTGACCGAAGCGGAGCGCGCGGCGCACGCCGCCATGGTCGCGACGCTCGGCGAAAAGGCGCTGTGGCTGAAAGCCTCCCCCCAGGAAGCAGCCCAGGCGCTGTCGTCATGAAGCCATCCGAGAAGCGGCCTCAGTAGGGCCATTCCCCCCGGCCCAGCGCGGCAGCGGCCGCAATGATGCGCGCAAAAGCCTCCGCCGCGGCCGGCACGGTCGTGCGGGCGCGCAGGAAACTGTGCACGAGGCGGGGCTCCTCATGCCACCGGGCCTTGCCGCCGGCCTCCAGGATATGGTCGCGATAGACTTCGCCGTCCGACGACAGCGGATCGCATTCGGCCGTGATGATCACGGTTGGCGGCAGGTCGGAAAAGTCGCGGTCGCGCAGCGGTGCGAAGGTCGGATCGCCGGGCGATTGCTTCCTGGGTGAGCGGACGTCGCGGTAGAAGGCGGCGTCGCTCGTCGACAGCAGCGGCGCATCGGCGTGTTCCACGTAGGAGCCGATCGCCTCGTTGCCGCCGAGGTCGGGATAGATCAGCACCTGGCCGATCGCGGCGCGCGGATGGCGACGCGTGGCCTGTGCCACCGCCGCCGCCAGATTGCCGCCCGCACTTTCACCGCAGAGCACGAGCGGCGGCTCGCTGGTCGCCGCCGCCCATTCGAAAGCCACCAGCGCGTCGTCGAAGGCGGCGGGGTGGAGATGCTCGGGCGCCAGCCGGTAATCGACCGACACAACGTCGAAGCCGGTGCCCGCGCAGATTTCGGCGCAGATGTCGTCATGGCTTTCGAGCCCGCCGAGGATGAAACCGCCGCCGTGGAAATAGAGCACTGTCGCACGCGGTGTGGAGCCGGCGAGCCGGTAACGGCGAACCGGAACATCATGGTTCGAAGCGGCGACCAGGCTGTCGGTGGCCTTGACCCCGGGCGGTCGGCCCTGGTGGAAGGCCCGGCACATCCTGGCATAGACCGCGCGCTGCTTGTCGATCGACAGGCCGGCAATCTCCGGCGGGTACCAGGCGTTGACGCTGTCGATATAGGCCCAGAGCGCCGGGTCGAGCCATGGTCCGTATTTGCCGCGGCTGGTCATTTCAATCCGAGCGGTACGTCAAAGCTCGGCATAGAGACGGGCGGCGTTTTCAAAAGTGAAGCGCAGGGGTACCGAGCCTTCGACCTGCCAGACGGTGACCGGCTCGCCGGCCAGCAGCCGGCAGGCGCCGTCGGTGTCGGCAACCGCGCCGCCATAGAGCCGGTTGGCAAGGTTGAGGATGCCGGTCTGGTGCATGGCCGCGCTGCCGCTGCCGCAGGCATCCTTGACCAAAAGCACGCGAAAGCCCCTTGCCACGGCATCCCTGACCGACGCGTCGATACAGGCCTCGGTCCACACGCCAGCCATGACGAGCCATTCGATGCCGGAAGCCTTGAGCCGGTCGCCGGCCGGACCGGAGCGGAAGGCGCTGGCCTCGGCCTTGATCAGCAGCGCCTCGCCATTCGCCGGCGCCACTTCGTGGCAGATTTCTGTCAGCGGGTCGCTCTTGTCGGAAAAGGCCGACTTGCCGTCTTCGCCGACCGGATGAAAGGGCCGGTCCTGGCTGTCGAGATCGACGATATAGGCCCAGTGATGAAGCGGCACATGGTTTTGACGCGCCGCCGCCTGCAGGCGCTGGACATTGGCGAGGATCTTTTCATAGCCCTCGACGAGGTAGCGCTTGTCCCGCCGGTGCTCTTCCTGCAGGTCGATGAACACAGCGGCCACCGTGTCGGGGCGGATGGAAATGGGGGCTTTCATGCGGAGGGTTTTCCGGCTGACGCTGTTTCTCTGCTGGCGCAGGCTTGGACGATTGTCCGAAAAGGCCCCGCGACTTCGTCATTCCAGGGCGCAGCAGCCGCGAAGCGGCGTCGCGAAGACCCTGGAATCCATGCCGTGATGTTTGTCGAAGGATGCAGCGGAGCGGATCCTAGGGTCTGCGCCGCGTCGCTGCGCTCCTTGCTTCGCCCTAGGATGACGAAGCGATAGGAGGCCCCGTCGGCCGCGAAGGTCACGTCAGCGAGGTGGGCAGAAGGCATCAAACCTGCGTCTCCAGAAACTCATCCTCATAGGGAAAGCGCGACAGAAGCTCGGTGCCGGTCTCGGTGATCAGGATTTCGTCCTCCAGCTTGACGCCCTCGCGGCCGCCCTTCTCGCCAATATAGCTTTCCACGCTCACCACCATGCCTGGCACGATATGGCCGTCGCGGCCATAGGTCTCGTAATCCATGGCATGCGCGATGAATGGTGTCTCGCCATGCATGCCGACGCCGTGCATGACCGAGGTGTAGCGCTGGTCGACGAAGCGGTCTGGAATTTTCCACGCCTTCTCGGCGATCTCGCGGAACGCCATGCCGGGCTTCACGATCGAAATATTGTGCTGAACCTGATCGTGCGCCATGCGGTAGAGCGATTTCTGATAAGGCGTCGGTCTGCCCGGCCCGCAGCGGAAGGTGCGCGAAAAATCCGAATAATAACCGTAACAGCCGATCGTGTCGGTATCGAGCGCCAGCAATTCGCCGGGCCTGATCTTGCGGCCGCTGGCTTCATTGAACCACGGATTGGTGCGCTGGCCTGAGGTCAAGAGCCGCGTCTCGATGAACTCGCCGCCCTGGCGTATGACCTCGCCATACATGATGGCGAACAGCTCGTTCTCGGAAACGCCGGGCTTGATCGCCTCGCGCACCGCATAGACGGCGGCCTCGGCGCCGGCCATCGACACCTGCAGGCATTTGACCTCCTCGGGCGTCTTCACCGCGCGCACGGCGAGAATCTCGCCCTGGCAATCGCGAACCTCGCAGCCGCGCTTTTCCAGCGCCAGGGCCTGCAGATGGCTGCAGCGGTCGAGCCCGAGCTTCATCGAGCCGCCGCCGTGCTTTCTCAAGAGTTCGGCGATCTCGTCGGCGAAGGGCCCGGCGGTCTCGTCGTCGCGGCCCGACACGGACGACCAGACGAGCTTGGAAGGACGCGCCTCGTCGATCGTGTCGAGCACCATCGAGACATGGTAGCTCTGCGGGTATTCGAACAGCACGATCGGCCCTTCGGCCGGGATGAAGAAGTAGCGGGTCGAATTGCGCAGGAAATAGCCGAACATGTTGCGCGAGCCGGTGGCGTAGCGCTGGTTGTAGGGGTCGAACAAAACGACGCCGCCATAGCCGGCCTCGCGCATCCAGCCGCGCAGTTTGTTGAGCCGGCCTTTGCGCAGGGCATCGGCATCGATGAAGGACGGCTCGGTGTCCGACAGCCACATGCCGCCGGCCGGGTCGGCCGCCGCCGGATGGCGCATGCGGTCCTTGAAGTCGACATCCTCGGTGCTGTCGGGGTCGAAAACGACGATGCTCATGGTGTCTGGCCTTGGGTGGTTGCAAGGTTTGACCATGGCGCAGGAGAAGCAGGGGAATTGTGCCGAAAACCGCGTGGGCTGTGCGGAATGCCGCTGGCTTATGAAAGATGCTGGCGAGGCAGCATCCGCGATTGCGCGCGCTGAAAGACTAATGCCGTCTCGCCAGCTTCGGCGCATGCCCATGCTCCTCCCTAAAGGCCCGCGCAAAGCTCGACATCGAGGCAAAGCCGCAGGCCAGCGCCACATCGCGCACGGCAAGCGTCGAATGCGCCAGCAGGTCGGCGGCGCGTTTCAGCCTGAGCCGTCGATAATAGCCATTGGGCGAGATGGCGAGTTCGGAGCGGAACGAGCGTTCGAGCTTGTCGGAGGAAACGCCGAGCTTCGCCGTCAGCTCGGCCATGCCGAGCCGCTCCTCCACCGCGTCTTCCATGATGGCGATGGCCGACAGCACCAGCTCGTTCTGCACGCCGGTGCGCAGCCTGAGCGGCATCAGCTTGCGGTCGACGCTCGAGCGCAATTGGCTGTGCACGAACCACTCGGCGACGCCCGCGGCAAGCTCGGCGCCGTAGTCGCGGGTGATGATCTCCAGCATCATGTCGAGGCTGCCGACCCCGCCGGCCGAGGTAAAACGCTTGCGGTCGATGACGTAGAGATCGCGGCGCAGCTCGATGTTGGGGAACGCCTCGGTGAAGGCGGCCTGGCTGGTCCAGTGCAAGGTGCAGGCATGGCCGTCGAGCAGGCCAGCGCGTGCGAGGAAGAACGCCGCGTCCGCGACCGCGCCGATATGAGCGCCGGCGCGCAGGCTGCGGCGGATCCAGCTTGCCGCGCCCTCGGCGACGAGATGGTCGGCGTCGCCGCCCGAGCAGACCACGATGCGGTCGACCTTGGGCGCTGCCTCGGCGTAAAAGCCTGGCTGGATGACGACGCCGTTCGAGGCCTCGACCGTCCCTTCCGTCGCCCCGACGATGATCCAGCGGTAGCATTCCCGCTTCGCAAGTATGTTGGCGGCGCGCAGCGGCTCGATGACGGAACTGAACGCCATCATCGGAAAGCCGGGGAACACCAGAACCGCGAAGGTGAGCGGGGCGTCGGTGGGTTTGGGTGGTTCGCGCATGGCCATGGCGTCCGGAGCCGGGAGGATCGGGGGCTACAATTCGGGCAGATGGGCTTCGGGGTCAACGGTGTTCGGCCGAAGGCGAAATGGCGAACGCAAGCGCTCAGTCCAGGTACCGGGACACGCGCGCCTTTAGAAGCGCGATCAGCTCCGGGTCCATGAATTCATAATCGTCGGGGATATCGAGGCAGATCACCTTGGCCGCCTTCAGGCTGGCCTTGAACTGCTTCTGCAGTTTCGTCCGGTGGGTTTTCTCCATGACAAAGATAATGTCCGCCCAGCCGACGAGTTCGTGGGTCAGCGGTGTGTTGGCGTCATGATTGGTGCCAGCCGAGGCGACTTCGATGTCGCGCCGCGTGGAAAACACCTGTTCGGCGGTCGGGCTGCGCAAGCGGTTCTGGCTGCAGACGAAGAGGACGTTTTTCAAGGTTTAGCGCGCCAAGTCCGCCACCACGGCGTCGAGCACGATCATGCCGGCCGGCGTGGCACGCAGGCGGGCGTTGCCGATCGGCGCCACCAGCCCCTCGCCCTGCAGCACCGACAGCCGAGCGCTCGACAGCTCGCGCCCGGAGAAGGCCTCGTAGCGCGAGAGGTCGATGCCTTCGGCGAGCCTCAGCCCCATCAAAAGAAACTCGTCCGCCTCTTCGGAGCGCGTCAGCAGCTCGCCGCCGGTGATGCCATGGCCCTTGGCCTCGACCAGATTGGCCCAGGTTTCCGGCATCCGTTCGGCGATGGTCACCACACGATGGCCGTTCTCGACGAAGCGGCCATGCGCGCCGGGGCCGACGCCGACATATTCGCCGTAGCGCCAATAGGTCAGATTGTGCCGGCTCTCGGCCCCCGGCCTGGCGTGGTTGGAGATCTCGTAGGCCGGCAGGCCGTGCGCCGACGTGATTTCCTGCGTCAGTGCATAGAGATCGGCGGCGTGGTCGTTGTCGGGAACGACGAATTTCTTCGCCGCGTGCAGCGCATGGAAGGGCGTGCCTTCCTCGATGGTCAGCTGGTAGAGCGACAGGTGGTCGGCGGCATGGCCGATCGCCTGTTCGAGTTCCGCCTGCCAATCCTCCGGCGTCTGCCCAGGCCGCGCATAGATCAGGTCGAAGGACAGGCGCGGAAAGATTTCGCGCGCGAGCCCGATGGCGTGCAAGGCTTCGCTTACATTGTGCAGCCGGCCGAGAAAGCGCAAATCCTTGTCGTTCAGCGCCTGCACGCCGAGCGAGACGCGGTTGACACCGGCGGCGCGGTAACCGCGAAACCGCTCCGCCTCGACCGAGGACGGGTTGGCCTCGAGCGTCACCTCGATGCCGTCAGGCACTGTCCAATTCCTGGCCACGGCGTCCAGAACCCTGGCCACGGTTTCCGGCTTCATCAGCGACGGCGTGCCGCCGCCGAGGAAGATGCTGGTCACTTCGCGTGGCCCGGTGCGCTGGCGCATCGTTGCCAACTCGGCCTCGAAGGCGGCGGCGAAGCGCTCCTGGTCGACCGGCTGGTGGCGGACATGGCTGTTGAAGTCGCAATACGGGCACTTGGCGGCGCAGAACGGCCAATGCACGTAGACGCCGAAGCCGGGACCGCGGTCGAGCGCCATGGTGGTGCCGGGTCCGATCATGCCGAGCCAGGCCTCACCGAACCAAGCCGGGCTTGGGCGAATTTCTGGAAGGCGCGGGCGCGGTGCGACAGCGCCGTCGCCTGGCCGGGTTTCCAGCCGTGCTTTTCCTCCGCGCTCATCTCGCCGAAGGTCTTGTCGAAGCCATTGGGCAAAAACACCGGATCGTAGCCGAAGCCGAGCTCGCCGCGCGGCGGCCAGACCAGCGTGCCCTCGGCCTCGCCGCGATAATATTCGGCCTCGCCGTCGGGAAAGGCGAGGCAGATGACGGCGACAAAGCGGCCCGTGCGCCGTTCGGGCGTGGCCGCGCCGACTTCCTGCATCGCCACTTCGGTGCGCTGCATGGCCATGGCGAAATCGCGCGAACCGTCCGGAGTCTCGGCCCAGTTCGCGGTATAGACGCCGGGCGCGCCGTCGAGCGCGTCGACGCAGAGGCCGGAATCGTCCGACAGTGCCGGCAGGCCGGTCGCCTTTGCGGCGGCAAAGGCCTTGATGTAGGCGTTTTCCTCGAAGGTGGTGCCGGTTTCGTCCGGTTCGGGCAGGCCATACGCCTTGGCTGATTTCGCCTCGAAGCCGAACGGTCCCATCAGCTCGGCGAATTCGCGCAGCTTGCCTTCATTGTGGCTGGCGACGACGATCTTCTTGCCATCAAGCGTATGGAGGTTTGGCGAATGCATCAAAGGCCCCAGATTCTCGGCTCGGCGAACTCGATCGAATTGCCCGAAGGGTCGCGTATATAGATCGAACGGCCGCCTTGCGGCCATTCGAATTCGCTTTCGACGGCGATTTTCTTCGCCAAGAGATGGGCTTTCCAGCCGTCGATTTCAGCGGCGTTTGCGGCAAAGCACAGATGGCCTTCGCCGACCGTGCCGTGCGGCGGCACCTTCAGCCGCGCATCGGACGCCGGCGGAATCTTGGTCGCCTCGGCGTTGAAGATCAGCAGCACGCCCGGGCCACAGCGGAAGAAAAGGTGGCGGCCTTCTACCTTGCCAAGCAGGGTGAGGCCGAGGATATCGGTGTAGAAGACCTCTGCTTCAGCGAGGTCGGTGACATAGAGGGCGGATTCAAGAATGGCAGAGGGAGTCACGAGGCACCCCCCTCTGGCCTGCCGGCCATCTCCCCCGCAAGGGGGGAGATCGGCAGCGTGAGCGCCAGCTCATGGTATTCTATGCTGATTATTGGCGAAGCTCTCGACAACATCCGATCTCCCCCCTTGCGGGGGAGATGCCCGGCAGGGCAGAGGGGGGCGCCCAGGCTCGGCATCGAAAACTCAGGCCACCGCCATCTGCTGCAGGCTGACCAACCGGGAAATGCCCTTCTTGGCCAGGCCCATCAAGGCCGCGAACTGCTCTTCGGAGAAGGGCTCGCCCTCGGCGGTGCCCTGGATCTCGACGATGCCGCCCTTGCCGGTCATGACGAAATTGGCGTCGGTGCCGGCCGAGGAATCCTCGATATAATCGAGATCGATGACCGGCTGGCCGTCATGGATGCCGCAGGAAATCGCCGCGACATGATCCTTCAGCACTTTCGAAACACTGGCCATCTGCCGCGCTTCCATCCAGCGCAGGCAGTCATACAGCGCCACCCAGCCGCCGGTGATCGAAGCGGTGCGGGTGCCGCCATCGGCCTGGATGACGTCGCAGTCGACGGTGATCTGCTGTTCGCCCAGCGCCTGCAGGTCGACCACGGCGCGCAGCGAACGGCCGATCAGCCGCTGAATCTCCAGCGTGCGGCCGCCCTGCTTGCCGGCGGAGGCCTCGCGGCGCATGCGCTCGCCTGTCGAGCGCGGCAGCATGCCATATTCGGCCGTCACCCAGCCCTTGCCGGAATTGCGCATCCAGCCAGGCACCTTTTCCTCGAGGCTGGCGGTGCACAGGACATGCGTGTCGCCGAACTTCACCAGGCACGAGCCTTCGGCATGCTTGGAGACGCCGCGCTCGAAGGATATGGCGCGCATTTCGTCGAATTGGCGTTTGGAGGGGCGCATTCGGCCTGCTTTCTTGTCATTTTTTTGAATCGTGGCCGGCTTTTAGACGCATGCAGGGCACGGCGCAAAGGAAAAGGGGCGGTGACCCGACACAGACACCGGGTTGCGCGCGGCCCACCGAAGTCTATATCCTTGAACCGGAGGTTTTTAGCCGAATGACCAAGGCAGTCGATCCCGCCTCGCAGTCGCTGGCTCTTCAGTCGCTCGACATGCGCTCGCGCGACATCTTCCGGCGCATCGTCGATTCCTATCTGCGGGACGGCGAACCCGTGGGCTCGCGCAGCCTGTCGCGCATCCTGCCGTCCTCGCTGTCGCCCGCCACCATCCGCAACGTGATGAGCGACCTCGAGCATCTCGGGCTGATCTACGCGCCGCACATCTCGGCCGGGCGCCTGCCAACCCAGGCTGGCCTGCGTTTCTTCGTCGATGCCTTCATGGAGCTTGGCGACCTCTCCGACGAGGAGCGTCGTACCATCGAGGCGCAGGTGCGGGCCTCCGGCTCCGGCGCGACGCTGGAGCATATGCTGACCGAGGCCAGCCAGATGCTGTCAGGCATGTCACGCGGCGCCGGCCTGGTGCTCGCGGCCAAGAACGAGGTGGCGCTGAAGCACATCGAATTCATCCAGCTGGAGCCGACCAAGGCGCTTGCGGTGCTGGTGTCGCAGAATGGCGATGTCGAAAACCGTGTCGTCGAGTTGCCCGCCGGCATCACCGTCTCGCAACTGCACGAGGCCTCGAATTTCCTCAACGCGCATATTCGTGGCCGCACGCTGGCCGAGGCGCGCACCGAGATCGCCCGCATCAAGGAAGAGACGAGAGCCGCCCTCGACACGCTGTCGCAGGACCTCGTCGAGAAGGGGCTTGCGGTGTGGGCGGGCGCCGAAAGCGGCCTGCCTGCCCGGCTCATCGTGCGCGGCCGCGCCAATCTGCTGGAAAACGTCACCGCCCAGGCCGACATCGAACTCTTGCGCCACCTGTTCGAGGACATGGAGACGCAGGACGGGCTGATCCAATTGCTCGACCTCGCCGAGCAGGGATCTGGCGTGCGCATCTTCATCGGCTCGGAAAACAAGCTGTTCTCGCTGTCGGGCTCGTCGCTGGTGGTGGCGCCCTATCGCGACAAGGACGCCCGCGTCGTCGGCGCGCTCGGCGTCATCGGCCCGACAAGGCTGAACTATGCCCGCATCGTGCCGATGGTGGATTATACGGCACAGCTGATTTCCCGCATGCTGAGGTAAGGAGTCCGAGGAATTATTGCTTTGGTTTCCATGCCGGAATTCGACCGCGAACGACTTTCCTGGCGGGACCGTAAATCCAGACAGGCTGCAAAGGAGAAAAAGAATGGCGCTGGAATCGTTCAAGGCCCAGATCAGTCTGCTGCTCGAGGAGATGGTCAACCAGCCGGAGGACCAGCACGAAATTCAGGAACAGCTGCGCGAAAAACTGCGCGAGATGCGCGCCATGGGCCTGCCATTGCCGGCCGATCTCGTTGAATTGGAAAAACGCCTGGACGACGATTTTTACGCTGCCGGGACCTGATCCGAGAAGTTTTGCGCATCGTGCGAACGGAACCCACGGGCAAACCGATCGTTGCTTTCCTTCATGACGGATTGGAGGAAGTGATGCGATTGGCCGGACTGGCGCTGTCCGCACTGTTTGTCACGACCGCGGCGCTCGCCCAGCAAGCCGATCAGCCTGTGCTCAAAGGCCCGGCCGCCTTCGGCGACTGGCGGGCGGACAGGCCCGGCGTGCGCCGGCTGATCAAGCCGGAAGACCTGCCGAAACCCTATGTCACCAAATCCGCCTCCAACAGCGCCGGCGTGATCGACATGCCGGCGGACGCAAAGCCGCATTTGCCGCCGGGGTTTTCGGCCGAGTTGATCGCCTCGGGGATCGACAATCCGCGCGTCGTGCGCATCGCACCCAACGGCAACCTGTTCGTTGCCGACAGCAAGGCCAGCCAGGTTCGGGTCTATCGCCTGGCAAAGGGCAGCGCGAAAGCCGCGGAGAAAAGCATCTTTGCCGGCGGTCTCAACCGGCCCTATGGCATTGCCTTCTATCCCCCGGGCAAGGACCCGCAATGGGTCTACGTCGCCAACAGCGACAGCATCGTGCGATTTGCCTACGGCAATGGCGACCTGAAGGCCTCGGGCGAGCCGCAAACCATCGTCGCCGACATTCCTTCGACCCACCACTGGACCCGCGACATCGCCTTCTCGCCCGACGGCAAGACACTTTATCTTTCCGTCGGCTCCGGCTCGAATGTCGCCGAGAACATGGGCGAGAGGCCCAGGGGCGGGCTCGACGCCTGGGTCAAGGCTGAGCCGCTCGGCGCCAGTTGGGGTTCCGAGGCGGGCCGGGCCGAGGTCCGGGCCTTCGATCCCGACGGCAAGAACGGCCACACAGTCGCCACCGGCTTGCGCAACTGTTCGGGCATGACCGTCCAGCCGGCGACCGGCGCGCTATGGTGTGTCGTTAACGAGCGCGACGGGCTCGGCGACAATGTGCCCGCCGAATACGCGACATCGGTCAGGGAAGGCGCCTTCTATGGCTGGCCCTGGTATTATATCGGCGACAATGAGGACCCGCGCCACAGGGGCGAGCGGTCCGATCTCGCCGGCAAGGCTGACAGTCCCGACGTGCTGATGCAGGCGCATTCGGCGCCGCTCAATATCGCCTTCTACGATGGCAAGGATTTGCCCGCCGACACCGGCTTTCCCCAGGACTATCGAGGCGACGCCTTCGTTGCCCTGCACGGTTCGTGGAACCGCGGCAACAGGACCGGCTACAAGGTGGTCCGGCTTCTGTTCAAGGACGGCAAGCCAACCGGCGAATACGAGGATTTCATGACCGGCTTCGTCGTTTCCAATGGCGAGGTGTGGGGCCGCCCGGTCGGTGTTGCGGTGGCCGGCGACGGATCCTTGATCGTCTCCGAGGACGGCAACGGCACGATCTGGCGCGTGACTTATAGTGGCGACCGCTCCTGACCCTTGCTTGCGAACCGGGCCATTGCCGTCTGGTGCAAGCGAATCCCGCGCTCAGGGCGTTCTCCCCGAGGCCGCCTCGTGCGACAAGGGCGCGACTGCCCTTGGACGCCAGCGCCATGACCCTCACCGGATTCCTCGCCTATAGTGCCGCACTCGGTATCGCCGCCGCCATTCCTGGCCCCGGCATTACCGCGCTGGTCGCGCGTGCGCTGGGCTCGGGCTTTCGCTCGTCGCTGGCCATGTCCTTCGGACTCATGCTGGGCGATCTCACCTACCTGACCGCCGTGGTGCTGGGCCTCGCCTTCGTCGCGCAGGAGTTCGGCATGGTTTTCCTGGCCATCAAATGGGCCGGCGTCGCCTACCTGGCTTTCCTCGGCTGGCGCTTCTGGACCGCCGGCATCACACCTGAAACCGTCGAAGCCAGGAAGGGAAAGGGCGGCTTGCTGTCGAGCTTCGTCGCCGGCCTCACCGTGACGCTCGGCAACCCCAAGACGATGATCTTCTACCTCGCCATCACGCCGACCATCGTCGACCTGAAGACGATCACGCTTGCCGATTACGGCATTCTCGTCGCGCTGACGGTCGTCGTCCTGTTCGTCGTGCTGGTTCCTTACCTGGCGCTGGCGGCCAAGGCGCGCTGGTTCCTGAAGTCGCCGCGCGCGCTGAAGGTGCTGAACCGCACCGCCGGCGCCTTCATGGTTGGCGCGGCGGCGGCGATCGCCGCTCGTCAGTAGGTCGTTTCGGCCAAACCATTCCCTGCCCCGGCTGTTTCGGGAAATGCTTTTCCGAGGGCCAGGCGTTTTCAGCACGCGCCCCACTCGGATATTTTCCAGCCGCAGCCTATCTTGCGCGGTTGAAAGCCCTATTCTGTCGGCTACTGCCAATTGCCTGAAATCCAGGGAGCGAAACCAATGAACAAGCCCGTCACTTCAGCCCGCGTGCCCGGCCGCGGCCGCATCTACGATTCCATCACCGACACGATCGGCGACACGCCCCTGGTACGGCTCGACAAGTTCGCCAAGGAGAAGGGCATCGTCGCCAATCTGGTCGCCAAGCTCGAATTCTTCAATCCGATCGCCTCGGTCAAGGACCGTATCGGCGTAGCGATGATCGAGGCGCTGGAAGCGGCCGGCAAGATTGCCCCCGGCAAGACCACGCTGATCGAACCGACATCCGGCAACACCGGCATCGCGCTCGCCTTCGCCGCCGCCGCCAAGGGCTACAAGCTGATCCTGACCATGCCGGAGACAATGTCGGTCGAGCGCCGCAAGATGCTGGCGCTGCTCGGCGCCGAACTGGTGCTGACCGAAGGCCCGAAAGGCATGAAGGGCGCCATCGCCAAGGCCGACGAACTGGCCGCGACGATCCCCAACGCCATCATTCCGCAGCAGTTCGAAAACCCGGCCAATCCAGAGATCCATCGCAAGACGACGGCGGAGGAAATCTGGAACGACACCCAGGGCGGGATCGACATCTTCATCGCCGGCATCGGCACTGGCGGCACCATCACCGGCGTCGGCCAGGTCCTGAAGAAGCGCAAGCCCGCGCTGCATGTCGTCGCCGTCGAGCCGGATGCTTCGCCGGTGCTGTCGGGCGGCCAGCCCGGCCCGCACAAGATCCAGGGCATCGGCGCCGGCTTCGCGCCAAAAATCCTCGACACCACGGTCTATGACGAGATCGTCAAGGTCTCGAACGAGGATTCGGTCGCCAATGCGCGCCTCATCGCCCGCCTCGAAGGCGTGCCGGTCGGCATCTCGTCGGGCGCGGCCCTGCAGGCGGCCATCGTCGTCGGCTCGCGGCCCGAGAACAAGGGCAAGACCCTGGTCGTGGTCATCCCCGACTTCGCCGAGCGGTATCTGTCGACGATCCTGTTCGAGGGGCTGGGGGCTTAGGGCTTCGATACCCCAGGAATAACATGCGTCGGCGGGCCAGCGTGGCTTGTTTTGCGTCCTGAGCCTGGCCCGCAGAAAAACTCCCCTTGGCGCCGCCGCGCCGCTTGAGCCGACCCCTGCTTCCGGTTCATATCACCACCGGCCCGCGAGAAGACGGGCCGGGGGAGGATTTCATGTACAAGCTCTACACGCGTCCGGGCAGCGGCGGCTTTGTCGTCGAGGCGGCGCTGGCGCTGATCGATGCGCCTTTCCAGCAGATCGACGTGCCGAAAAGCGAGGCGCCCGATCCGGCCTTCCTCGCCATCAGCCCGTTGAACCAGGTGCCGGTGCTGACCTTGCCGGACGGACGCTCTATCACCGAATCGGCGGCGATCTGCATCCTGCTCGCCGAGCGCCACCCGCAAGCCGGCCTGGCGCCGGCGGTCGGCGCGCCCGCCCGCGCGGAGTTCCTGCGCTGGATGGCGTTCATGTCCTCGGTGCTTTACCCGGCGGTGCTGCGGCTCTACTACGCCCATCGCTACACGACGGATGCCGAGGGGTCGAAGGCGGTGAAACAGGCGGCGGTCGCCGAGATGGACCGCGGTTTTGCCGTCGTCGATGCAGCCTTGCGCAACCGCGACTGGCTCGCCGGCGATCAGATGTCGCTGGCCGACATCTATCTCGTCATGCTGGTAGCTTGGCATCCCGACATCGACATGGCGCGGGCGGCCTGGCCCGGTATCGAACGCCTGTGGGCGCGGTTGCGCGAGCATCCGCTCATGAAGACGCTCAACACGTCGCACGAGATGTGGCCGGCCTGAACGAGGTGGTCCGAAAAGCCGCCCGCGCCCGGGAGCTCATTGGATGAGAGCGGCGCGTCTTGCCTGCAGGAAGCGGCGCACCGCCGGATCGCGCTCTAAGCCGATCGCCCGATCATAGGCCTCGAGCGCCTGCGGTGCCTGGCCGAGCCTGGCCAGCAGGCCGGCCCGCGCGGCCCAGTAGGGCTGGTAGTCATTGAGCCGCTTGTCGTCTCCCAGCACGTAAAGAGCCGCCAACCCCGCCACCGCGCCCTCGGTCTCTGCGATCGCCACCGCGCGGTTGATCGCCACGACCGGTGATCCCGCGATCGAGAACAGCGCTTCGTAGAGCGCGCGGATCGCCGCCCAGTCGGTGCGGCCGCTCAGTCGTCGCGCCACATGCGCCGACTGGACCGCCGCCTCGAGCTGATAGCGGCCGATCGTGCCCATGGCGGCGGCACGGCGGAGCAGCGCTTCGGCCTCGTCAACCAGGGCGTGATCCCACAGTGCATGGTCCTGCTCGGCGAGCGGCACATACTCTCCGGCCGTGTCGCGACGCGCGGCGCGGCGCGCTTCGGCGAACAGCATCAGCGACAGCAGGCCCAGCGCTTCCGGCTCTTGCGGCAGCAGCGAGGCCACCAGCCGGCCGAGCCAGATGCCTTCGGTGGCGAGGTTCCGGCGCCGCGTCTCGGTACCGGCCGGGTCGGACCAGCCCTCGGCGAAAGCGGCGTAGATTGCCTCCAGCACCGCGTCCAGCCTTTCGCCGAGTTCGGCTCGCTCCGGTACGCGGAACGGAATGCCGGTCTCGCGGATGCGGCTCTTGGCGCGCACCAGGCGCTGCCCCATCGTTGACGGCGAGAGCAGGAAAGCGGAAGCGATCGTCGCGGCATCGAAGCCGAGGATGGTCTGCAGGATCAGCGGCGCCCGCACGCCGGGTTCGATCGCCGGATGGGCGCAGGCGAACATCAGCCGCAATCGTTCGTCGGGCAGGTCCTCATCGGTCATGCGCGCCTCCGCCTCCTCGGCAATCAGCTTGAGATGGTCGCGGCCGGCTTCGCCGGTCAGCCGCCGCCGCACCGCATCGACACGCCGCCGCCTTGCCACGGCGAGCAACCAGGCTTCCGGCTTTTCCGGCACGCCGGAGCGCGGCCAGCGTTCAAGCGCCGCCGCAAAGGCGTCGGCCAGAGCATCCTCCGCGGCAGCCACGTCGCGCGTGCGCGCCGCCAGCCAGGCGACCAGCTTGCCGTAGCTCTGCCGGGCGGCCGTCTCGGCGGCCACCCGGGCGATTTCGGGGCGTGTGTCCATCACGCCGTCATTTCCTGGGCAGATAGTCGGCCATTTCCCAGATCGGCCGCACCTCGACAGTCCCGGTGCTGGCCGCCGGACAGCGCGCCGCCCAGGCGATCGCGGCGTCGGCGTCCTCGGCCTCGATCATGTAGAAGCCGGCAAGCTGCTCCTTGGTGTCGGCATAGGGGCCGTCGAGCACGCTGGTCTTGCCGTCAGTCATCCGGACCAGGGTGGTCGCCTGGCTCGGGCGCAGCCTGTCGCCGGCCAGCCAGGTGCCGGACTTCTTCAGCGCTTCCGTGTAGGCGTCATAGGCGGCGCTCATCTGATAGGTCGCCTCGGTCGGCACGTTCGCCATCGCGGCTTCGTCGGCGTAAATCATAAGCATGTATCGCATGGGTCTTCTCCCGTGGTTTCGAAGGCCGCTTCGTTGCGGGCCGAACGTATGTCGCGCGACCTTGGCCGATTTCGACAGGCGCTGGAAAAACTTTCGGCTCCGGCCGCGCCTTGTGCAAGCGGGCATATGTTTGGCGACACTCTCAACCATTCGTCTAACGAGCGGAATTGCGGGTTGGCATTTCCCCTCCGCTGTCTAAACTCGCCCGGTTCGCGTCAGGGAGGCGATGCGGCCAATATTTCAGGGAGGAAACCGGATGTTGAATTTCAGAAAGACGTTTATTGCTGCCGGCGCGATGGCGCTTTCCCTTGGCCTTGGTGCGGTGTCCGCCACCGCGCAGGAATTCATCAATGTGCTGACCGGCGGCACTTCGGGCGTCTATTATCCGCTCGGCGTGGCACTGTCGGAAATCTACGGCAAGGGCATCGAGGGCGCCCGCACCCAGGTGCAGGCGACCAAGGCCTCGGTCGAGAACCTCAACCTCCTGCAGCAGGGCAAGGGCGAGATCGCGTTCGCGCTTGGCGATTCCGTCAAGATGGCCGCCGAGGGCAATGCCGAGGCCGGCTTCCCCGGCAAGCTGGACAAGCTGCGCGGCATCGCCGCCATCTATCCCAATTACATCCAGATCGTCGCCAGCCAGGAATCCGGCATCAAGACGCTCGCCGACCTCAAGGGCAAGAGCCTGTCGGTCGGCGCGCCGGCATCGGGCACCGAGCTCAACGCGCGGGCCATCTTCGCCGCCGCCGGGCTGAAATACGAGGACCTCGGCCGCGTCGAATATCTGCCCTTCGCCGAATCGGTCGAGCTGATCAAGAACCGCCAGCTCGACGCCACGCTGCAATCGGCCGGGCTGGGCGTCGCCTCGATCCGCGATCTCGCCACCTCGCTGCCGATCAATGTCGTTGCGGTGCCGGCCGAAGACGTCGCCAGGATCGGCTCGCCCTATCTGTCGGTGGTCATTCCCAAGGGCACCTATGAGGGCCAGGCAGAGGATGTCGCGACAGCCGCCGTCGGCAATTTCCTCATCACCCGGGCCGATGTCTCGGATGAGACCGCCTACCAGATGACCAAGCAGATGTTCGAGCATCTCGACCAGCTTGCCGCCGCGCACGCCGCCGCCAAGGCGATCGACCCGGCCAAGGCCCTCGACGGCATGCCGGTGCCGCTGCATCCGGGCGCGGAGCGGTATTACAAGGAGAAGGGGCTGCTGAAGTAGGCGAGGACTATCTGAGATGTCTTCGCGACGCGCCTCGCACTATCATTCGCTCATTTTGGAGTGCGTCGGATGAGCGAAGCAGTCGACGGCAAATCCTCCACCTTCCATCTCCCCGTCGCCGAAGAGCAGGTAGAAGGACTGCCGCCGGGTTTCGGCGACGGCATCGCCGGCAAGGCGGCCTTCGCCATCGCGGTCGCTTTTTCCGCCTTCCAGATCTACATCGCCGCCTATGGCAGCCTGCCGAGCCAAGTGGTGCGGGCCATGCATGTCGGTTTCCTGCTGCTGCTCGGCTTCGGCCTGATCGCCAATCTGCGCGCCACCAGCCTGCCGGCCAAGGCCGCGTTCTGGACGCTGGGCGTGCTCGGCTTCGGCACCGGCCTGTACAATTGGGTGTTCTATACCGACCTCATCCGGCGCTCCGGCTTCCTCACCACGCCGGACCTGATCGTCGGCGCGGTGCTGGTGGTGCTGGTCTTCGAGGCGGCGCGCCGGCTGATGGGGCTGCCGCTGGCGGCCATCGCCTTCATCTTTCTCGCCTATTGCTTCGTCGGCAATCATCTGCCGCCGCCCTTCATCCATCGCGGCTATGACTTCGCCCAGCTGGTCGACACCTTCGCCTACGGCACCGAAGGCATTTACGGCACGCCGATCTATGTCTCGGCCGCCTATATTTTCATCTTCGTCGTCTTTGCCGCCTTCCTCGAACGCGCCGGAATGATCGCGCTGTTCAACGATTTCGCGCTCGGCCTGGTCGGCACCTGGCGCGGCGGCCCGGCGCAGGTCTGCGTGCTGTCCTCGGCGCTGATGGGCACCATTTCCGGTTCCGGCGTCGCCAATGTGGTGGCCAGCGGCCAGTTCACGATTCCCTTGATGAAGCGCTTCGGCTTCCGCTCGGCCTTTGCCGGCGCCGTCGAGGCGACCTCATCGATGGGCGGCCAGATCATGCCGCCGGTGATGGGCGCGGTCGCCTTCATCATGGCCGAGACGCTGAACATCCCCTATGCCGACGTGGTCAAGGCGGCCATCATCCCGGCGCTGCTCTATTTCGGCGCCTGTTTCTGGCAGGTGCATCTGGAGGCAGGCAAGGCCGGCCTGAGCGGCATGGCCAAGGCGGACCTGCCCAACCCCTGGGACGCCGTGCGACAGCACTGGCCGCTGGTGCTGCCGCTGGCGGCGCTGATCTATCTGCTGTTCGCCGGCTACACGCCGGTCTTCGCCGGTACGATGGGCCTGGCGCTGACCATCGTGCTGATCCTCGGCACGCCGCTGGCGGCGCTGATCGGGCCGCTCGCCTTCCGCGTCGTCTTCTGGCTGGCGCTGGGGCTTGCCGCCGCCTCCTTCATGAAATTCGGCGTCAACATCCTCAGCCTTGTCATCGCCGCACTCGTCATTGCCTGCCTTGCCTTCAGGGGTGGCCGCGAGACGCTGCGGATCTGCATCGATTCGCTTGCCGAAGGCGCCAAGAACGCGCTGCCGGTCGGCATTGCCTGCGCCATCGTCGGCATCGTCATTGGCACCCTGACGCTGACCGGCATCGCCTCGACCTTCATCGGCTGGATCATCTCGATCGGCGAGAACAATCTGTTCCTGTCGCTGGTGCTGACCATGCTGACCTGCCTGGTGCTCGGCATGGGCATCCCGACCATCCCCAACTACATCATCACCTCGTCGCTGGCCGGGCCGGCGCTGCTATCGCTCGGCGTGCCGCTGGTGGTCAGCCACATGTTCGTCTTCTATTTCGGCATCATGGCCGACCTGACGCCGCCGGTGGCGCTGGCCGCCTTTGCCGCCGCACCCATGGCCAAGGAGAGTGGCCTCAAGATCGGTATCCAGGCGACAAAACTAGCCATTGCCGGCTTCGTCGTTCCGTTCATGGCGGTCTACACGCCGGCGCTGATGCTGCAGGACGCCGGACCGATCGCCGCCCAGTTCGGTTATCCCGTCGAGGTCGCCTACATCGTTCTCAAGGCCTGCATGGGCATCGTGCTGTGGGGCGCCGCCGCCGTCGGCTTCCTTGCCACGCGCATGGCCTGGTGGGAACGGCTGGTCGCCTTCGCCGCCGGCGTGCTGCTGGTGGCGGCGGTGCCGCTGACCGACGAGACCGGCTGGGCGCTGTCGCTGGCCTGGATCGGCTGGCATGTCTGGCGTGCCCGGCAGGCGCCGGCCAGGGCATGATCCCGAAGCGAAGGTCGGCGAACGCAAAAAGCGGCACCCGGCTGGCGGCGGCGATCCTGCTCAGGCGAGAAACCGCATGAGCCTGTGCATCCTCGCCGCCGGCAAGAGCGTGACGCTCGGCGTTGCCGCCTTCACATTGTCCTGGGCGCATTCGGTGGAGCGGACGCGCTGGGAGGAAGACTGGAAGGTGACGCCCTCCGGCCTGCAAGTAGTCGAGGCCCGTATCAAAGGCTCAGGTGCCGGCATGGAGCCGCCGGAAGGTGCGGTGCTGAAGGATGGCTGGTGGGCCTATTCGCCCAAGGTCGGGCCGCAGCCCCGTCTCGTGCTGGCGGCCTCCGGCGCGACGGCCGGTGGCTGGACGCTGTGCACGTCCCAGGATTGCCGCGAACTGGGTAAGGCGGCGGGCGGCGCGATTGTGCTCCAACCCTGTGTGGCCGATCGCTTGAGCCGGCCGCGGTAGCGCGCATTCATCCGATTGGCCGCAACCAGGCGCGACGCTCTCGAAGAGGATCAGCGGCTGCACCGAAGGGTTCAGAGGGACGGCTTGCGTGGGATGGCTCGTCCGCGGACGCGCGGTCACGCTGGCCTCGGCTGCTTATGTCCTATGACACCAAGCCAGCCGATGGCGGCATCAAAGACGCGGCGTTGCCGCACGCCGGCGGTCGGCCAGGACAGGGCGTTCGGCGCGATAGGCGGTGGCGCGGCTGTCGGCGTCCGGCCTGCAGATGCGGCTGTTGTGGCGGCTTTCGAAGCTCATGGTCAGTGCGCGCCCAGCGACGTGCCGCGACGGGCGCAGGCCGGACCGGGGCCACGCATGTAATAGCGCTCGGGCCGATAGGTCGGCGCGACGAATTCGCGGATAGCGGCGGCATAGCCGATGAGTTGCGTGAGGAAGTTCATTTTACCTGGTCCCTGTCCCGATTTTCGGACGTCCCTTCCGAAGTGCGAGAACGATAGCATCGAGGCGTGAATACTCAGTGAACGTGATGTTAATTTTTGGTCGAAAACCCGTCGCTTCATGGCCGGATTGCGGCTGATTCGCGGTGTTTCGACGCCTTTTGTCACCATTTCGGTTGGTGTGACTTTTGCATCACATATGTTTCGTTTGAATGTCGCCTTGGCGCGCTTGTGTTTCAACTTTCGTGCCGCCCGGGAATTTCCTGCCGTGCGGCCGCGAGCGCTCGGAACCGGCCCCACCAATGGACGTTGAGTTCCAAGAACCGGCATTGCCGGCTCACAGGCACTGCCCAGGCAAGGCCGGGATCTCCCGAACAAGCAAGAGCAATGGAAAGGTTGAAATCATGGGCTTCTTTTCGAAGGACATCAAAACGCTGGACGACCTCTTCGTGCACACGCTGCGCGACATCTATTATGCCGAAAAGCAGATCGAGAAGGCGCTGCCGAAGATGGTCGACAAGGCAACCGATCCGCAATTGAAGGCCGGCTTCGAAAAACACCTCGAGCAGACCAAGGGCCATATCGAACGCGTCGAGCAGGTGTTCGAGCTGCATGGCGTCAAGGCCAAGCAGGTGAACTGCCCGGCCATCGACGGCATTCTCGAGGAGGCCGACGACGTCAGCGGCGATGTCGACGACAAGGACGTTCTGGATGCCGCGCTGATCGCCTCCGCGCAGGCCGTCGAGCACTATGAAATGACCCGCTACGGCACCTTGATCGCCTGGGCCAAGCAGCTCGGCCGCAGCGACTGCGCCAATGTGCTGGCCAAGAATCTCAAGGAAGAGCAGGCGACGGATCGCAAGCTGACCGAAATCGCGGAAAGCAAGATCAACCTGCAGGCCGCCGAATAGGGGCTGAAGGCCGGGGCCGGCGGCAACCGCGCCGGCCCCGGCCCGACCGGGTTGGAACCGAGCGGGGTGGTCGCCCGTTCCAGCTGATCTTTCTCACGGGGAAATCATCATGGCGCCGCGCCCGGCCTGGAAAGGCTATCTGAAACTCTCGCTGGTCACCTGCGCCATCGAACTGACCAACGTGGTCACCCATGCCGACAAGGTCTCGTTCCACATTTTGAACCGCAAGACCGGCAATACGGTGAAGCGGATCTATGTCGACGCCGAGACCGGCAAACCGGTCGAGGACGGCGACGAGATCAAGGGATACGAGATCGAAAAGGGCGACTTCGTCCATATAGAGGAGGACGAGATCGAGGCGGTGCAGATCGAAACCTCGCACACGATGAGCCTCGACGGCTTCGTCGACAAATCCTCGATCCGGCAGATCTATCTCGACACGCCCTACTATGTCGCGCCGGCCGACAAGGTTTCGGAGGAGGCGTTCGCCGTCATCCGCGACGCGATGGCGGGCAAGAAGATGGCCGGGCTGGCGCGCATCGTCCTTTATCGACGCGAGCGTCCCGTGGTCATCGAGCCGCTCGGCAAGGGCATGGTGCTGACCACGCTGCGCTACGACAACACGGTGCGCCAGCCGGAGACCGTCTTCGGCGACATCGAGGCGGTGAAGACCGACCAGGAGATGACCGATCTGGCCGAGCTCATCATCGACAAGAAGAAGACCAAGTTCGATCCCTCGAAATTCGACGACAAATATGAGGAAGCCCTGCTCGAGCTGATCCGCGCCAAGAAGGCGGGGCACAAGGCGCCCAAGGCCAAGGAGGCGCCCAAACCCTCCAATGTCGTCAACCTGTTCGACGCGCTGAAGAAGAGCTTGTCGTCGGATTCGGGTTCAGGACAAACCAAGTCGTCCCCGGCGAAAGCCAAGCCGGCGGCCAAACGTGCCAAGGCGAAAAGCGTTGCGCCGAAACGCAAATCGGCCTGAGGATACGAGATGGCCAGCAGCCTCGAACAGTATCATTCGAAGCGTGACTTCAAGAAGACCGCCGAGCCGGCGGGCAAGGTTGCGCGCGGCAAGAAGGACGGCGGCATCTTCGTCGTCCAGAAGCATGCCGCCACAAGGCTGCATTACGATTTTCGCCTCGAGCATGACGGCGTGCTGTGGAGCTGGGCGGTGACGCGCGGCCCGAGCCTCGATCCGCACGAGAAGCGGCTGGCCGTGCATGTCGAGGATCATCCCATCGACTATGCCGGCTTCGAAGGCACCATCCCCAAGGGCGAATATGGCGGCGGCTCGGTCCTCGTCTGGGACGAGGGCGCCTGGATGCCCGAGGGCGATCCGGCCAAGATGATGGCGAAGGGGCACATCAACTTCGAGCTCGAGGGCCACAAGCTGCGTGGCAAGTGGCATCTGGTGCGGCTGCGGCCGCGGCCCGGCGAAAAACGCGACAACTGGCTGCTGATCAAGTCGGACGATGCCGCCGCACGCCCCGGCGAGGATATTCTGCAAGACGAACCGAAATCGGTGAAATCAGGCCTGACGATCGAGGAGGTCGGCGAAGGCAAGGCGGCCAAGGGCGAGAAGCCGAAGGTCTGGCATTCGAACAAGCCGGCCGCCGGCAAGGCCAAGACCGGCGGCAAGAAGCTCGATTTCATCGAGCCGCAGCTCGCCACGCTGGAGCGCGACGCACCGTCGGGCCAGGACTGGCTGCATGAGGTGAAGTTCGACGGCTACCGCATGCAGGCGCAGATCGCCGGCACCGACGTTCGGCTCCTGACCCGCACCGGGCTGGACTGGACGGAAAAATTCGGCGGCGAGATCACAACCGAACTCGCCGGGCTGAAATGCAGCGACGCCATCCTCGACGGCGAGATCGTCGTGCTGGCCGACAGCGGCGTGTCGTCCTTCGCGCTGCTGCAGCAGGATCTGTCGGCGAAGCGGACGAACCGCTTCATCTATTACGTCTTCGACCTGATGCGGCTCGACGGCAAGGATTTGCGCCGCGAGCCGCTTGTCGAGCGCAAGCAGGCCCTGCAGGCGCTGCTCGGCGAGCCGTCCGACACCGCGGCGGTGCGTTTTTCCGACCATTTTGCCGAACCCGGCAAGATCATGCTGGAACATGCCTGCCGCATGGGGCTGGAAGGCGTCGTCTCAAAACGCGCCGATGCGCCCTACCGCAGCGGGCGCGGTCCGGCATGGGTCAAATCGAAATGCACGGCACGGCAGGAATTCGTCATTGGCGGCTATCTGCCGTCGGACAAGACCGGGCGCGGCCTGCGCTCGCTGCTGGTCGGCTATTTCGAAGGCGGCAGCCTGCACTATGCCGGCCGTGTCGGCACCGGCTTCTCCACCAAGAGCGCCAACGACCTGAAGAAGAAGCTCGATGCGCTGAAGGCGGACGCCTCGCCCTTCGATGCGGCCGTGCCGAAGGGCAAGGGCCTGGTCTGGGTCAAGCCGGAACTGGTCGGCGAAGTGGAGTTTCGCAGCTGGACGTCGGACCGTATAATACGCCATGCTTCGTTCCAGGGGCTGCGCGAGGACAAGCCGGCGGAGGAAGTCGTGCAGGAAAAGCCCAATGCAACGGGAACAGGGGCAGCGGGAACCAAAACAGCGACAGGCAAGAGCCCCGCCAAGCCCAAGCCGGCGGCAGGCAGCGCCATTACGGCAGCAACAGCGGCGAAAACCAGCGTGAAGCTGTCCCACCCGGACAAGCTTCTGTGGCCCGACGAAAAGATCTCGAAGCAGGCCCTGCTCGATCATTACGCGCTGGTATGGCCGCGCATGAAGCAGTTCGTGGTCGACCGCCCGCTCAGCCTTGTCAGGGCGCCCGATGGCGTCGGCGGCCAGCGTTTCTTCCAGAAGCATGCCTCGCCCGGCATGCATGCGAAGATCGAAAAGACCAAGGACCCCACGGATGGCGAGGAAATCCTGTTCATCCGCGATTTCGACGGCATCGCGGCGCTGGTCCAGCTCGGCGTGGTCGAGATCCATATCTGGGGCTGCACCATCGACAAGCTTGAACAGCCCGACCAGGTCGTCTTCGACCTCGACCCCGACGAGGGCGTCGATGTGAAGGCGGTGCGCGAGGCGGCGCTCGACATCAGGGGCAAGCTCGACGAGCTGTCGCTGCCCAACTTCGTCAAGACATCGGGCGGCAAGGGCTTTCACGTCGTCGTTCCGCTGAAGCCGTCGGCGGATTGGGCCGAGGTCAAAGGCTTCGCCCATGATTTCGCCAGGGCGCTGGAGCAAGGCGCGCCGGATCGCTACACCGCGACGCTGTCGAAGAAGGCGCGCACGGGGAAGATCTTCGTCGACTACCTGCGCAACGGCAGCGGCGCGACCACCGTCGCGCCCTACTCCTCGCGCGCCAAGAAGGGCGCGACGGTGTCGATGCCGGTGACCTGGGCCGAGATCGAGGCCGGCCTGCCGCCGAACGCCTTCCCGATCGGCGACAAGACGACGCTGAAACGGCTCTCGGAAGCCGATCCGTGGGTGGATTTCTTCAAGAAGGGGAAGGTGCTGAAGCGGGGCTAGCTCGACTTTCGGCGCGCCGACCTCACCCCAAAAACACCCTCTCGAACGCCTGCTTGCCCGGCGGCGAGAAAATCACCGCGCGGCTGTCCTTCTCGCGGCGCGCCCATTTCTCGGCAAGGATCTTGTCGAGGATGGCGGCGCCAAGCGTCCCGGCGAGGTGCGAGCGCCGCACGCTCCAGTCGAGGCAGGCGCGGCACACCGGTCGCCGCGGCTTGGTGTAGACATCGATGCCGATCGCCGCGAAATGCGATGCGGCGGACGGCCCGAGCCTGATCTCCTTGTCGTTGCGGACCAGTATGTTTTTCTCCACAAGGCGGTCCAGCATCGCAACGGCCTGCTCGCCCGCAAGGTGATCGTAGCAGACGCGCGCGACGCGCATCGCGCCGTCGCGCGGGCCCGGCCGCACGCGCTTGGGGCCAACGGCTTCCGCAACGCCGGTGATGGCCTCGATCATGCCGGCCACTTGCGGGCCGGCCAGACCGTAATAGCGATGCCGGCCCTGGCTGGCCAAGGTCAGCAGCCCGCCCTCCATCAGCTTGGACAGATGCGAGGAGGCGGTCGGCAGCGACACGCCGGCCTCCAGCGCCAGTTCGCTCGCGGTCAATGCCGTGCCGCCCATCAGGGCGTTCAGCATGTTGGCGCGGGCCGGATCGCCGACCAGGCTGGCGATGCGGGCAATGTCGGGTCCTTCACGCATGGTTTGATCCTCATCGAAGCATTCTTGTCAGATAACCATTATTCTCCGACGGGATCAAGGAGACGAGGATGGCCGCACGAATCGCTTTCACCCCCGAACCGGTGCCCCGCCGCCAATCGTTCCCGTTCGTCACCTGGGTCCGCTCACGGTTGCTGGCCCGCTGGTATGACCGCCATGCGCAGCGCCGCGACCTCTCGGAGATCGACGACCACCTGCTGCGTGACCTCGGCCTGACACGGGAGGATGTGCGCCGCGAATGCGCGAAATCCTTCTGGCAGGTGTGATCGCCAACTCATCTGCCTAGCAGATCGGGTGGCACGACGTTTCGACGCCGCCCGAACTGTCGCCGCTAAACACCAAGGAGCCGACCATGACCATCACCTGCTTCATCCGCTACGAGATCGACCCGTTCGGCAAGGCCGCCTTCGAGGAATATGCCCGCAACTGGGGTCAGGCCATTCCGCGCTGCGGCGGCGATCTGATTGGCTATTTCGCGCCGCATGAGGGCTCAGCCACGACGGCCTATGCCGCCTACAACATCGAAAGCCTTGCCGCCTATGAAGCCTATCGTGCTCGGCTTGCCGCGGACCCCGCCGGCAAGGCAAACTATGAATTCGCCAAGCGCGAACGCTTCATCCTCAAGGAGGACCGCATGTTCCTGAAACTGGCTTCCGGCCCGCATGCGCCGCTGGTCAAGCTATGATCGCCGTCATCTTCGAGGTGCAGCCTGCGCAGGGCCGGCGCGAGGCCTATCTGAGCATAGCCGCCGACCTGCGTCCGCTGCTCGACGGCATTGACGGCTTCATCTCCGTCGAGCGCTTCCAGAGCCTGGCCGACCCGAACCGGGTGCTGTCGCTGTCGTTCTGGCGCGACGAGGAGGCGGTGAAGGCCTGGCGCAACACCGAAGAGCACCGGCAGGCGCAGCGGGCCGGGCGCGGCGGTATCTTTGCCGGCTATCGATTGCGGATCGCGCACGTGGTGCGCGACTACGGACTGGCCGAGAGGGACGAGGCGCCAGCGGACAGCCGGGCCGTGAATGGGTGAGAGTTATTGGGCTGACGTTGGCGCCGCCCAGCGTTGGGAGCCAGCGCCGCAGCCAGCCTCCTTCTCCCCGTCACTATACGGGGAGAAGTGCCCGGCAGGGCGATGAGGGGCAGCGTCGATCTTCGCCACTTTGTTTACGCATTCCCGATCAGCACGCCCGCCGCGAACACCAGGGCGCCGCCCAGCACCACCTGGAAGGCGGCGCGCAGGAACGGGGTCTGCATGTAGCGGTTCTGGACGAAGGCGATGGCCCACAATTCGAAGAACACCACCACGGCGGCTACCGCCGTCGCGGTCCAGAAATGCGGGATGAGATAGGGCAGCGCGTGGCCGAGGCCGCCGAGCGTCGTCATGACGCCGACGGTCAGGCCGCGCTTGATCGGCGAACCCCTGCCCGACAGCTTGCCGTCGTCGGAAGCGACCTCGGTGAAACCCATCGAGATACCGGCGCCGATCGAGGCGGCGAGACCGACCAAAAGCGTCTGCCAGGTGTCATGGGTGGCAAAGGCGGCGGCGAAGATCGGCGCCAGCGTCGACACCGACCCGTCCATCAGCCCGGCCAGGCCCGGCTGCACATAGGTGAGGATGAACTGGCGCTGCTCGGCGGTCGCCTCCTCGACCTTGACTTCGCCCGGCACGTGTTTCTGCTCCAGCGCATGCGCCGAGCTTTCATGGCCCTGTTCGGCCGCGGCCAGATCGTCGAGCAGTTTGCGGGTCGAGGCGTCGGTGGTGCGCTTGGCCGCCTCGACATAGAACAGGTAGGCCTGCCGCTCCATCGCCTCGGCCTGGCGGCGCACGGCCTCGATGCCGAGCGGCCGCACCAGCCAGTCGGGCTTCCGCTCGAAATAGCCCCTCACATGTTCACGGCGGATCAGCGGAATGCGCTCGCCGAAACGCTTGCGGAAGAGTTCGATCAGCGAGTCGCGATGGCCGTCTTCTTCCTCGGCCATGGCCTCGAAGAGTTTGGCCGATTGCGGAAAAGTCTCGGACAATCCGTCCGCATAGGCTCGGTAGATACGCCCGTCATCCTCCTCCGATGAAATGGCCAGCGCCAGGATCTCCTGTTCGGAGAGCGATTCGAAGGAGCGGCGGCCGAAGCCGAAAACACGGGAAAGCATGAGGAAATCACCCTAGTTTAGAATTGTTCTAAACTATGATTTGCAATGTCCTTGGTCAATCGTGCGCTTGGCCACGGTCAAGAATAGTTGAAGCCGGCACCGGGCATCACTCTTCATTATCAGCGAATGTTCACCTATATATCGGACCAAGCCAAAAAAGGAACGAGCTGATGACGGCCAAGAAGCCTCCGCACGCCTATGATCCGAAACCGGTCCTCGATCTCATCGCCAGCATCGAGGCCGACCTGCAGCGCCTGAAGGGGCTGGTCGAGCAGCAGGTCGAGAAATTCGACCCCGCCAACCCGCACAACAAGGCGCCCGACGGCAAGCTGACCGAGGAGGGCGTCGAGTGCTGCTACCGCATGTTCGACGAGGGCAAGTCGCGCTATTCGGTCGCCCAGCAGATGAAGATCTCGTTTGCCGCCGCCACGCATCGGTTCAACAATTGGCGCAAGCTGGGCGGCAGCAAGCGGCAGCGGACATTGCTGGGGTGAATTTCGATATGCGGGCGTGACGGCCGCAACGCTGGATGCGTTTGTGTCTTGATCACAATCGCGAACTTTGTCCCGGTCACATCTTTTCGTTGGCATCGCGCGCGCCTTTGCGTGCACCATGGCCGGATCGCATCGCTACAGGACCCGCCATGATCACCCCTCCCGGCATCGCCGACATCCACGCCGCCGCCGCACGGCTCTCGGGCCTGATCGTCGAGACCCCCTTGATCGAATCGCAGGAGCTGAACAGGCGCTTCGGCGGCCGCATCCTGTTCAAGCCGGAGACGCTGCAGCGGACCGGCTCGTTCAAGTTCCGCGGTGCCTACAACAAGCTGTCGACGCTGAGCGAGGCGGAGCGTTCTCGTGGCGTCGTGGCTTTCTCTTCGGGCAATCACGCGCAGGGCGTGGCGGCTTCCGCCGCCATGTTCGGCGTCAAGGCGGTCATCGCCATGCCGGCGGACGCACCTGACATGAAGATCGCCAATGTCCGCAGGATGGGCGCCGAGGTGGTGCCCTTCGACCGCTTCAAGGACGATCGCATGACGGTGGTGCGCCCCTATCTCGACAAGGGCATGGCGTTGGTGCCGCCCTTCGACGATCCGGCCATAATTGCCGGCCAGGGCACGATCGGACTGGAGCTGGTGAGGCAGGCGCGGGCGCTGGGTGTCGGCCTCGACGCGGTCGTCATCCCCTGTGGCGGCGGCGGCCTGACCAGCGGCATCTCGGTTGCCGTGAAGGATACCTCGCCCGGCACCGCGATCTGGGCCGTCGAACCAGAGCATTTCGACGACACGCGCCGCTCGCTGGCGGCGGGCGCCAGGGTTTCGAACGAGCCTGGCCACAGTTCGATCTGCGACGCCATCCTCACCGCCGAGCCGGGCGCGATCACCTTCGAGATCAACCGCCGCAACCTCGCCGGCGCCGTCGCCGTCTCAGAGGATGCCGTCAGGCGGGCGATGCGCGACGCCATGGCCTATCTGAAGCTGGTGGTCGAGCCCGGCGGCTGCGTCGCGCTGGCGGCGCTGTCATCGGGCGAGATCGAGCTGTCCGGCAAATGCGTTGCCGTGGTGCTGTCCGGCGGCAATGTCGATTTCGGCACCTATGCCGGGATCATGGCGGCGTAGGGCGGCACAGTTCAGCTCTCGTCAGTCCAGCGTGCGCCTGAACCGCACCAGCGCCACGCCGGCGAACAGCGCCACGAAAACCGCCAGCCAGCCGATCTCGGTCGCCACCGCCGGCAGTTCCGCGCCCTTCAGCATCACCGCGCGGGTGATGCGCAGGAAATGCGTCAGCGGGAAGATCTCGCCGAAGGTCTGCGCCCAGTCCGGCATGCCGCGATAGGGGAACATGAAGCCCGACAGCATGATCGACGGCAGGAAGAAGAAGAAGGTGAGCTGAAGCGCCTGCATCTGCGTGCGTGCGATCGTCGAGATCGTGTAGCCGAGCAGCACCAGCGACAGCACGAACACCAGCACCGCCGACAAAAGCAGCGTCATCGAGCCGGTGAAGGGGATGGCGAACAGAAGCTTCGACGCCGCCAGCACCACCACCACCTGCACCGCGCCGACCGCCAGGTAGGGCAGCACCTTGCCCATCATGATCTCCAGCGGGCTCGACGGCATCGCCAGGAGATTTTCCATCGTGCCGCGCTCGGTCTCGCGCGTCAGCGCGATCGAGGTCATCATCACCATGGTCATCTGCAGGATAACGCCGAGCAGGCCGGGCACGATGTTGTATTGCGAGATGCCTTCGGGGTTGTAGCGGCGGTGGACGACGACATCGAGCTGGCCCCGGGCGGCTTCCGCCGCGGCTTCCTGCGTGCCCTGCGCTCTCAGCAGCGCCTGGCCGGCGATGGTGCCGAGCGTCGAGATGGCGCCGCTGGCCACCGCCGGATCGGTGGCGTCGGCCTCGATCAGGATTTGCGGCTTGTCGCCGCGCTCGACGCGCCGGGCGAAATCGGCCGGGATGGTGACGACGAAGGCGACGTCGCCGCGCGCCATCAGGAACTCGGCCTCCTCGGCGCTTTGCGCGACATGGTCGAAGCGGTAATAACCGGTGGTCTGCAGCGCCGCGACCATGGCGCGGGTATAGGGATCGCTGCTGGTCGCCACCAGGGCCGCCGGCAGGCTTTTCGGGTCGTTGTTGATGGCGTAGCCGAACAGCACGAGCTGGATCAGCGGCACGCCCAGCATCATGGCGAAGGTGATGCGGTCGCGCCGCATCTGGATGAACTCCTTGATCAGCAGGGCGCCGAGCCTGGCGAAGGAAAAGACGCTGTTCATGCCATGTTGTCCTTCGATCCCGACATGAACTGGATGAAGACATCCTCCAGGCTGGTTTCGCCCGGCGTCACCGTTACGCCCTTGTGCTCCCTCTCGACATCGGCAAGCGCGGCCTCGAGCTTCTCGCGGTCGGAACCGACGACGTGCAGCGTCGCGCCGAACGGCGCCACCTGGTCGACGCCGGGGCGGCCTTGCAGCGCTTGCGCCACCTCGTCGAGCTTTGGACCCTGCAGCACGAAGGTGGTCAGGCCCGCATTCTTCACCACCTCGGCGACGGTGCCGGTGGCCAGCATCCTGCCATAGGAGATGTAGCTGATGCGGTGGCAGCGCTCGGCCTCGTCCATGTAATGAGTGGACACCAGCACGGTCAGCCCGCCGCTCGCCAGGCGATGGATCTCGTCCCAGAACTCCCGCCGCGCCTTCGGGTCGACGCCGGCCGTCGGCTCGTCCAGCAGCAGCAGTTTCGGCTTGTGCATGATGCAGGCGGCCAGCGCGAGGCGCTGCTTCCAGCCGCCGGACAAGGTGCCGGCCAGCTGGTTGCGGCGCGTCGTCAGGCCGAGCTCCTCCAGCGTGCGCGAGACATAGTCCTCGACCGGCCGCAGCCGGTAGAGCCGCGCCACGAATTCGAGGTTCTCGCCGATCGTCAGATCCTCGTAGAAGGAGAATTTCTGCGTCATGTAGCCGACTTCGCGCTTGATCCTGAGGCTGTCGGTGCGGATGTTGAAGCCCAGCACCGTGCCTTCGCCCTCGTCCGGCGTCAGCAGGCCGCACATGATGCGGATGGTGGTGGTCTTGCCCGAGCCGTTGGGGCCGAGGAAGCCGACGATCTCGCCCTCGGCGACCGACATCGTCACATGGTCGACGACGGTCTTGTCGCCGAAGCGTTTGACCAGGCCGTGAACGTCGATGGCGTTCATTTTCCCATATCCGCGAGATCGACATCGACGATCTGGCCGGGCTGCAGCGGCCCCGCATCGCCCTCCGGCCGCGCCTCGACGAGGTAGACCAGCTTCTGCCGGTTTTCCAGGGAGTAGATCACCGGCGGGGTGAATTCGGGATCGGGCGAGACATAGCTGACGCGCGCCTTCACCTCCGGGCCACAGCCGTCGCAATGGACGCTGAGCAGGCTGCCGACCTTGACCGAGGAGAATGCGCTTTCCGGAATATAGACGCTGAGCTTCACCGCGCCGTCGGGAAGCACCGAGATGACCGGCGCGGTCGGGCCCGCCGTGTCGCCGGGATTGCGGATGACGTCGTTGACGCGGCCGGGCGAAGGCGCCGCCAACACGCGTTTGGAGAGCCGCCATTGCGCCTGATCCAGTGCCGCCTGCGCCTGTTTGACCTGATTGTCGGCGGCCTTGATCGTTTCGGCGCGCGCCGGCAGGCCGCCGACCGCCAGGTTGGCCTCCGCCTGGCCGACCTGCGCATTGGCCGTCTCCAGCGTCGCGGAAGCCGTGTCGAAATCTGCCTGCGTGCCGGCGCCGCGTTTGAACAGGTCGCTGGCGCGGTCGAATTTTCGCTTGGCGTCGGCGGCCTGTGCCTTGGTCATGTCAACCTCGGCCTTCAGCACGGCGATCTCTTCCGGCCGCTTGCCGACCTGGAGATCGGCATACTGCGCCTGCGCCTGGGCCAGCGCCGCCTGCGCTTGCGCCACCGCGATCTTGGCGTCGGCATTTTCGAGTGTCACCACGGTGGCTCCCGGCGTGACGCGGTCGCCGCGCTTCACCGCCACCGTCTCGACCTGCGCCACCTCGATCGGCGCCAGGAGCACATAATCGCCCTCGACATAACCGACGGCGAGCGGTGCCGCCGGCGCGCAGCCACCGAACAATTGAGCGGCGAGCGGCAGCGAACACAGGAAGCTCATTGTTTTGGTCCCTTCATCCCTGGCCCCTTCCGGGCGGCCAGTATGGCGTCGAGATTGTCCGTGGTGACCGCCACGACCTTGGCGACCTCGGCGGCACCGATGTCGCGCCAGCCCATGCGGCGCATGACAGCTTCGCGGCCGATGCGGAAATAGATGACCTGGCCGATCAACGTGAACACGGTGAGCCGGGTGCGTTCGCTCTCGGCCGGCTCGCCGGTGGCCTGCTCCCACATTTGGCACAGCCGACGGTGCGTCGGCTCGAAGACGCCGTCATAGATGCGGTCGAGCGCCGCCGTCGGATGCGAGAGCTCGCGCAGCACGAATTGCACGATCTCTCCGGCCTGCGGCTGAGCCACGATGAAGCCGACCATCCGCTCGAGTGCCGTGAAGAGCTGCGCGCGCGCCGCCTCAGGATCGCTTGCCGCCGCCTGTCCGTGGCCGAGCCCCTCGCCGGCGCCCAGTGCCTGCCCTGCGACGCCCTGGATGGTCTCGACGATGAAGTCGGCGGCAGCGGCGCGAAGACCTTCCTTGCCGCCGAAATGATAGGCGATCGAGCCTATATTGGCCCCCGCCTCGGCGGCAATTTCGCGCGTCGAGGTGCCGTCGAAGCCCTGCCGCCCGAACAGTTTCAACGCCGCCTGGACAAGCGCGGCGCGCGTCGGCTCTGCCGGGGAGGTCTCGCGGCGGGGTCTCTTGGCATCTGGCAATTTGATCATGCCAAAAGACCTTAATCAATCGATTGATTAAGGTCAACTTGTGTGCGGCGCTGTCTTGCCATCGCGCGCGGCAACCGCTTTAGTGCGCGGCCATGGGCAAGGAAGTCGAGCGTAAGTTCCTGGTCTCCAGCACCGCATGGCGGGATCTGGCGGAAGCGGATATCCGCATTCTCCAGTTCTATCTCGCCACGGCACCCGGGCGAACCGTCCGCATCCGCATCAGTGATGGCGCCTCCGCCAAGCTGACGCTCAAATTCGGCAGCAGCGCCCGCGAGCGCGACGAATTCGAATACCCGATCCCGCTGGCGGAGGCGGTGGAGATGCTGGACTTCGCCATCGGACGTGTCATCGAGAAGACACGTCACCATGTTAGGCATCGCGGCTATCTCTATGAAGTCGATGTCTTTGGCGGTGCACTGGCGGGACTTGTGGTGGCCGAGCTCGAGACGCCGGAAGAGGTTCCGGACGAAATGCTGCCTGACTGGCTCGGCCGGGAAGTGACCGGCGAGCAGAAATTCTACAACGCGTCGCTCGCCCTCGGGGGGATACCGGAGATCGCCGCATGAGCTTTCGTATCGATCCGCGCCTGCCGCTGACCGGCGAGGTCAGGCGTATCCTTGCCGAGGAGATCGGCAAGGCCCTGCTGCATCTGGAGACCGCGCACACCCGGCCGGAACAGGGGCTGCACAAGTGCCGCAAGCGGCTGAAAAGCGCGCGTGCCTTGTTGCGCTTGGTTCGTTCCGGCAACGAAACATTCTGCACTACGGAAAACCAGTGCTATCGCAATGTCGCGGCGCTGCTTGCCGGTCCGCGTGAAGCCACGGCCCTGATCGAAACCATTGATCGGCTGGCGGCGGGCTTCGCCAGGGAAAGCGTTGATGGCGGGCTTGATGCCGTGCGCGACAGGTTGATCGCACGCCAGCATGATCTGCACGAAGGCGCCGGCCTGAAGGCGGCGATCGGGGCGGCCACCGCCGCCTGCGAAGACGGCCTGAAGCGCATCGAAACCCTTGCTTTGCCCGATCAGCCGGAACAGGCCGCCGACGTGCTTGCCGAAGGCGCCCGCGTCGCCTTGCGCCGCGCCAGGAAGGCACTCGACAAGGCCGGCACGCGCGGTGAGGCCGACGATTTCCATGACCTGCGCAAGGCGGCCAAGACGCATGGCATGCACCTGTCGCTGCTGGGCAGGCTATGGCCTACCCCGATCAAGGCGCGGCGCAAGGCCGTGGATGAACTGGGCGAGCGGCTCGGTGAACTGCATGATGTGTTCGTCATGCGCGCGCTGCTCGAGGCGGACAGCGAGCCGCTGGGGCCGCCCGAGGACACAAAACTTCTCGGCAAGTTGCTCAAGCGCTCGGAAAAGAGCCTCAGGAAAGCCTGTCTCGCCGAGGCCGCCGAACTGTTCGGCGACAGCCCCAGGCACGCGACGAAAAAGCTCGCCCGCAAGGCACGCGACGATCTCGCCGGTGCCTCGTCCGCTGATGATCTTGCCGCCAGTGCCGGCTGATGGCGGCGGACCTCGGCCGGTCTAAGCTGGTAGCGGCCGCCGGCCTTTTGCCAGGGAAGGCTGGTCCTCCATCCGCGCCCCGGCGTCGCGTGGATGCGGCCCGATCGGCGTGATCGCCTCGAACGGCGTGGCGCCAAAGGCAAAGGTCCACTTGTAGCCGATCAACCCGTCCTCGGGCGTGGTGTGCTGGTCGTGATGGGCCAGCAGTCTCGCCCGGTCGGCCAGTTCCTCGGCCTCGCGCCGCACCATCTCCGCCGTCTCCGGACGCATTCGCCTGGAGAAGCTGACGAAGGTCGCCTCCTTCTCGATATGGGTGATGGCCCAGCCGATGAAATTCTTGTTGGTCATTTCGAACAGCGGCCTGAGCGGCCCCTCGAAATTCCACTGGATCGGCGTTTCGACCAGCAGTTTCGCCGACAGGCCACGGCCAAGCGCGATCAGGCCGAGTTGCTCAAGGTCGCGCAGATAGAGGAACATCGAGGCCTCACTCAGGCCTTGCGAGCGCCTGATGCCTTCAGGCGTGAATTTTTCCGACAGCATGACGAAGACGAACAGCAGCGCCGGCCGGCTGGCGAGCCGTCGCTCGATCTCGGGCGCGATGTGGTTGACCGGCCCCGGCCCGCGGTTCATCGAGCCGAGCACGTTTTCCAGTTCGACGCCGGCGGCGGCGCAGATCTCCACCAGCCGGTCGAGCTTGCAGTTCTTCTCATGGAAGATGCGCTTCACCGTCGGCTCGGAAACGCCCATCCGTTCGCCGAGCTCACGATAGGTGACACCCTTGGCCTTCAGTGTCCGTTTCAGCGCCTCGAAGATTGGGCCGTTCATGGGATGCGCCTCTTGCTGGCGGTTTCGTATCGATATTCGATACTAGCTTCAATCCGGCTTCCCGAGAAGTATCGAAAATCCTAGCTGTTCACTGACATCACAGGAGAGCAGCCATGAACATTGTCGTCACTTCCGCCTTCATCGTCGCCATCGGCATTGCCGCCGCCCAGGCCGCCCAGGCCGACGAGCTCTGGCGCGCAACGGGCCTCGAACAGCCTGAATCGGCGCTGTTCGACGCCGCCAACGGCCGCATCATCGTTTCCAACATCGTCGGCAATCCGGGCGACGCCGACGGCAACGGCTACCTCAGCCTGCTGTCAACGGATGGCAAGATGGTGAGCCAGCACTGGACCGACGGCATGGACGCGCCCAAGGGCATGGCGATATCGGGCGGCAAGCTCTATGTCGCCGACATCACCAAAATCCGTGTGGTCGACCTCGCCAGCGGCAAGCTCATCGCCAGCATCGTGGTCCCTAACGCGGTCTTCCTCAACGACATGACTGCGGATGCCTCGGGCAAGGTCTACGTCACCGACATGCTGGCGGATGCGATCTACCGCATCGACGGCGACAGGCCGGAACTGTTCGTCAAGGATCTGCTGCTGGCCTCGCCCAACGGCGTGTTCGCCGATGGCGACAGGCTGATCGTGGCCTCCTGGGGCAAGGGCATCAAGGCCGACTTCAGCACGGCCGAGCCCGGCGGGCTGCTGGCGGTCGACATCGCCAGCAAGGCGGTGACGCCGCTGGCGGGCGCCCAAAACTTCGCCGACCTCGACGGCGTCATCGCCATTGGCGGCACCATCTATGCGACGGCCTACATGACCGGCACGCTCTACCGATACCGGACCGGCGGCGGGCCGGAAGCGGTGGCGCATTTCAAGCCGGGCAGCGCCGATATCGGCACCGACGGCAAGTCGATCCTCTACGTGCCGCTGATGAACGAAGGCGAGGTCGCGGCGCTCAAGATCGAATGAGCGCTGGCGTCCGCACGACCTTCGCTGACAGCCGTGGATGGAGCGTGGTAGGACGGTCCCTCCACGGCAATGGTCAAGGAGGTGTGCCATGGACGACCGGGAGATCAGAGCGGCCCGATGGATCCCGTGAGCCACAGCGACAAGCATCGTCCGCTCGCGCGAGAGGAGCTGCCGGACGATACGGCCGCCCTCGCCCGGTTTCTCCTAGGCAAGCTGGTGGTGCGCGACTTGCCCGAAGGCAGGGTCAGCGGACGGATCGTCGAGACGGAAGCCTATGTCGTCGGTGACGCGGCCGGGCACGGCTTTCGAGGGATGACGCAGCGCAACCGGTCGCTGTTTCTCGAAGCCGGGCACGCCTATGTCTACCTCGCCTATGGCACCTCCTTCATGCTGAATGTCTCGAGCGAGACGAAAGGGGTCGGAACCGGCGTGCTGATCCGGGCGCTGGAACCGCTGGAAGGCGTCGCGATCATGCGGCTGAACCGAGGCGTCGAGCGCCTGCGCGACCTGGCGCGCGGGCCCGGGAGGCTGGCGGCGGCGTTGCGGATCGATCGTTCGCTCGACGGGATCGACCTGTGCCGGAAAGGCCCGCTGTGGCTCGCCCACGATGAATGTGAGCCCGGCGCGATCGGACAGGGCATCAGGATCGGCATTTCGAAGAACGCCGACCGCCTGCTGCGGTTCTACGTCAGGGAAAGTCCGTTCGTCAGCGGCCCGGCATCGCTCAATCGCTGAGAGACGGCTGCTTCGCCTCTTGTCTCCCCGCCAATTGGTCCCGCGCGTCGCGGATCGACGCGGCATAGGTCACCAGCGGCGGCTTGACGCCGTGATTGATCAGCATGCGCCGGATCTGCGGCGAGGCGCCCGAAATGATGAAGCGCACGCCGGCGCGCCCCGCCTTGTGGGCCGCGCTTTCGATGACATTGGCCGCCGTCGAATCGAAAAGCGGCACAGCCGAACAGTCGAGCACGAAGTTGCGGCGCTGGTCGGCGATGCGGTCGAGCACGCTGCCGACAGTGGACGCGGCACCGAAGAAGAAGGCGCCCGAGATGCGGTAGACGACGGTGTCGGCGTCGCTTGCCTCCGCGGAATCATAGGCGCGGGCGCCGCCGACGCTGTCGGCGACATCGTCCTGCGCAAGGTCCGCCTCGACCGCGACGGACTTGGCCATGCGGTCGATGAACAGGATCGAGCCGAGCGCGAAGCCGACGACGATGCCCTCGGTCAGGTCGCGGAAGACGACTATGAGGAAGGTCGCCATCAGCACCAGCGCATCGCCGCGCGATGCCCTGAGCAGCGTGGCGAAGGCTTGTTTCTCGACCATGTTCCAGCAGACCACCGCCAGGACGCCGGCAAGGGCCGCGAGCGGGATGTAGCTGGCAAGCGGCGCCGCCACCAGCATCAGCACCAGCAGGATTCCCGAATGGACCATGCCCGAGACCGGACCGTGTGCGCCGGCCCGCACATTGGTGGCGGTGCGGGCTATGGTGCCGGTGGCGCAGATGCCGCCGAACAAAGCGGACGCGACATTGGCGAAGCCCTGCGCCACCAACTCGCAATTCGAGCGGTGCCGCCGGCCCGTCATGCCGTCTGCGACGACGGCCGACAGCAGCGATTCGATGGCGCCGAGCAGCGCGAAGGCGATGGCGTCCGGCAAGACGTCGAGCATCCTGCCGAAGCTGACGGGTGGCATGCCAGGCCATTGCAGGCTGCGCGGAATGCCGCCATAGCGCGTGCCGATCGTCTCGGCCGGCAACGCCAACAGCGCCACGACCAGCGAGGCGAGCCCGATGGCGATCAACATGGCCGGCCATTTCGGCCGCCAGCGCTTCAGCAAGACGATGGTCGCGATGGTCAGCGCCGCCACGCCGGTCGCCGCGAGGTTGATCGTGCCGGCTGCTTCGCCAAGCGCGATCAGCTTGGGCACGAACGGTCCGGGCTCCCGGCCCGGCAAGGTCAGCCCGAACAGTTCGACGATCTGGCCGGAGAAGATGATGACGGCAATGCCGGCGGTGAAGCCGACAGTGACCGGATAGGGAATGAACTTGATGTAGGTGCCGAGCCGGAGATAGCCGATGGCAATGAGGAACACACCGGCCATCATCGTCGCCAGCAGCAGGCCGTCGAGGCCGACGCGCGCCACCGTCGCCGCCACCAGCACGATGAAGGCGCCGGCCGGGCCGCCGATCTGGAAGCGGCTGCCGCCCAAGGCCGAGATGATGAAGCCGCCGACGATGGAAGTGTAGAGGCCACGCTCCGGCGTCACGCCCGAAGCGATCGCGATCGCCATCGACAGCGGCAGCGCGACGATGGCGACAGTCAGCCCGGCGATGACATCCGCCTTGAAATGCGGCAGCCGGTAGCCCTCCCGCCAGACCGTCACCAGCTTCGGCGTGAACAGCTCGGAGAATGTCGGCTTCACCGCCTGATGCACTGCCTGACGCGCTTGATCCATGGACTGCCCCTGCAAAAGGCGGCGGGATCGTCGGCAGGACTGTCGGCGGTCGCCGTCGCGACTTATTCCGGCTCAGCCTTGGGTTCCGGCGGCATGGCGGGCTTGAGACGCACGCCCCTGCCGCCGCGCTCGCTGGCCTGGTTCTCGCCGATCAGTTCCACCCCTGCTTCGTCGAGAGCCTGGATGACCTTCATCAGCGTATCGACCACGCCCCTGACCACGCCGCCGCTCGCCTCCATGCGCTGGATGGTGGGAAGCGAGACGCCGGCGCGCTCGGCGAGCGTCCTCTGGTCGATGCCGGCCAGCGCCCTTGCGGCGCGCATCTGCGCGGCAGTGATCATCGGCCGGAATCCCCGTCTGAGCCTGCTGGCGTAACGTATAATACCATCATTATCATGTTTCAAGCATCATCATATCGGTTTTAGACGTAACCACTGCCACCTGATGCCCATTTTCCTCGATACCTGCCAGGGATTTCAGGTAGGGTGGCATGCATCAGACGCAGGGGGTACGCGGGTGAACGTTTTCAAGACCATGGTAATATCGGCAGGCTTGCTGTCGACGGTTCTGATACTGACGGGCTGCGGAGGGCACCTCATCAACAGGTTGATCTGACTCAGTCAGGCTCCTCGCTCACCGCCTTGCGCCGTTGCAGAAGCCTCGCCACCAACCAGCATAGCATCGCCCAGGCGAAGCCGGCACACCAGCCCGCCAGCACATCCGAGGGCCAGTGGACGCCGAGATAGATGCGGCTGACGCCGACCAGCACTGTCGTCAGCACCGCCAGGAACAACACGTAGACCTTGGTCGTCCGGCCCGGCAGGAAGCGCGCCGCCAGCGAACCGAGCGTGAGGTAGGTCACCGCCGACAGCATGGCATGGCCGCTCGGGAAGGAAAGCGACGTCTCGTTGACGAGATGCGAAACCAGTTCCGGGCGCGGCCGGTCGACGCCGACTTTCAGCAGGCTCGACAGCACCTGGCCGCCCGCCACGGCAACGAACATGAGAAGCGCCGTCGCCGGGCGGCGGATCAACAGCAGATAGATGATCGTCGCCGCCGTGATCAGCACCACAACACTGGAGCTGCCGAGGCTGGTGATGTCGCGCATCGCGCCTTCCAGCCATGGCGGACCGATCGGGATCGCCGGTTGACCGGCCTGGCGGAATGCAAGCAGGATTTCGGTATCGAAGGCGTGCGGCGTGGTGGCCCGTGCCACCTCCATCAATTCCTCGAACGCCCACAGCCCACCGGCGATGACCAGGCCGGCCAGCAGCACCGGGAATTCGACCCGGTTGAGCAGAGCTTTCGCGGCGTTCTTCATCGGCACCGTTACAACCGCCCTTGCAGATAGGGCCCAAGCGTGATCAGCGCCACGGCCGCGATTGCCAGCGCGATGCCGGCCGCCTGCAACGCGTTGACGCGCTCGCCGAAGAACACCAGCGCAACGACATTGACCGAAACCAGCTGGATCACCGCCGAGAGGCTGAACGATACCGACATGCCGAACTCGCGGATCAACCGCAGCATGATCAGATTGCCCAGCGAATAGAGCGCCAGCGTCAGCAGGATCTTGCCGAGGCTGGGCGCCAGCCCCCATTGCTTGGCGGCGGTCGCCGCCAGGAGGAAGATCACCGTCGAAAAGCCGAGCTGCAGAAGTCCCGAAAAACTCAACGTCCCGTCCCCCTCAAAGCGCCTTTTGCCTGATATCGCCGACCTTGTTTCCGAAGCGTGCCGGAACGTCAAGCGACGTCGTTCAAACGAGGGTCTTGGCAACGGCGAGACTGAAGCTCAATGTGCCGGAATCGCCCAGCCTGTCGATAGAGGGGCGGTCAGGGGTTCATGATTCGTATTTTTCAGAACTTGGCGCGGCGCTGGAGCGAGCTTTCCCTTGCCCTGCAATTCGTCGTTGCCGGCGGTTTTGGGCTGCTGGTCGTCATGGTGATCGTCGGGACTTGGGTGACGACGCAGATCCGGGACGGCGTCACTCGCAATTCGGCCGCCACGACGGCGCTCTATGTCGACAGCGTGATTGCGCCGCTGCTGCCCGACCTGCGCAAGAGCGAGGAGCTCAGCGCATCCGTCAAGCAGGCGCTCGACGAGACGCTCGGCCAGGGCGCGCTCGGCAAACGCCTGGCATCCTTCAGGCTCTGGCGCCGCGACGGCACGATCCTCTATGCGAAGGACTCGGCTTTGACGGGTCGCCGCTTCGACCTGAACGACAATCTGCGTTCTGCCTTCCAGGGCAGCGTCGTTGCCCAGTTCGATACATTCGACGAGAACGAAGACAAGGAGCGGGCCGCGGGTGTGCCGTTGCTCGAGATCTACAATCCAGTGCGCGAGCCCTGGTCCGGCGAAGTGGTCGCCGTCACCGAGTTTTACGAGGTCGCCAGCGATTTCAAGGCTACCCTGGCTTCCGCCCTGCTGTCGAGCTGGCTGGTCGTGGCCGGGACCACCTTGACGGCATTCCTGCTTCTGTCGGGCATCGTCCTGCGCGGCAGCCGCATTATCGACGACCAGCGCGGGGCGCTGCGCCGCCAGGTGTCCGAGCTGCAGGGCCTGGTGACACAGAACAGCGCCTTGCGGCATCGTGTGCAGCGGGCGTCCCGCCGCGCCACCGCGCTCAACGAAAGATATCTGCGCCGGATCGGCGCCGACCTGCATGACGGCCCTGCCCAGCTCGTGGCGCTGGCCGCGTTGCGCATGGACAGTCCGGTGTTTACCGGCGACGGGCATGGCAGCGAAGGCCGCTCGACCGAAATCGCCATGATCCGCAAGACGCTGGAGGATGCGATGCGCGAGATACGCGGCATCTGCACCGGCCTGGTCCTGCCGCAGATAGAAACGGCGGCGGCGGCGGACGTGCTGCGGCTGGCCGTCGAGGAGCATGAGCGCCGGACGGGCACATCGGTGACGCTTACGATGCCGAGACATTTGCCGGAGCCCGGCGCTTCTGAGAAGATCAGCATCTATCGTTTCGTGCAGGAGGGGCTGAACAATGCCTTCCGCCACGGACGGGGCAAGGATCAGGCGGTGCGTGCAGGCATGAAAAATGGTAGGCTTTTCGTTGAAGTATCGGACGGCGGACCGGGCTTCGATCCGGCGCGGGCCGAGGGGTTGGGCCTTGCCGGCCTCAGGGAGCGGGTTGAAAGCATTGGCGGCCAATTCGAAACACTCACAGGGCCGAAAGGCACGAAGCTGGTGATCCGTCTTTCGGTCGAGGAGCAAGCATGATCGGCGCCATCCGCATTGCCATTGTCGACGATCATCCGCTGTTCCGCGAAGGCGTGACGCGCAGCCTGTCGGAGATCGGCGGCTTCGAGATGGTCGGCGAAGGTGCGACCGCGCAGGACGCGGAGCGCATCGCCTCGACCATGCAGCCCGACATATTGCTCATCGACATTTCAATGCCGGGCGGCGGCCTGGCCGCGGTTGCCAGCATCCTTGCCGACCATCCCGCCCAGAAGATCGTCATGCTGACCGTTTCAGAGGCGAATGCCGATGTGACCAAGGCCTTGAACGCCGGGGTGCTCGGCTATGTCCTCAAAGGCGTCGGATCGCGTGCGCTTGCCGATATCCTGCGCAACGTGGCGGCCGGCGAAAGCTATCTTTCGCCGATGCTGTCGGCCCGGCTGCTTTCCGACGTGCAGTCCTTGCAGCCCGCCAACGGCGTGGCGGACCGGCTGCGGCAACTCACCGGCCGGCAGACCGAAATCCTGCGGCTGGTGGCGGAGGGACTGAGCAACAAGGAAGTCGCCTTACGCCTGGAGCTGCAGGAGAAGACCGTCAAGCACCACATGACGGGGGTGCTGTCGAAACTCAACGTGCGAAATCGTACTGAAGCGGCCCTCATCATGCGCGAGTTTCGCGACCGCGACAGGGACCGTTCGTAGCCATCGTGGAACGCCGCGAAACGAGGTCACCTCCGCCGGGGGGCGGCGGAGGTGACGTGTGAAACTGGTCGTTGCCTGTTGACCAGCTTCACAAGGCGAAATTCATAGGGCCGAAATTCAAAGCGCCTTGAGACGGCTGGCGTCGGCCGGTGTGGCACGGCGATCGATGATCGTGCGGCCGAGCTTATCCTTCATGCTGAAACGGCCGTTCTCGATTTTTTCCGTCAAGCCATCCGGGTGCTGAACTGTAATCTTGTTCCCATCCACGTCGACCGTGTCGCCGGTCGTGGCGTTGACATGGCTTGTGCTCTGGTTGCCCTGGCCCTTACCCTTTCCGCTATTCCCGCCGCCGCTGTTACCGCTATTGCCGTTGCCGCTGTTTCCTCCATTGCCGCTGTTGCCGCCACCGCCACCGCTGTTACCGCCCCCCCCATTCCCAC